>CAXTKV010000006.1:0-13418 GCA_964244895.1 uncultured Deinococcales bacterium
GTGCGGGTTACGGTTTTCGATAGCACCGTCACGCTCGAGATTCCGCGCGCCTCACCGGAGAAACCTCGATGAACCACACCGACCCAGCCACCGTGCAATCCGATGAAACGCGTGCCCGCGTCGATGCCGCGCTCGGGTCTGGAACGCCGGAGGCTGTCTGGCCAACATCCGCCGCCGATGTCGCACAAGCGTTGGAGCGATCCCTCGCAACCGACGCGCAAGCGAAACGCCCCCAGAAAACACCGTCCAGCGCGCACGTCGATATTCGCGTCCCGGACGGTGTCACCGAGAAGGTTCCCCCGAGCCGAACGCCTTCGGTCGCCCCCGGACGCCCGATCCTCGACGCGCTCACAGGCCTGCGGTTGTTCCTGGCGCTGAACATCATGAACTATCATTTCGGTCTCGAGCAGTTCAAGGGCGCCCCAGCTTTCATCCGCAACATCGCCGATGCCGGGCACGTCGGCGTGAACCTGTTCTTCGTCATGACCGGGTTCATCCTCAGTTACGTCTACCTGGATGCGAAAGGCGCGAGGCCGCTGAACGCCCGGCGCTTCTGGATCGCGCGCTTCTCGAGGCTCTATCCAGTTTACCTGCTCGGGTTGCTGTTGTGGTTGCCGTTCTTGCCGCAAAAAATTGCCGATGAGAAACTCACCGGCTTCACCATCTTCGGCGTTCTGCTGAGCGTGCCATCGCTGACGCAGGCGTGGTTTCCGGGTGCGGCCTGCCAGTGGAACTGTCCGGGATGGAGCGCCAGCACGGACGCCTTTTTTTACCTCGTCTTTCCACTGGTCGCGGCGTTCCTTTACCCCCGGATTCGCTTCGACGGGCCGTGGAAGATCCTCGCCTGGGTCGGCGGTCTGTGGCTCGCCTCGCTCGTTCCACCGGCGCTTTACATGTTCGCCGAGGCCACCGGCGAGTTCGTCGGCGGGTATCACTTCTGGCTGGCGGCGCTCAAGTACCATCCGCTCGCTCGCACGCCGGAATTTCTGATCGGCGTGGTGCTGGGCAAATATTTCTTGACGCTGCTCGAGCGCGGCCCGATCTCGGAGCGCTGGGGACGGGCGGGAACGGTCGCGGTGGGCGCGGTATTTTTGGTGCTCAGTGTCAGCCCCATCGTGCCGTACCCGTTGTTGCACAACGGTCTGCTCTTGCCGCTGTTCGCCGTGATCGTGCTCGGGCTCGCCTCGGGTCGCGGCGCGTTGACGCGTTTCCTGTCGATTCCACGCTTCGTTCGTCTGGGCGAGGCCAGTTACTGCCTGTACATCCTGCACAACCCGGTCTGGGAAGCGCTCTACCGCAGCCTGACGGCGCTTGGCATGAACACGGACGATGGGCACGCGTTCTGGTTTTACGCGCTCTACGCGGTGGTCGCCGTCGGATTGTCCTCCGTCGCGTTTCACAGCTTCGAGGTTCCGATGCGCGAGCTGTTGCGCGCGAAGTTCGACCCGACATCCGGCGCTCGGGCGGCTTCAGGGATCAGGCCACCGCGGGTCTGGCCGACCTCGTTGCCGACCTCCTGGCGGGGCTGGCCGTGGGGAACGTTGATTTCTGGTGCGGCCCTGGTCGTGGGGCTGCTCAACCTCGCGCTTTACGGGCACGCCTTTCCGGCCCAGCGCCTCGGGATGCCGAGTCCGCCCGCCGTAACCGCATCCATCGAACCGCAAGTCGTGCAGCTGATTGACCCGAGAAAACTCGAGGGCGGGTTGGGCGCTGCGGGCTGGCGCGCGCTTTCGGGCGAGTGGAAGCTCGAGGGTGGTGCGCTGACGCAAAAAACCAGAGCCGGCTTCGATCACCTGGCGTACTCCACGACCAGCTTGACGCCGCCTTACACGCTTCGCGCGCAGTTCCGCGCCCCGGACGGCGGCGGGGCTGGTTTATCCTTTAACGCTCCCGATCCCGGCACGCGCAACGGAGCGCAGGTCGTGCGCTACAGCGACGACGGTAAGGGGTTGCTGTGGGGCCAATTCGATGCGCGCGGCGAGTACGTCAATCAAGGCTCTGCCAGCTTGAAACCCGAGCAAGCCAACCTGCCGAACTCGCTCCACGCGCTCGAGATCGAAGCCGAGCAGGATGCCTACACGATTCGTCTCGACGGGGCGGTGATCGCCAGCGACGTGCCGCTCATCTCGGAATCCGGGCACGCCGGATTGCAAAGTTCCGTGGGGACGGTGGCCTTCGACGCGCTCGAGGTGAGAACCGGGAACTCGAGCGTCGCGTCGAAGGCGCGAGCGGTAACGCCGAGCCCGAGCGCGCCTCAGACCGCAGTCTCGACCGACCCGCCGCCCGCCATCAAGGCATCGTTCACGGCGACGTTCGAGCGCCAACCGCTCGACGCCGGTTGGATCGCGGTGGGCGGAGACTGGGCGCTCGAGGGCAGCACCTACGTCCAGCGCCGCGCGGAGGGCTACGATCAGGGTCTTTTTTACAATCAGACTTTCGGTGCGCCGTACGTGTTGCACGTGCGCCTGAGGCACACGAGCGGCAGCGGCGGCGGCGCGTTCTTCAACGCCGCTCAAGCGGGTTCAAAAAATGCCTCGGAGATGGTGCGCTTCACCGACGATGGGCACGCGGTCGCGTGGGGCTCCTACGATGCCAACGGCGCGTTTGCCGGGCAGGGTTCCGCGCCCGTCCCGGTTCCCGGTCAGGCCGCCCACGATCTCGAGATCAACGTCTCCCAGAGCGCCTTCACCCTCAAACTGGACGACCGGATTCTCGCCAAAGACGTGGCTTTTCAGGCCCGGAACGGGTACATCGGGCTTCAGACTTCGATGAGCGCCGTGGCCTTCGAAGCCGTCGAGGTCAAGCCGGAGGCCAAGTGAGCGACCCGCGCCGCGAACCGATCTCGAACCAGAAACTCGTCGTCTGGATCGCGCTCCTGGCGCTGGGTGCGGTGCTCGCCTACGGGCTGTCCAGGATCGTGATTGACCTTTTCGCGCGCGCACAGCGGGCCGAACGGCTCGAGTCGGCGCTCCACCTGGTCGAGCCGCGCGAGGCGCGACCGGGGACGCTGACCTGGTTGCCGGACGCGCTCGGCGGGTCGCGCCCGATGGAGCGCTTCACCCGCGAGGGCATCGCCAGCGATTACCTGCTGGCCCTCGAGGAACTGTCGTTCGCGCGCTTGACCAAGGACGGCTCCGGTTTGCGCTCGCACTTTCAGGAGGGCGCCCTCGAGGACGCGCTGGCCGCCTCGCTCGGGCCGCGCGCGCACGTCGTCAGCTGGGATCACCACCTGAAACTTCACTTCTACGCGCCGGATGCCGCGACGATCTCTTTTACCGACACGCACTGGTACGCGCAGGCCCTGGACGGCGATCCTGGGTCGGCGCGCATCGCGCGGCGCGAGATGGATGTCGTGATGCAGCTCGACGATGGCGATTGGCGAGTTCACCACTGGCGCGTGAACCGCGACGAAGAACTCGAGGCTCCGGTGAAACCGGACGAACGTTTGGCGGCGAAGCTCGCCGCCTTGCGCGGGGTGAACTACGTCGGGCGCAGCGCGCCGTTCGGTGGGTTCTGGCCGGGCTTCGAGACCTCCGAAGTCCGCTCAGATTTCAGGTTGGCGGCCTCGCTTCGGCTGAACGCGGTGCGGATCTTCATCCCGTACCCGACGCCGGAGGTCGCGTTCGAGCATCTTTCTCAGCTCCTTCAGATCGCGCGCGCGGAGCGACTCGGCGTGATCGTGACGCTTCTGGACGGCTTCACCACCTATCGGCTCGAGGATCTGCCCGGCGCGATGGGCAGTTTAGAGCGGCTCTCGAGGGCGCTGCGCGACCCGGCGGTGATCGCCGTGGACATCAAGAACGAAGCCGAGCGCGACGCGCCGAAGGCCGGATGGAACCGCATACGCCCGTTCCTGAACTTCGTGGCGATTTGGGTGCGCTCCCGGACGGGCAAGCCCGTCACGGCGGGCCTGAGCGACCCCGATCCCGAACTCGCGCGAAGTCTGGACTTCGTGACGATCCATCACTATGGGCTGCTCTCGGCGCTCACAAGCAGGCTCGAGCGCGCTGGAAAGACCGGCAAGCCCGTGCTGCTCGAAGAGTTCGGCTTTCACACGCAAGCCTCCAAATTGCCCGATCCGCACACGGAACTCGAGCAAGCGCAGTTCTACGCGGACGCCCTCAGGTTGCTCGGGCCTGCGCGGGTCGGTTTTTTCGCGTGGACGCTCCACGATTTTCCGTCCGGGCTGATGCCGGGTGCAGCCGAGGTCGAACGCCACCTGGGATTGGTGCGGCCCGATGGCAGCTTCAAGCCCGCCGCCCGCGTGCTGTTGGGCGAACCGCCAGAGCCGATCCCGTGGTGGGACAAACTGGCCAAACTCCAAGCGCTGCTCGGACTCTGGCCGGTGGGGCTGATCGCGGTGGTCATCTTCAGTCTGGTGTTCCGACGCCGGTATCGGGCGCGGGTTTGAGGGAACAGGCTGATCCAAGCCCAGTGCATCCCGCGAACTTCGCATGGCTTTCCATCCTCGAGACCATCCATCGCGTCTGGAAATGTTTTCAGCATGTACGACGAACACCGTCCAGCACGCTAAATCATCCGTGTGTGCTGGACGGTACTTTGATGCAGTGCTGATCGGAGCCATCCCTTCAACCGTGGTGCGTTCTGCACTCAGAGGCGCTGACTGGGATTCCAGAGTCCAGTCAAAAGATATTCGATCTCGTGCCAAAGTCTTCGAAGCTGAATCTCGAGGGGAGGGCAGGTCGCGGGCCTGCCCTACATCAGACGGTTTTGTGCGTCTAGAACCTGTCCTTCGCCCGGTCGAGCAACAGGTTTCCCGATTCGCAAGAGGTGAACTGCCATCAGACGTATTGCTCGAGTTCGGGAGTGGATTTCATGCGCTCGACCAGACGTTTGATGTCCTGCGTGCGATCCTTGCGGGCCACCAGCGTGACGTTGCCATCGCGCACGATTACCACGTCTTCCAAGCCGATGGTCACGATCAGGTCTTCGCCCGTGGTCGTGTACAGAATCGCTCCGGAAGTGTCCAGACCCAGGTGCCGACCGACGGTCGCGTTTTGTGCCGTGCCCTGAATCAGTCGCGCCAGGGCATTCCAGTCGCCCAGGTCATCCCATCCGAACTCGCTCGGGATGACCTGGACTTTGGCTGAACGTTCCATGATGGCGCGGTCGAGCGGCAGTTTGGGTACGCGCTCGAAGGCCGCTTGGAGGGTTTCAGCGGAACCAGCCTGCGCAGGCTCGAGGGCTTCCAGGTACTCGGGAGCGTATTGCTCGAATTCTGCGATCAGGCGACCCACCCGGAACACGAACATGCCCGCGTTCCACAGGAATTGACCCGAGGTCAGGAAGCGCTCAGCGGTCTCGTGGTCGGGCTTCTCGACGAAACGGCTGGCGCGGTAGAGCGAGTGCGCTTCGAAGGTGCGGAGTCGCTGTGCCGTTTCGATATAGCCGTATCCGGTGGCGGGATAGGTCGGTGTGATGCCGAGCGTCACGATTCCGTCCTCGCTTCTGGCCGCGTCGATGGCGGCACTCACCGTGTTCACAAACCCGAGCGGGTCACCGATGTGATGATCGGATGGGAAAATTCCCACGATCGCGTCTGGCCCGTGGCATTCCTGGATTCGGAGTGCGGCCAGCAGTACCGCAGGGGCGGTATCGCGCGCCATTGGTTCAATCACGAGGTTGTCTTTCGGCAGATCGGGAAGGTGATCGAGGATCAAGTCCCGGTGGGCTGATCCAGCCACGATGTACAGCGACTCGAGGCCATCGCACAGCGGCATCAACCGATCCGCCGTGGCCTGAATCAAGCTGCGGCTCGTACCGTTGAGCCTCAGAAATTGTTTGGGTTTCGAACGGCGCGAAAGCGGCCAGAAGCGCTCACCGCTACCGCCTGCCAGGATCACCGGGATGAACTGCGTCATACGTCTTACCTCCTCTTATGTATCGGACTTCGGTCTGTGCAAGAACGCCGCAGGCCGCGTTGAAAGCCTCCAAGACGGTCTGTCACCGAGTTGGAAACCGCCGAACCAGAGTGCAGCCGAACCACCGAATAATGTGTTAGCGTCCCTTGAACGTTGCACAAGGAGAAGGATTGGATGATTTACCGTCTCGGTACTCAAGGGCGTCGAATCGCTGAAACCCTGCGCCACCAGATCCTTTCGGGCGAACTGACGCTCGGGGACAAACTGCCTTCCCACGAGGTGCTCGCCGAGGATTTCGGTGTGGCTCCCATGACCGTGCGTCACGCCCTGGCGTTCCTCGAAAGCGAAGGCTGGGTCTCGCGCGAGCAGGGAAGAGGAACCTTCGTCAGGGCCGCCTCTCGAGGGCGGGTGCTGCTCGTGGATGACGATCCCGAGGGCCTCGGGTTGCTCGAGCGCCTGGTGAGTTCGATGGGGTTCGCGGTGAGCGTCGCCGATGGCCCCAAGCGCGGCCTGGAATTGCTTTTGAGCCACGAAGGGTTCGGATTGGTGCTGAGCGATGTCAGGATGCCGACGGCTGCCGATGGCATCGAGTTCATTCGCGATGTTCGTCGCCGTTGGCCATCCGTCCCGCTGGCCGCGCTGACGGGTTTCCCCGACGATCTCGCCACGTTGCACGGCTCCCAGGATTGCCCCATCTTGATTCTGGCCAAACCTGTCTACCCCTCGCATCTCGAGAGCGCCCTGGAGTTCGCGTTCGGTCGAAGGAAGCTCCACGGCTGAGCTCCCAATCCGGGACGTTGCGCAGTTGGTCACCTCAGCCAAAATCGCGTGTTCGGCAACCTGAGGCTCTTTTTCAGCGAACATTTTTTCTTTGATCACCATGCGATTTCTTTCTGAAAACACCGTCCAGGACGCAAATTAACGCTTGTGTCCCAGACGGTGTTCCATCCATATGCGCCTCAGTGCGGCGGGAAGAGCTTGCCCGAATCCCGGTAACCTGAGAGGTCGCGGTACCAGTCTTGAAAACTGGCTCCCTGGCTGGTCGCCCAGGGCTCGAACTTGAGATAGGCGTCTCGAATGTTCAGCCCGACGCTGACCGATCCACCCGGCTGATCCAGCACTTCTTCGACGTAGGTGTACTTCGTGGGTAAATTCATCGCCCAGGGTCGCCCGTTCGTATCGATGTAGTAGCGTCCGGTGCTGGGATTGGACGTGTCCTGATCGGTACCGAAGAGTGAGGTGTTGGCGAGCGCAGTCGGTTTCATGTTGGGCAAGTGAATTTCCGTGCCGCGCCCCCAGGCGGCTCCGTTCGCGATCAGGAACGGGTTGAACGGTGCGGTTCCAGCAGCGCCCATGGCGACGGGTTGCGCGAGCTTGATCGTGACTTTGACCTTGCCGGGGGTGCGGTACGGTTCGTCCGGCACGACGTTCGCGTAATACGGGCGACCGGGAAGCGAGGCAGAAAGCACGTCGTAACCATCGTCGAACACGATCACCACGGCCTTGCCCTGTCCCGCCTCGAGCCCGCTCGAGAGTCGGTTCGAGGTGTAACGAATCGGTGGCGCGCCGTTCTGGCTCTGGCCATCTTTTTCCCAGGCGTAGCTGACGCTCGAGACCTGCGCGGGCGTCAGGTTCGTCTCGAAGCCGAAGCCGCTGTGGTAACCGCCACCGAGCGCCCTCAGCACGAACTCGGCTTGAATCTCGACGACCTGATTGCTGGCGTTGGCGACCTGCGTGACGTTGTAATCGACTGCCGTGTCGTTGAAGTCGTAATCGCCGAGCTTCGGCCAGAGGTCCTCGAACACCAGCGAGCCGTAGTCGCCCTTGGCGGGCGCGTACGAGTTGAACGCCTTGGTGGGATCGTTCGGGTACGCGTCGAAGGTGTCGTTGACGCCATCTCCGTCGGCGTCCTGGGCTTGCGGCGTATCGAGATCCTTGATATCGGCGGTGCGGGTCGCGTCCGGATTTTGGGGGTCGCGCGTGATGATGCCGGTGGTCTGGATGGCCGTGTTGGGTGTGGCGTTCACCAGCAGGACGGTGTCGTTGAAGTCCTCGTCTCCGCCGCGGAAACGCAGCGTATCCTCCAGGCCCAGCACCAGCCCGTTCGTCCCCGCGTTGCGCAACAGCACGGTCTGCGCGCTCTTGGCCACGGTCATGCCCTGAGACTTGTAGGTCTGGTAGTTCAGGACGGGATCGGAAAACACCGTCTGTTCCGGCGTGCGCTCCTGAACGCCCGTGGCGCTGCCGCGCCAGCCGTTGGCGACCAGAAACCAGCCGATGCCCGTACCCGCCGGAAAGGTGTTGCTCCACTGCCCGTTCGAGGTGTCGAGATACTTCAGTTGCACGCGATTTCCCGAGGCCATTCCGCCGCCCGAACCAATGTACGAGGCGTTCGGGTAGGCGATCACGGTGCGGTTCAGGATCTCACTGACGCTCTTGGGTGGGTTGGCGGCGTTAAACGTGTAGTAGCCGATCGAGTTCAGGTAGCCCGCGCCCTCGTGGATGAAGGTCAGCGTCACCTCGGCTGGGTCTTTCAGCACCAGGTTGCTCGAGGCATCCTGGGCGATGTACTGGCTGCGGCTGGGGCTGTTGGGTACGGAGGCTCGCTCCGGCACGCTGGCGTTGATCGATTGCAGCAAGGCCGGGGTGACTTCGCTCGAGTTGCTCAGGCGGTTGGTCGGTACGCCCTGGCTATCCCACGAACCCGTGCCGTTCAGATACTGATAGCTGTACGCGACCGATTGGGTTCGGATTGCGGTCGCAGAAGCCCGTCGGTTTTGTGGCACCATGACCTGCAAGGTGCTGATGTTCGTTCCGTTCAGGTTGAGCTTCGCTTGTCCGTTTTTGATGTCCACCTTGATCGGTTCGCTGATCACGCCGATGTAATCGACCCTCACGCCGACCGCTTTCAGGTCGGCGGGCAACGTCAGTTGGGTGCGGAACGTTCCAGTGGCATCGGTCATGCCGCCTTGGACTTGGGTGTTCTCGTCGACGGTGCCGTCGGCGGCGAAACCCTGAAAGACGCTGATCGGGGCGCGCGGGGCGGCTTCTCCCAGGGCACTGACGGAAACCTCGAGCTGAACCTTCTGGGTCGTCCCAAAGTTGAAGCCCCCCTGGTCGACTGGTGGGTCGATGTTGGGGGTTTGGGTCGTACAAGCCATCAGGGCGGCTCCGCATATCAATGGAAGCGCTCGGAAGAAACGGTTTAATATCTGCTGGCGGACTATATTTTTCATGACACCTCGTGGGGGTAAATTTCAGCTCCGCAAGGAATGTGGCCTGTACGTTTGGCGATCAAACCCCGTCAGAACTGCGCTGGCTGCTTCGCGTGAGCGATTCGCGGATGGGTCGTCTCTGAGAAAGATTTGGAATCTCTTTGATCTGGTGCGCTCGTGAAGCGCGACAGAACGTAGCTTTATCTGATCTGGGTTCCGATCGCGCTACTGCTTCGATCCTCGCTTTCCGGATGCAATAGCAACCGGACGCGAGATCGAGAAACGATTCAGCGTGTGCCGGTCGCGCCACTGGCTCCCCTTCATCCCATGGCGCCCGCATCGGGTATGAAGGATCTGCACCTCTATTTCAAAATGCTAGCAGAATAATGGACTCGTGCCTGGTCATTCTCACCGCGTCACCACCCACTCAACACCGATGGGTTCAGGAGTGGTCGCTTCAAGTCTCAAAACTATCGCGCCGCTGTGTGCGCTCTTCCTGGTTTTGTTCGGACTCAACTTCGGGCTGCACGCGCGCGTCGCACCTCCGACGCTCGAGCGCTTGACGCTTCCGTACTGGAACACCTTTGAGCGAACGAGCTTCGATTGGATTCCACTTCAAAACGCGTGGCGCGTCGAAGGCGGCTGGCTGCGTCCGACGGGTGCCACGACTTCGAGCGCTCAATCGAGTCGGGCCGTCACGCCTGGAATTTCGTACCGTCTGATGGTGATGGCGCACCTGGAAGTTGATTCCACGGTCAGCGCGCTCTTCGGCGGGCAGGCGCGCGGTCAACTGGTGCGCACGCATCGCGTCAGGCTGGTACGTCACGAACGCTCCAGCGTGGTGCAGTGCGGATATTTTGACCAGGAGGGGCGATTTCAGCTTCAGGATGAAGTCGCCCTTCCGAGTTCCAGTCGCGATACACGGCTCGAAATCGAGGTCGGTACGGCGGTGTACGCCATCCGAGTCGATGGGCGACGCGTGCTCGAGTCGCAGCCGTTGAAGTTCGCGGGCGGTTTCCCTGGACTCGAGGCGAGCGGGGGTTCCGCCATCGGTGAGATTCTGATCCGGCCCGGCCTGAGGTACGACCCGAATGAGGCCGTCACTGCGTCCGCAGCGAACGCTTCGCTGCCTAAAATCTCGACTGATACCCTCGAGGGCTCGGGTTGGCAGGTACTTTCCGGCGCTTGGTCGCTCGGCCCGAGCGGGCTGATGCAGGCCGATAACCGCGATTTCGACCGCGTCGTTTTGTACAAAGCCCAGCCCTTCACCCTCGGGACGATTCGCGTGTCCTTCCGTCAGACTCGAGGCGCTGGCGCTGGCATTTTATTTGCCGCGCCCGATCTTGCGACTGGAGTGCAAGGAGCGCAGCTGGTGCGTTACAGCGATGATGGACGCATCATTTTCTGGGGCACCTTCGATCCGCAAGGACGCTTCATTGGGCGCGGCAATCGGACGGTTCTTGCACCCGGTGTACGCGCGCACACGCTCGAAGTGGTCGTCGACAGCGGTGCGTACGCGATCAAGCTCGATGGCGTTGAACTCGTGCGAGGCGTGTCGCTCGAACGATCCAGCGGTTACATCGGCCTGAGCACCTCCAAGAGCGCCGCCGCATTTACCCGCGTTACGGTGACGTCCCTCGAAGCTGGAAAGCTGAACAAGGAACGCGACATCGTCCGAACTGGACAAAACCCGACCCGCTGAGGCCTCATGACGATACAGAGCGAACCCCAACCGCTGATCGATGTTGAACACCTGCCGGAAGTCGCACCGATGGCCGGAACGATTCCGGTCGTTGCGCCTAGGCGAGCCTGGTGGCTGGATGTGGCGCTGATTTTTTTGGTCAATCGTCTCTGCCTGTGGCTGATCGCGTTCATCGCCCAGGTCGCTTTACCGGTGCAGACGGGCGCGGGGTTTTACCACGCTGCGCCCGGCAACTTGTGGTTGGACGGTTGGGCGCGGTGGGACAGCGGCTTCTACCTGGAGATCGCGAGCGGTGGCTACAGGCTCACATTCGGGGAACCCTCGAGCGTCGCTTTTTTTCCTCTCTATCCAATTTTCGTGAACCTCGTTTCGCGAATCACCAACAATGCCCTGATCGCCGGTATTTTGGTCAGTCATGCGGCGCTTCTGGGCGCGCTCTTGGTGCTGTACAAACTGACCCTTCTCGAGTTTGGCCACAGCACTGCGCGCCGAGCGGTGTACTACATTCTGATCTTCCCGACAGCCTTCTTCTTCAGCGCCGTCTACACGGAAAGCCTGTACCTGCTGTTGACCGTCGGTTGCGCCTATTGCGCCAGGAGACGCTGGTGGGCTTGGGCCGGCGTGTTGGGTTGCCTGGCGAGCGCCACCCGTATTGTCGGCATCAGTCTGGTCGCGCTCGTCGCACTCGAGTGGCTCCGCGACAACGGTTTCAGGTTCCGCACGGCGCACCGTCTCGAAGCCTGGCGGAATCTCTGGTCGGGTTTCAGCAGGCGCGGCTACCAGCTCGTCTGGCTTCTCGCGATCCCTTTGGGTCTCGTCAGTCAGATGGTCTTTCTCGGGCGCGCCTTCGGGGATCCGATCGCTTTCTGGACGACCCAGGCGACCTTTGGCCGGACGGGTTTCAACCCGCTCGTCGCGCTCATACGCGATCTTGAACCGGTGTTCCGATATTCGAGCGGGCGCCTGCCCTGGAACGTCCCCATCGACCTCGCAGCCTTGGTACTCGTGCTCGCCTCGAGCGTCTGGATCGGCTCGAAGCTGGGCAGCAGCTACGCGGTCTACGCGCTGATCGGCGTTTTCGTGCCGCTGGCGGGTGGGACGGGCAGCCTCGCCCGGTACGTGGTAGTGCTGTTTCCAGTCTTCATGGTGCTGGCGCACGCGGGACGAAAACCGATGATCGATGGCGCGATCAGAACCATCTGGCCGATCGGTCTGGGCCTCCTGACGGCGCTGTTTGTTTGTTGGGTGTTCGTCGGCTGAATAGAGCCCCGCGATCAGGCTGACTCAGGTGTCGGCCCGTCGGTAAAGAAACGCTTCCTGTATTTGAGACAATGGGGTTTACGCGAGGCGTATTCACTGAACGCGCCCCGAAACTCACAAAAACTCAATCCTCCAGGTGAACCCTCGTCAGATTTGCTTCCGCGACCAAGTGAACGATGAAGCAGGTTCCCCCGAATGGCGCGGACTCGATCCGTATCGTTCCGGCGTTGCGTTCGAGAATTCGTCGAACGATCTCGAGCCCCAGCCCCGTGTTCGAGCGCTTTGGGTCGAGGGTGAATCCGCGCTCGAACACCAGTTCGTGGTGCTGTGCGGCGATGCCCGGCCCGTTGTCGCAGACCCGCAGCGCGATGCGCTCACCGATCTGCTCGCACTCGATAGTGACTTTCGGGGCTGACGCCTCGCGTCCAGCAAACCGGACGGCATTGCCGAGAAGATTCAGCATGACTCGGTAAAGTTCCAGGTGCGCACATCGAACCGAAGGCCAGCTTTCCGGCAGCGTGATCTCCACGCCTCGCGTTCGCATTTCAGGCTCGAGATCCTCGATGGCGCACTGAACCGCAGCGCCGAGATCGCTCCAGGCTCGCTCGGGCGGCGACCGATCTGAAGTTTGAGCATTCAGAGTGGCCCGAATCAGATCGCTCATCCGGTGCACGCCGCTCGAGATGCGCTCGAGCGCCCAGCGCGAATCACCTCGCTGACCCACGGCGGCGGCTACGGCGATATTGTTCAGTACAACCCGCAGGTCGTGCGCGATAGTGTCTGCGGCGTCCTCGGCCCGCTTGCGTTCGTCGATGTCCGTCTGCGTTCCGATCCAGTCGGTGATCTCGGCGCTCATCGATACGGGCTCAGCGTGAATGGCGAACCATCGATACGGCCCATCGCTACCGCGTACTCGAAGCTCCAGATCGAGGGTTGCAGACCTCCTCGTGGCGAACCACCAAGCGGCCTCGAAGCGCGCTCGGTCGCCGGGGTGAATGGCGCAAAGGACACCGCCTTCCAGCGCGTCGGCGCGATTCCAGCCCGTGTATCGGTACCAGGATCGGTTGAAGAAATGGGCGCGACCATCGCTTGGCGAGACCAACCAGACGTGATGAGGGAGCGCGTCCAAATACGATTGAGCCGCGCGCTCGAGCGGTTGATCTCGAGCGATACCGTCCGGTACGCAAATCCTTCCTTGCGTCTGGGACGGTGTTTTTGTTCCTGGGGTGGAAACGGACGCATCCTTGAGAACGCCCGAGGGTGAGCGAAGGAGCCCCGTCGGGGAATCTGAAACGGTCACGGTTTAGCCTCACGGTTTCAGATGGTCAGAAGGCTTCGACGGCGCGGGTCGAAGTTGAT
>CAXTKV010000006.1:13518-41732 GCA_964244895.1 uncultured Deinococcales bacterium
GCAGCGTCGCCTGAAAAAAGCGATTGGTCGGTGTCTCGAGTGAAATTCTTACGCCTTCATTTCGTTGGTGAAAACAACTGCCCTTGGATAGGCGTCGCGGCCAGGCCGCCGCCACCGAGCGTGCTCGGACCGGCGAGAACCACACTGGAGGCGACAACCAGAACGGCACCGACAACGACCGAAACGCGCCTGAAATTCTTCATCGTTCTCTCCTCCTGATGTCACGACAGACCGTAGGAGTGAGCAACGTTGGGTTCGTAGAGGGAGAACGCCAGAAACGCTTAGGAACGCGTCCAGAAAAGAGTTTTCGTCACGTGGAGGCTCGAATTCTTCCGAGACTCGATCCTTCAAAACGGCCCGATCCGAAAATGCAAACCCGACAGCAACACCGTCCGCCACGCAATGTTGCTGTTGCGCGCTGGACGATGCTGCCGAGAAGTGATTCAGTTTTGCGTTGGCACAGTTCTTTCATCACGAAGTTCTGTGCAGACCACGTGCGATGGTTGTCCCGATTTTTTCTGGAACTCTCGTGTCAGCCGCGCCGAGTGAGTTCAAAACCCCTCGAGAGCCGGAGCTTGAACCAAAGATCCGATGCCTGGCCAAAAACGGGCCGCTCAAACCGCTAGCAGTACTTATAATGTTGGTGCCGCGAGGTTTGATCGGAGGCGCCATTGAATTCGATCCTTGAGAGCGTGCTTGCCGCCCGCTACGACGATGGATGGCGACTCTTCCAGGGTTTACCGAAGCCCACGCCGACGGATGAACGGTGGGCTGGACTTTGCCTGTTCAACCTCCAGCGCCCGCTCGAGGCGCGCGAATTGCTGTTGCAGGCGCGCGGGCATGGTTGTGAAGCATCGGCAATCGAGTTGGCGACCGTATACCGTCATCTCGGTCAGAACGACACCGCAGGGGCGGTTCTTTTAAGCTTCGATAGCCTGCAAGCTACGGCTTTCGACCGGGCGCTCGCGGCCCGCGAACGAGGCATGATCGAATACGCTGCCGGTCATCTTCACAACGCGGCGGACGCGTTTGAAACCGCATGGGCTGCGGCCATGGGTGCACCTCAGAGATCATCCCTCGTTTCCGGCATCGCCTTCATGCTCGGTCGCGTTCTGTCCGAACAGGGTTGCTCGGATCGGGCATTGCACCATCTCGAGACTGCTCTTTCGCATGCCAATCCTGCCCGGCGCATCAGCGTTTTGGCGGTACGCGCCGAATGCCTGATCTACCTTGGACACTTCGAGGCTGCCAACGACGACCTCGAGCAGGCGCTCAACGGCGTGCTTCAGGTTCCGGCGGCGCTTCCGGGCTTGAGATACGTAAAAGCGCTCCTGTTTCGAGCGCGCGGCCAGTATCGGGCTGCTGAAGACCTCCTGCGCTCAGCTGTGCTGTCCGCCCACAATGCCAACGAGTCGGAAACAGAGCTTTACGCGGAACTCGAGGCGTGCGTCGTGGCTGCCTGTCTCGATCAGATTGCAATGGCACGAGCGCATCTTGCGCGTGCGAAGATTCTCGCCTCAAACGCAAAATGTCGCGCGTTGGTGGACTGGAGGGAAGGTATGCTCCTCGCTTTCTCGGGTGATCCCAGATCGATCCCGAGGCTCGAGGGCTCACTCGAGGCATTCGAGAATCTGGCACTCGAGCGGGAGTCCGGCTGGATTCGTCTCACGCTCGCAGAGGCCTGTCTGCGCCTGGGGCGAGAGGCGCAAGCCGAGGAATGGTTGAACGCCGCTACCGACACTCGCTACGGCCTGGGCGAGGGCGCTGGGCTTTGGCTCGAGTTGCGCTCACTCAGATCGGTTCTCGAATACCTCGAGAATCTACCGCAGGACGCCTACGCCCGTATTCTCTACGACGACCTCAGCGCGCTGAATGGCAGCGCACCGTTGCCGCTCAAGCTTCTGACGCTCGGGCAGGTGGGATTGCTCGCCGGTCGCCACAAATTGCGCCTGAACGCCGGTATGGCGGTCAGCGCAGAGGTTCTGTCGTACCTCCTGAACCATCCGGGGCGCAGCCTCGAGCGCATCTTGGCCGACATTTTTCCGAACGTACTGCCGGATAAGGCCAAAAATTACTTTCACCTCGTTCGCTATGAATTCAAGCGCGCTGTTCGGGGCGCATCGATCCCGTTTAATGAAACGACGCGCACGTACACCGTCGACTTGGGCGGGCTGCACCTGGACTGGGATCGCGCGAGCTTGTTGCGCTCACTCGCTCTCGGCGGCAATACGGGTTTGCGCCGCGCCCTGGCCATCTACAAGGGAGCCTTTCTGCCGCAGTCCGAAAACGAGTGGGCCATCGCGGAGCGCGCGAGCCTCGAGTGGAGGATCATCAAGCTTGGACTCGAGGTGATCGATCAGCATTTTATCGATGGCGAGTTCTCGATCTGCCTCGAGTTCACCGAACGCCTTCTCGAGATCGAACCGTTGAACGAGGCGCTGAGCAGCTATTCGATACGCGCGATGAAAGCGCTCAAGGGCACGCTGGCGGCCCAACGGGAACTCGAGCGCCTAGAGAGCCGCTTCATCGACGAGGTTGGCGAGATGCCACCGTCCCTCGAACGCCTAAAGCGCGACCTTCTCACGATCCATTGACGCGCAACGCCGTGAGCTGACCAGGTTTTCGTAGATGTTCGCGCTCAAGCCGCCGTTTGAGGAATCTCAAATGGGTCTCTCGGCATTGGCATGGAAGATCACGAACGCACCTACAGAATCTCGAACGACTTGACGCCACCGGTTTGCCCCGTGGTGCTCCAATGACCGGATGAACGAAGTGCGCTTTTTGATTTCTGGCTTTTCGTAACACGGGGCACGAATTATGTGCCATGCTAAAGTTCAGCAGGAAAATGCGGCATTCGTTCGCAGCCCGAATGTGGGCATCGAAACAGAGGAGGAGCGATGGGCAAAGTGCGTGTTCTCGTCGGAACGAAAAAAGGTGCATTCATCCTGAACTCGGATCACCAGCGTCAGCGCTGGGACGTGAGCGGCCCGCATTTCGGCGGCTGGGAGGTGTATCACCTCAAGGCTTCGCCCGCCGACCCGAACCGAATTTACGCCGCACCTTCGACCGGTTGGTTCGGGCAGTTGATCCAGCGTTCCGACGATGGTGGCGAGAGTTGGAACGCGGTCAGCAACCAGTTTGAATACGCCGGGATTCCCGGCACGCACCAGTGGTACGACGGCACGCCGCACCCGTGGGAATTCAAACGCGTCTGGCATCTCGAGCCTTCGTTGACCGACCCGGACACGGTTTACGCGGGCGTGGAAGACGCCGCGCTGTTCCGCTCGACAGATGGCGGAGCCTCCTGGACTGAACTTTCAGGCTTGCGCGGTCACGGCACCGGCCCGGAATGGGCTCCGGGCGCGGGCGGCATGTGCTTGCACACGATCCTGCTCGACCCGAGCGACCCGCAGAGGATCTACATCGCGATTTCTGCCGCCGGCGCTTTCCGCACCGATGACGGCGGCCAGACCTGGCTGCCGATCAACCGTGGCTTGCGCTCGAACCACCTGCCAAATCAGGACGCCGAGGTCGGCCACTGCGTTCACCACATCGCCATGCACCCAGAGCGCCCAGGCGTGCTGTTCATGCAAAAGCACTGGGATGTCATGCGTTCCGACACTTCGGGTGACGCCTGGACTGAGGTCAGCGGCGACCTGCCCTCCGATTTCGGGTTCGTGATCGACGTTCACGCGCACGAACCGGAGACGATTTACGTGATCCCGATCAAGAGCGATTCCGAGCACTACCCGCCGGATGGCAAGCTGCGCGTCTACCGCAGCCGCAAGGGTGGCAACGACTGGGAGGCGCTCACCAACGGTTTACCTCAGGCGGATTGCTACGTCAACGTGCTGCGGGACGCGATGTCGGTCGATCGGCACGAGCCGTGCGGCGTGTACTTCGGTACGACCGGCGGGCAGGTGTACGCCTCGGCTGACGCGGGGGACAACTGGATGCCGATCGTCCGCGACCTTCCGGCGGTCTTGTCGGTGGAAGTGCAGACCCTTTCGTGATCAGGATCGTCCTGCCGTACCACCTGCGGAACCTCGCGCGGGTCGGCAAAGAAGTGCTGCTCGAGGTTCCCGCCCCAGCCACCCAGGCGTCCGTCCTGGATGCCCTAGAGGCAACCTACCCGATGCTCAAAGGCACCATTCGCGACCACTCCACCCAGGTTCGGCGGCCATTCCTGCGCTTCTTTGCCTGCGAGGAAGACCTGAGCCACGATCCGCCCGACGCGCCGCTGCCCGATGCGGTCGCGACAGGCAAGGAACCCCTGCTGGTGATCGGAGCCATCGCGGGCGGCTGAGCGGATCGAGCGCGCGGCAGTCGTGCTAGTGGTAACAAATACCGTCCAGGACGAGGTTTTACTGATTGCGTCCTGGACGGCCCACCCAAGGTTGCGGAGCCAGGCTAAGTCACGCGGATCGAAGCGGACTCAGCCACGCGGATTGAAGCGGACTCAGCCACGCGGATTGAAGCGGACTCAGCCACGCGGATTGAAGCGGACTCAGCCACGCGGATCGAAATGCTCGCGCAACCACTCGCCCAGCAGGTTGACCCCGAGCGCGGTCAGCGCGATGGCCGCACCGGGTGCGAGCGCCATCCACGGGTAGACCGTCAGGTACTGCCTGCCCAGCGAGAGCATGTTGCCCCAGGATGGCACTTCGGGCGGAACGCTCAAACCCAGGAAACCGAGACCCGCCTCGTAGAAGATCATCGCGCTCGTCTCGAAGGTGGCGAGCGTCACCAGCGCCCCGGCGATGTTCGGCAGGACGTGCCTGAGGATGATTCTTCCGTCCGGGCAACCGAGCGCCTTTGCCGCTTCCAGGTACGGTTGGCCGCGCAAGCGCAGCACCTCGCCGCGCACCAACCGCGCGAACACGGGCGAGCCGGTCACGCCGAAGAGCAGCACGACGTTGAGCAGACTCCGCCCCAGCACCGCCGCCACCACGATCACGAGCATCAAATAAGGCACGCTCAAAATCAGGTTGGTCAAAGCGCTGATCACCGCGTCCGTTCGATCGCCATAATATCCGGCCAGCAGCCCGAGAACCCCGCCGATCAGCGACGCCAGACCGACCCCGCCCAGCCCGACGACGAGCGAGATCCTTGCGCCGTAGATGACCCTGGAAAGCACGTCTTGCCCGAGCGCGTCCGTACCCAACGGGTGCGCCCGCGCGCCGCCCTCGAGCCAGACCGGGGGCAATTTGGCGCTGCTTAAATCGCCCGCGTCCGGCGCGCTGGGTGCGATCAACGGCGCGAAGATGGCGGCCAGCACGAGCGCCAGCGCGATCAATCCACCCGCGATGCCGCCCGCGTTGCGCCGCAGGAATAGAGTCCGAGACTGTCCGGGACGCGATTCAGGAACACCGTCCGGCACGGTGCTTTTGGACTTCGGGCTCGAGACGGTCATTGCGCGCTCGAGACGCGCGGATCGAGCAAGCCGTAGAGCGCATCGGTGAGAAATTGCACCGCGATGGCGAACAGCGAAACAAAAATCGTGATCGCCTGAACCAGCGGGAAATCGCTGTCGCGCACCGCGTCGTTCAGCAATCCGCCCAGGCCGGGCCAGGCGAAGACCGTCTCGATGTAAACGCTGCCGCCCAGAAGGTAGGTGAACTGCACGCCCGCCACAGACACGACCGGAATGATCGCGTTCCGCAACACGTGCCGCCAGGCCACCCGGTTCGGCCCCAGACCTTTGGCGGTGGCGGTGCGCACGAAGTCTGCGCGGCGCACCTCGAGCGTCGCGGCTCGGGTCAGGCGGAGGAGTTGACCCAGACCCGCGAAACCGAGCGCCACGGCGGGCAGCACCAATGAAGCGAACGAATCCCGCCCGAAGCTCGGGAACAACCGCCACTGCACCGCGAACAGCAGGATCAGCAGCATCGCCAGCACGAACCCTGGAACGATCTGCCCGGAAAAGGCCAGGGTCTGCGCGAAGGAATCCACGATTGATCCCGGCTTCATGCCCGCCGCCAGCCCGAGCGGCACGGCCACCGCGAGCGCGAAGGCGAGCGCCGCGAACGCCAGTTCGAGGGTCGCGGGTAAGCGCTCGAGGATCAACGAGAGGTTCGGCGTCCTCGAGCGCACTGATTCGCCCAGATCGCCGCGCAGGGCGCGCGAGACGTATTCCATTAATTGTGCGATCACCGGACGATCCAGTCCGAGTTCGGCGCGGAAGGCCGCGCGCTGCTGGTTGCTGGCCTCCTTGGGGAGCATCAATGAAGCCGGATCACCCGTCAGTCGCACGCTGAAGAACACGATCACGACCGCGCCCAGCACCAACAGCAAAGATTGGGCGGCCCGCAGACCGAGGTAGCGCGCCACGTCAACCCTCACAGGAACACCGTTCAGCACGGTGTTCCTGTGATACTCGAGCAATGCGCGCTGGACGGTGATTCTCGAAAGCCTGAATTGGATTTGCAGGGGCGACGCATGCGCCGCCCCTGCGCGAAAGAACCCGCCATCCTGGAGTTGCAACAATCACTTCAGGCTCACGGCCTTGAGGAAATACTCCTCGGCGGCGCGCGGCTTGTAATCCACCACGCGGCTCGAGACGGCCTCGAAGATCACGGGCTGGTAGAGGTAAATGAACGGCGGATCGTCGTACATGGCTTTCTGAAGTTTGGCGTACATCGCAGCTCGAGCCTTGCGATCCACGGTCGTGCGAATCGCGTTGATCTGCTTGACCAGATCCGGGTCGCTCCAGCCCGCGTAGAAGTTCTCCGGGATGAGCGCACCGAGCAGGCGCGGCAGGGCCTCGCCGACGGTGCTCGACCAGGAATCGACGTACATCGGGCCGACCGCGCCGTAATTGGGTTTGCTCCAGAAAGCGTTCGAGGTGCGGAACTCGAGGTTGACATCCACGCCGATCTTGTCCAGGTCTCGCTGCACGCTCAGGCAGACCTCGTTGATGTTGACGTAAGCGTCCGTCGGGCAGCCCATGCTGATCGAGAAACCCTTCAAGAAGCCCGCGTCCGCCAGGAGTTTCTTGGCGCGCTCCGGATCGTAGGGGTAGGGTTGCACGCTCTTGTCGAAGCCCAGGTTGCCCTGCACCAGGAAGCCCGAGACCAGGTTGGCCTGACCGTTGAAGATCGCCTTGACGATGCCCGGACGGTTGACCGCCAGGTTCAGCGCCTGCCGGACGCGCTTGTCCTCCAGGGGCGATCCCTTGCCGTTGCCCATGTTCTTGAAGGCCACGTAGTACACGCGGTCGTTCGGGTAGTTGATGACGTTGACGGAATTCACGCCCTTCAACGGCGCGATCAGGTCGGGTGTGAGCCTGTTGGCGATGTCGATCTCGCCGGTCTTGATGGCGGCGACGCGGGTAGTCGGGTCTGGAATGATGCGGAAGGTCAACTTCTGAACCTTCGGCAGGCCCTTCTCCCAGTAATTCGGGTTGGCTTCGTACTCGATCCGGTCGCCGGAGGTGCGGCGCACGAACTTGAACGGCCCCGTCCCGACCGGGCTCTGCGCGAACTTATCCAATCCAACTTCCTTGATGTACTTCGGCGGAACCGCCGCCCAGAAGCCCGCCACGTTGGTCAAGAAGAGCGCGTCCGGTTCGGCCAGCACCAGCTTGACGGTGTACTTGTCCATAACCTTGACATCTTTGACGACGCTGTAGGTATCCGCGTAATCGTTGGATTTGTCCTTACCAGTCTCCCAGGTGGCGACCACGCTCTGCGCGTCGAAGTCCTCGCCGTTGTGGAACTTGACGCCCTGACGCAATGTGAAGGTGTACTCCTTGCCATCCTGGGACACGTCCCATTTTGTGGCCAGAGCCGGTGCGACCTCGCCGTCGTCGTCCACCCACACCAGGGAGTTGTACAGGGGTGAAGACGCGTTCCCGGCGGTGCGATCCGCCGTGCGCGGCATGAACAAGGACTTCGGGTCGTTGGCGAGCGCGATCCGCAACTCACCCGTGCGCGTTTGCGCGAGCGCCGCCAGTGAGATACCGACGAGTGCGGTCAGCGTCAGGCTGGCGAGGACTTTCTTGTTCATGATGAACCCCCCTTGGGCTGAACATCCAGGAATGCCTTCCTGGACACGTATTTCCTCGTGCGTTCCGAGGTGTTCTCGAGCCCCGACATTCGGGGTGCGCTCGAGCCTCAACATTCCGGGCGAGTCAGAAGTTGAATGGAACCCACGAGAAATAACAGCCTCGCTTCATGGAACTGTCACGCGCGCGGTCTGCGGCACGCGTTTGAACTGCCGTCGTTGACCCCGAGCTCAAGGTTCGATGCGCGAAGAAGACCGTCTGGCACGCAGATCTTAAGGTTCAAGAAAGTGCGTCCAGGACGGTCTTTTCAGTGATGCCCGGTGGCCAAAGCGATCCGTTGCATCAAGTAACCGAGAGGGATGCTCCCAACGGACGGTGAATTGCGGTTCTCGCTGCCTCGCCCTCGAGTGTCGGACTCGAGATTGCTTCGTCAACGCCGCAAGATCAGGTACGCCGCGATCACCGCGATCACGATCAAGCCCGTGCGGACGCGCTGGTCAGCCCATAAACTCGAGAGCTTCGGCGCGGATGACCCGGAACCATCCGCGCGCGGTGCGGGCTTGGAGAAAGATTTCATCGCCAGTTTCTGCGAGCGTTTGAGCGCCGCGACGGATTCCGAACGCTTGCCCTGCTTGCGCAGCGCGGCGGCCAGGTTGTTGTGCGCGGTCGCGTACTCCGGGTTGATGACCAACGCCTCGCGGTAACGGCCTTCGGCCACGATCAGGTCGCCCGCCTCGAGATCGAGGTTGCCCAGGTTGGTGATCGCGCGGTAGTGGCGCGCATCGGCCTCCAGTGCCGCCCTGAAGTGCTCCCTCGCTCGTTCGGATTCCCCGCCGAGCGCCGCCAGCACGCCGAGTTGATTCTCCGCCTCGGCGCGGGTGATTGGGTGTGCGGAAGCCTCCTGGAGCGCGCTAACGGTCATTTCGAGGTCATTGCGCATGGATTTTTCGGCGCGTTCCAGGGCGCTCAGCGCGTTCGGAATGCCGTCCGACTCGAGCCCCAGGACGCTTGAAAATCCGTCCAGCCGCACGCCCCTGGCGCTGGCGTACTCCTTGGCGCGCAAAGCCCGAACCAGTTCTACCAGCCGCTCGAGCGCTGACCTGGCGTCCGGTTCGGCCCTGCCAATCAGCTCCAGGGCGCGCATCCGACCGAGGGCTTCCTCGTAAGCGCCGCGGCGCAGGCTGTCGCGCCAGTTGACGGCCTCGGGGTTGGCCAGGGCTTCGGTCATTCGTGCGCCCGCAATTCCGGGTTGAAAGCCATCTCGCCCGCGCGCACGGGCACGGACAACCAGTTTTCCGCGGGTGGCACCGGGCAATTCCAGCCGTCCGAGTAGGCGCAACTCGGGTTGTAAGCCATGTTCAAGTCCAGTTCGACCAACTCGCCGTCAAAATTGGCCTCGATGTACCGCCCGGAACCGTAGGTTTCCGCGCCGCTGGTCGCATCGCGAAACGGCACGAACAGTTGCTCGGGCGGCGTTCCGGGTGGAGCGAACGTCGCCAGCCTGAAGACCTCGCCCGCGATGCTCAGGTTGACCCAGCCGATGCGCTGGTAGAGCCGCTGGGAACCCGTGGAGGTCTGCATCACGACCTCCTGGTGTTCAGCATCCGGCTCGAGCCGCGCATGAAAGGCCAGTGCGGGATCGTCCGGGTAATAGCGCAACCCTTCGAAACCGTTCCGTGCGGACGCGGGAATCGGGCTCTGGCGGTTTGTCCGAAAAAAATCGTCCTTGCGGCGACGGTAATCCAGAATTTCAGGGCGTTCACTCGATGGTTCCACACCGATAGTCTCTTTCACACCCGACCCCGCGATTGTGCAACATCAGACAACCCAAAAACGCCCGTGCCAGACGGTATTCCTGGCGTGCGCGGGCTCATTTCACCGGTTCGCGCGCCGCGATCATGTCGGACATCCGCACGAAAGCGTGCGCCGTGACCTCGGCATCGCCCAGCGCCCGGTGGCGGCTCGAGGGTTGAAGCCCGAGGCGTTCGCAGACCGCGTCCAGGTTGTGACGCCGCTCCGCCGGGAAGATCCGCCGGGAGAGTTCCATCGTGCAATGCGCCGTCCTGGGCGCGCGCAAGCCCAGGCGTGAAGCGTGCTCGGTCAGGAAACCCATGTCGAACCCCGCGTTGTGCGCCACCAGCGTGCGATCCCCGACGAATTCCAGGAAGGCGGGCAGGACGGACTCGAGGCTCGGAGAACCGACCACCATGCCGTCCCGGATGCCGTGAACGCGCGTCACGAACCACGGAATGGGGCGGCCCGGATTGACCAAGCTGTGAAAGGTTTCGTTCGTCACGCGCCCACCCTCGACCACGACCGCACCGATCTCGAGGATCGCGTCGGATCGCGGTGAAAGGCCGGTCGTCTCCAGGTCGAACACCACCCATTGCATCGCCCAAAGATTAACACGCCCGAATCGGCCCTCAGCTCCGAGAAGGCACGATTCTCGCGTCGTGAAAGCGCCCCGAGACCGTCCAAGACCAGCTCGTCAGACGCGATCCGCAGGCGCTGCCGACCTGGACTGACGCGAGCGATACGGACGGGCCGGGCGGGCTCGAGCCATCGCAGCTCGGATGCAGCGCCTCGGCGAATCACACGAGGCAGAATCAAACCAAGCGAGCCTCGAGCGAACACGTCTGAACGCTCAGGCGCACCGTCCGGCACGCAACCAAAAATCTTCGTGCTGGACGGTGTTCCGCGCGTTCAAGAGATCGCACGAAATGACACAACGCGTTTCCTGGTCGGCGCTCGGCATTCGGGCCAGACCTCGGCGTCACGTTCGGCTCGAGTAAACGCGAGCAAAATCTTTTTGGAGCAGAATGCTGAACATGCGCCCCTCGATGCGTCTCATTGATCGCTTTTCAAGAACGTCGTCCAGGACAGGGTTTTTGTTTCTACCAGAAACCACGTGTGGGACGGTGTTCCCGTGAGCCCATTCGAAGAACTCTGGGATTACCGCTCGCGCGTGCGAGACCTGTACCGCCGCGTGCGCGATGACCTGACGCTCGAGAATGCCGATCCGGCTCGTATCCATCGCGCCTTCTGCGATTCCAGGGACGAACTCTTCCGCGCGCACCCGCAATCGGCGCTCGATGCCTCGCAAAAGGCCAGGTTTCGCGGTCTCGAGTATTTCGAATACGATCCTCGGCTGCGCTTCCTCGCTCCGCTCGAGACCGACGTGCAACCCGATGTGCTCGAGTTCCAGCTTTCAGAGGACGGCCTCGTGCGGGCCCAGCGCTTCGGACGGGTTCGATTCGCGCTCGACGACCGGGCGCACTCGCTGTCGCTGTTCTGGCTGCTCGGTTACGGCGGTGGCGTGTTCCTGCCTTTTCGCGACGCGACCGGCAGCCAAGAGACCTACGGCGGAGGTCGTTACCTGCTGGACACGATCAAGCACGCCGACCTGGGGCGGATCGGCGATCTGGTGGTGATTGACTTCAATTACGCCTACAACCCGTCGTGCGCGTACAACCCGCGCTGGGTCTGCCCGCTCTCGCCGCCCGAAAACCGTCTGAACATACCGATCAGGGCGGGCGAGAAAGCCTTCGCGGAGTGATCGAAATTCCCTGTGTTCGCTTCGTTTTCGGTGTTGAGACAACCCGAGAAGATCGAGTCCCGCGAAGACCGAAAAGCGAGAACCCCGTCAGCGACGAGGTTCTTCGTGGTGCACCCGAAGGGATTCGAACCCCTGGCCTTCTGATCCGTAGTCAGACGCTCTATCCAGCTGAGCTACGGGTGCATCTTGGTCGTGCCGTACATCTGGCGGAGAGGGAGAGATTTGAACTCTCGGTACCTTTTGAGTACGCAGTCTTAGCAGGACTGTGGTTTAAGCCGCTCACCCACCTCTCCACGGTCTTGAAAGTGCGGCGCGAGTGGCGGAGGGTGAGGGATTCGAACCCCCGGTGGAGTTACCCCCACTGCAGTTTTCAAGACTGCTGCCTTCAACCGCTCGGCCAACCCTCCGTGGGCTGCCACGCTCGAAGGTCTCGAACGCGTTAGAGAGTATACGAGTGGTTTTGGCTCCTGTCAATCAGAATTGAACGCCGTGGTGAACGCGAAATCTGTCGGGCGTGGCGTTTCCACGCACCAGATTCGGTGCCTCGAGGCGCGCCCTGCCTGGCGCGAGCGAGTGGGGTCTGTATTCGAGAAAAGACCGTCCAGCACGCGAATTGAACCGTGCGTGCCGGACGGTGTTCTTTTGGAATGTCCGGGGCGTGGTTTCATGCCGTGTGGAACCGATCCGTCAGAGCGCTACGCCGGGAAGGTTGGACGTGGTCGTGTCGAAAATCGCGGGGATTTCTCGGGCGCTGGCGAAAACCTGGCTCGAGGCGGGCGCGGTCAGGGTCGCGGGGCGGGTCGTGACCAAACCGAGCTTCGACCTGAAAGGCACGGAAATTCTCGAGATCGCGCCGCTGGAAGCGCCAGCTTCCGAGGTGACGCCCGAGGACATTCCGTTGACGGTTCTTTACGAGGACGAGTTTTTGATCGCCGTGGACAAACCCGCCGGGATGCTGACCCACCCCGCCGCGCACGTCAGCACGGGAACGCTGGTCAACGCGCTGCTGGGTCGCGTGCCCTTGGCGCTCGAGGGTGAGGAATTCGGGCCGGAAGGCTACAGGCCCGGCATCGTTCACAGGCTCGATCAGGACACGTCCGGCGTGATCGTGGTCGCCAAGACCCGAGCGGCGCACGAGCGGCTCTCCAGGGCGTTTCAGGATCGGGAGACGCGCAAGTTTTACCTGGCGCTGACGGTCGGCGTGCCACCGCGGGAAGTCAGCGTCACCGCACCCATCGGGCGGCACCCGGTCGCCAAAGTCAGGATGTCGGTCGGTGGGACTTCGGCGCGTGACGCGCGCACGGATTTCAAAGTGCTGGCGGTCGCTCCAGCGGAGAACCCCGTATGCGCGCTGGTGCAGGCCAGGATTTACACGGGCCGCACGCACCAGATTCGCGTTCACTTGCAGCACCTCAAAACGCCAATTCTGGGCGATCTGGTGTACGGCAAACCCTCCGCGCTGATCGCGCGGCAAGCCTTGCACGCCTGGAAGCTCGAGGTGCCGCACCCGATCACCCGCGAAGCCCTGCGGCTCGAGGCCAGCCCGCCCGAGGACTTCGTGACGGCCTGGTTGGGCGCGGGCGGCGTGTGGACGTGGCCGATTCCGGGTGCGGACGCGTAAACACCGTCCTGGACGCATTCTTGAATACGTGTCCAGGACGGTGTTCTCGAGGTCGGGTGCGGTTTCCCCGCACGAAAAAGGGCGACCGCACGGTCGCCCTCGAGTGTGCCAACAGGTTTAGATGGCTTCGAGCAGGAATTGATCCGGGCTCTCGAGCAGGTGGACGATCTTTTTGAGGAAACGCGCCCCTTCCGCACCGTCGATCAAACGGTGATCGAAGCTCAACGACAGGTACATCATGTGCCGCACCACGATCTGACCATCGCGCACGACCGGGCGTTCCTGCAGGGCCTGCACGCCCAGAATCGCGGCGTCCGGCACGTTGATGATCGGGAAGCTCAACAGCGACCCAGCGGAACCCATGTTGGTGACGCTGAAGCTGCTGCCCGACATGTCGTCCGGGCTGAGCTTGCCATCGCGGGCTTTCGTTGCCAGCGCCGCAATTTCTCGCGCGATCTCGAGGATGCTCTTGCGATCCACGTCCTTGATGACGGGCACGACCAGCCCGGCTTCGGTGTCTACGGCGCAACCCAGGTTGTAGTAAAGCTTCTTGACGATCTCCTGGGCGGCCTCGTCAATGCTGGAATTGAGGTTCGGGTGCTGCTTCAGGATGCTGGCGGTCGCCTTGAAGATGAATGGCAGGTAGGTCAGTTTGACGCCCGCCTTTTCGGCCACGGGCTTCATGCGCTCGCGCAGTGCGACCAGCGCGCTCATGTCGACCTCGTCCACGGTCAGGGTGCGCACCGTGTAGAGGTGGCTGGCGAGCATCTGGTTGCTGATCACGCGCCGCAGACCGCGCAACGGCGTGCGCTCTTCTAAGGTTTCATAACCCTTGGGCGTGCGGTACTGGACGGGCGGCACGGGCAACCCGGAACCCGCTGGAGCCTTCGCCGCCGGGGCTGGTGTGCTCGAGGCCGTAGGGGCCGGAGCGCTCGAGCCGTTGGATGCGAACGCCTTGACATCGTCCACGCCGACCCGACCCAGCGGCCCGGAACCCGGAACCGCCGCGATGTCGATGTCCATCTCCCGAGCCATCGCGCGGGCGGCGGGAACGGCCAGCACGCGACCGAACTTGTTTGTGCCAGCGGCGGTTTCGGTGGCGACACCGTTCGCTTTCGCGCCGGGTTTGGGCGCGTCGAACTTGGCGGCCATCGATCCCATGCCGTAGCTCGAGGACACCGCGCTGTCGGTGGCCGTGACCGCGCCCAACTGCGCTGGAGCTTCTGCCGGGGCGGGTGCGGCTGGGGTTGGTGCTGGTGTGGCTGAGGTCGGTGCGGCGGGTGCTGGTGTTGGGGCTGCTGCGGCGGGTGCCGGGGCGCTCGCGCCCGAACCGTCGTCGATGATCGCGATCGGAGCCTTGACCGCCACGACCGCACCTTCAGGCGCGATGATCTTGGTCAATTTGCCCGCGAACGGGCTGGGCAACTCGACCGTGACCTTGTCCGTCATAACCTCGACGATGGGCTGATCGAGCTTGATCTCGTCGCCCTCTTTGACCATCCACTTGAGGATCTCGCCCTCCACGACGCTTTCTGCGAGTTCAGGCAGCAGGAATTCTTTGGACATGCACCGAGTTTACCGTCTCGAGCCCTGCCGTGGGCGTCTCTGAGGGCACAGTTGGGGCGGTCAGGGGTCAGGTTGAGGGATCGGAAGTCAGGAGCGAACAGCCTTGAAAAGACGCGACTCACCGACATCGTCCAGCACACGCTTTCAAATATGCGCGCTGGACGATGTTCTCGAGAGATACGCTTCAGGTGCCGAGCATCTTCTTCATGCCGCTGAAAATGGCATCCCCACTCGTATCCGCGAGCTTCGCGGCTGCGCGCGCCTGCATTCCGCTGGAGGTCTGATAGCGAAAATGCGGTTGTTCCGCCGTGGCCGCCTCGAGAATCACGCTCGCCACCTCATCCCCGGACTGCCCGACCTGATCGAAAGACGCGTTGACGACCCGCAAGTACGCCCCAAGGGGTGCGTGATACGGGTTCTCGGCTGGATTGGCCATCAGTGCGCGCCCGCCGACGTTTTCAACAAACGCGGTCTGCACCGGGCCGGGCTCGATCAACGACACGCCCACCCCGAAGTGCGACACCACCGGCGCGAGGCTTTCCATCATGCCCTCGAGCGCAAACTTGGCCGCGCAGTACGCATCGTTGAACGGTTGCCCGATCAACCCACCGACGCTCGAGATGCTGATGATCCGACCCGACCCAGCCTCGCGCATGGCGGGCAGGACGGCTTGCGTGGTGCGCCAGACGCCGTAAAAATTCACGTCCATGACGCGCTGTAAATCATCCATGGACACCTGCTCGACCGTCCCCAGATGACCCGCGCCCGCGTTGTTGACCAGCACGTCCACGCGCCCGTGCTGCTCGAGCACGCCCCGCACGCACGCCGCGATGGACGCTGCGTCCGTCACGTCCAGGGCGCGCACATCCAGATTCACGCCCTCCAATTTCGCACGTTCCAGTAACGCTTCCGCCTTGGTCGTGTCGCGCATGGTTGCGGTCACGGCGAATCCCGCTCTGGCCAGAACGATGGCGGCTGACAACCCGATGCCTGTGGACGTACCCGTAATCAATGCTGTTTTCATGATTTCCCCTTCTTGCCCCTGGGCTTCGATGATTCCGGCGCGCAGACCGCGCCAACCGACGACTCGCGCGAACGGTAAAACTCCAGCTTCTTCTGAATCGTTCCCAGCGATTCTTGTAAGTCCACGATGCGTTCCAGCACGGTTTTTTCGTGCGCTTCAATCAACGCGCGACGACCCGGTAAGGTTTGCTCGCCCAACTGGTACAGCCGGATGTACTCCTGAATCTGCGCCAACGGCATGCCCGTCGAACGCAAACACACCAGAAACTCGATCCACAGCAAGTCGTCATCGTTGTACCGACGGTGACGGCTCGAGGCGTGCCTCGAAGGTGCCAGCAGGCCGATGCGCTCGTAGTACCTGAGCGTGTCCTCGCTCAGCCCCGTGCTGGTGGCAACCTGTCGGATGGTGAAACTCGAGTTCACGAGCTACACCCTAGAACTTGGAGTTCACTCCAAGTCAAGCTCGATGCACGATCTTTATACAAACACCGTCCAGCATGTACTCTCGAAAATGCGTACTGGACGGTGTTCTCGAGGCCATCCTGAAATTATTCGTCGTCTATGTCCGGGTACTGCTCGGGGGCATGGCCCTTCGATTCCAACACCTTCGGGTAACGCACCTTCGGTTCGCGCGGCTCGAGCCGTAAGAACGCCACCTCGAACGTCCAATCGTCGCCGTAATCGAACAGGTAACACCACTTCGGTCGCGCGCTCGAGAAGACGCTCAGGATCGGCGTGCCCTTCACGCCAGTCGCCCCGGCGTCCACCTCGAGCCCACCCGGAACGAATTCCAGATCGTCTAATTCGTCCTCGCTCGGTGCCCAGTACGCTTCGTGCGCCATCTCTTTGAGCATCAGCTTCGCAGCCTCGTGATGCTCATCTGGGACGTGCGGTAAGAACGCGCCCTGGAAACGGTTGAAGGCGTGCTCGAAGACGATCTCCTCGAGTTCAGCTTCGATCTCGAGCTGCAAAGCCTCAAAATCCACCTTCTGGGTCGCGTGCGATAGCGACTGTCGCTGGGTCGATCCCCACGAGTTCCAGCGTTGCGACCTCGTCCAGGCCGGACGGTAACGCATCGAGCACCAGATCACCGAATGGTGACGCGGCCATATCGCTCGCATCGGCGAACAACTCGTACTTCGCTTTGGCGCTGTACGGGTTCTTGAGGTTGTCGTAAAAGCCGAACGCGTGATCAAAATCGAAGTCCAACGCGATTGATCGCCTCCGCCAGCCCCTACAAATCTGTGTTCGCATCGATGGCGATGGTTCGGTGTGGGCGTCGTTTCTCGCCTTCGGGAATGGCGTTGGTGCTGACCTCGAAGATGACGACCTGCTTTTGGGCATCGGGTTTTGCCACGAGTGTCAGCCTAGCAAGTCCGGTCGCTAAAGGTGCATCACGGTAGGGATACCGTCCCACACGCATTCTCGATTTGCGTGATGCGCGGTGTTCTTTTCTGCGAGCTCAACGAGCCCACTCGAGTGATCGACCGATCACCAATTCCGTCATGACCTCATGGTGCGTGTTTTTCATAGGGATAGGTAACGCCTCGAGCCGATGACCTAGAGCGAACTGTGCCACTTCAGGTGCGTTGTCATACGTCATGACAAAATCACCACGAAGTCTTTCGACTATCCTAAATAGGTGTTCGTGGTTCAGTTCAAAATGGTTGTATAGGCGATTCCCGGCCTTCTTACCGCCTGCGCTGTACGGAGGGTCGATGAATGCCACGACCCCAGCATCGTCCGGGCGGCGTTCGAGTTCAGCGATGCCATCGCCGTGAATGACCGTGATCTGATCTCGAAGCGATGCGAGCTGCAGAATGCGCTTTTTAAGGGTTTCTGGATACCACCTCGAACGTAAACCCTTACCGTTCTCGCCTTCTTTGATCATTCCTGCGCCCGATGCAAGGATGCCACCACGGTTGACGCGGTTTCGAATGATGGTTTGAAATGCTTGATCCTCTAGCGTTATGAAAGGGGCAGCGAGCGTTTCGAGCACGTTCTCGAGCCTCAGATCGAAGGTTACAATGCGTTCGGCGAGCGCGTTCGCATTGCCCTGGAAAATAGTTTTCCAAACGCTCACCACCTGTTCGTCCAGTTCAACGAGCGTGACGTGATCAGCCAGATTCTCGTATAAAACCGTCACACCGACGCTCGCCCCGCCGGCGAACGGCTCAATGAACTCAAGGGGTCGCGCTTGGCGACTCGAGAGCCACCTCTTGAGATACGGCACGAACCACGTCTTCCCGCCCGGATACCGAAACGGGGAAAGCTGCTTGACCGACGCGACGTTCACGACCCGCTCCGTCAGCGCGGGATGGTCGAACAAAGGTTGCTCTGTGGCCGTCATGACGACCTGAACAGCTCATCGAGACTCGAAGCGTCGGGTGCGTTGCCGTCTTCCCCGAGTTTTTCGTCGAGACGTTCCTGAAGATGTGTCTCGAAAATCCCGAGCGGCCCAGCTTCGGTATGGGTGATTTGAAATAATGCGCGTTCGAATTTCGTGTACACGGTATTCGCGTGGACGAGGTTGTACCGATTGGTTGCGGAATCGAGCGCGAGATCGTACACGAACCACGCGATGTCGGCGTCTTTCTCGGGCACTTGATCAAGATTTGGCAGCGTATTGAAAAAAGCCGTGTGCAAGGCCACAGCCATACGTTTTTTCCAGGTGTGCAGAATGCTGCCCTTGTAAATCAATTGCGGAGCCAGGCGTTTGCGGCTCGAGGACAGGTAATCCGCCCTCGGATACTCTTTTCCTGTGTAATCGCGCGTTCGGTACTGAACAGGATCGGCGACAAATTGCTCAAATGGGCGACGAATGTTTCCGCTGATGTACACGCCCTGAATCTCGAGGGAGCCGAAGTCCGTCAATCGGCCTTGATCGTCGTAGGAGACGAGTACCAGATCGATGTTGCCCGCCGATTTACCGCGCTTGTCCTTGAGGCGAATCTCGGTCAGCGAAGTCCAGTGCGTTCCCTCAGGAAAGAAGAATCTTGCAGCGTCCTCAGCGATTAGCCAGTGCTGTCGGAATCGGACGGGGCAGGTGATGGCGAGCGTTTCGCCATCGATGACGCTGCACACGCCGAGCGGATCGTTTGCCTTGTCTTTGGTGCAATTTGGAACCTTGTTGCCGAATGGACACAATCGTAGCGTGCGATGGCGTTCCGCGTTCAAACTTGTGTTGTCGATGGGGAAGCCGTAGACCTCGGCGATGGGTTGTTTGGGCATCCTGACGCGAGTATCGCACAGATGGAAAGAAATCTCGAGAACACCGTCCCACACACGATCTAGAGAATGCGTCGTGGACGGTGTTCTTGAGTAGTCACAAAAACAGGAGCGGCAACCATTGCCGCTCCCGTTCGTCTCGAGCATTCTTTATTACGCGCCCAACACCTTCTTGATCCCCTCCGCGACGTGCGCGGGTTCGGGCCTGGAGAAGTGGTTGACGGCGTTGAACGGACTGGCCATCGTGTCGAAGCTTGCGACGCGCACGATCGGCGCTTCGAGGTGGTAGAGGGCGTGTTCCGCGATCAGCGCGCTGACTTCCGCGCCGAATCCTGCGGTCAGTTGCGCTTCGTGAACGATGACCACGCGCCCGGTTTTCTGGACGCTTTCCAGTACCAGATTCAGGTCGAAGGGCACGATGGTGCGCATGTCCAGCACTTCGCAACTGATTCCGGCTTCACTGGCGGCGTTGGCGGCTTCGATGGCGGTGTGAACCATCATGCCCCACGCGACGATGGTCACATCCGTGCCCTCGCGGGCCACGCGTCCCTTGCCCAGGGGCACGGTGTAGTGTTCCGTCGGCACTTGCCCGCGACCTTCAGCGCCCCGGTACAGCTTGATGTTCTCGAAGAACACGACTGGGTCGGGGTCTTCTACGGACGCCAGGATCAAGCCTTTGGCGTCGTAGGCGTTGGACGGGATGGCGATCTTGATGCCGGGCGTGTGCGCCATCAGCGCTTCCGGGCTGTCCGCGTGCTGCTCGAGCAATGACAAACCGCCGCCGTAGGGAAAGCGAATCACGATCGGCGTGTTGAACCGCCCGCGCGTGCGGTAGCGGTAGCGCCCGACGTGGCTCATGATCTGGTTGTACCCGGCGTACATGAACCCGCCAAATTGCAGTTCCACGATGGGTTTCATGCCGGTCGCGGCCATGCCGACTGCCGTGCCCAGGATGCCGGATTCGGTCAGCGGGCAATCGAACACGCGGTGGATGCCGTGCTTGGCCTGCAAGCCGGTCGTGACGCGGAACACGCCGCCCAACACGCCGACGTCCTCGCCGTACATGACGACTTTTTCGTCCTGGGTCAGGGCGATGTCGAGGCCTTCCTTGATGGCGTCCAGGAGCGTGATGGGTTTTTCCGGGTCGCGCGCGGCCTTGGTGCGTTCGGAGGTCTGCGTCACGATTGCCCCCCCGCGAGCTTGATGCGCGCCTCGAGTTCCTGCATTTGCGCCTTGACGGCGGGCGGCGGGTTGGTGAAGGCGTATTCCAAGAGGGCGTGCGGGTCGGGCGCGGGCACGGCGTCCGCGGCCTCGAGCGCGCTCGAGAATTCGGATTCGATCTCGGCGATCATGGCGGCCTCGCGGTCCTCGTTCCAGGCTTTTTGCTTCTCCAGGAAGGTTTTCACGCGCGCGATCGGGTCGCGGGTGGCGGCCCATTCTTTGGTGACGGTCTCGTCGCGGTAAGCCTTTGGGTCGTCGCCCGTGGTGTGCGGACGCAGGCGGTAAGTCATGTTCTCGAGCAGGCTCGGGCCGTTGCCCGCGCGGGCGTGCTCGACGGCTTTGGTGGCGATGTGATGCACGGCCAGCACGTCGTTGCCGTCCACCAGGTAACCGGGAATGCCGTAGCCTTCGGCGCGGCGCACCAGGTGATCGACCCTGGATTGCACGGCGCGCGGCACGCTGATCGCCCAGCCGTTGTTTTCAATCACGAACACGGCGGGTGCGCCCGTCGCGGCGGCGAAATTAATGCCCGCGTGAAAATCGCCCTGGCTGGTGCCACCCTCGCCGATGTAGCTCATGGCGACGTTCGGCAGGCCCTGCATTTTCAGGCCCATCGCGCAGCCCGCCACGTGCGGGAATTGCGCGGCGATGTCGATGATGATCGGCAGCATGTTCAGGTTGTCCGGGATGCGCCAGCCCTCGGGGTGGCCGCGCCAGTACATCAGGACGTTCTTCATGTTCCAGCCGAAGGTCAGTAAAGCGCCCGTCGAGCGGTACATCGGCGCCATCCAGTCGCCCTGTTTGAGCGCCATGGCCGTCCCGATCTGGGATGCTTCCTGGCCGCCGAACTGCGCGTACTTGCCCATGCGATTCTGCTGCACGAGCTTTTCCATGCGGTCATCGAAGTGCCGCGCGCGGGCCATCGCGCGGTAGAGTTCCTCGATCAGTTCCAGGTCGGGCGCGAGTTTGGGTTGGGTCAGGGTTCCATCCGGCGAGAGGATCTGGAAGGGCTCGAGTTCTTCTCTGACGGGGCTCGAGGCTGAACTTGAGGTCGCGTTTGGGGCGGGCTTCGGAGCCTTGCTCGCCTTCGGATTGGGTTTCGGCTTCGCTGAAGCCGTATCTTTCCGGGTCAGTGCCATGCGTCTCATCTTGCCACTTCCCGCGCTTTTGCAACAGGGGTACGACTCCACAATGGGCGTCCTGTAGCCCTGGGCACGTGTCAGCCGAGTGTGAGCCGCCTTGCGGCTCGCGAGCGGTGGCTTGGGTTTGCGAGCCCGCGCAGTCTGGTGCAAAGGATTGCGACCTGCGGACAGCCAGCAAGTACGCCTCGTTCCACCCGGTGTCTGGGCGGCGCGTAGAGTGAACCGATGAACGATTGGCACTGGATTGCGGGTTCGGACGCCGCAGACGCGCTGCTCAACCCGCAGGTGTTCCGGTTTTTCGCGGTGTTCGTCGGGCAACGGCGCACGCTCGCGGAAGCCGCGCGGCGGCTCGAGATCAGCCCGACCACCTTGCGCTACCACGTGGAGCGTTTCGCGAAGTGGGGTTTGCTGAGCGTGTCCGCAGGGGAACGCAACGGGCGCAGGCGCAAGGTTTACACCGCCGTCAGCGAGCGCTTCTACGTGCCGTTCGCGGTCTCGAGCCTGGAAAACCCGGAGGCGCTGGTGCGCGAGGCGCAAGCCAGCCTGCAAGACGAATTCGTCGCGGATTTGATCGCGGGCACACTGCGCGCCCTGCCCGACGCGGAGCGCGGTGGCATCGCAATTCACCTGCGCGGCCCGGACGTGGTCAGCCTGGATTTCACGCCCACACCGCCCCCGGAGGTGGACATCCTGCCAGTCACGGCTTGCGGCTTGTGGAATTCGTGGACGACTGTGCAACTCACCCCCGCAGAGGCCCACGATCTCGAGATGCGTCTGCGGGCGTTGTGGGATGACTCGTTGCGACGCAGCCTGGTTCCTCGAGCGCACACGAAACCGTTCACGCTGCGGCTCGGGCTGGCCCCGCACCGCTGACCGAGCACCAACGAACCACGAAAACGCGGTCGTTTTCGCGGTTGCGAACGCGCTAAAACGGGTGCATGACGATTCCCGAATACTGGCTCGCCCGACCGGAGTTCGATCTCGAGCCGCACCGGAAGGACTTTGGGGTCGCACTCCAGGAGGCGCTCGGGACAGGTGTGGGGCGAGCCCCGAACGCCCCCGTGTGGGCGTGGCTGAGCTGGCTGTGCGACACGCAAGGCTTCGTCGCGCACGGCACCGGGCGGGGCGACATCGGCCTCTTCGAGCCGCGCCAGTCCAATGACGTGGGTTGGTTTGGCAACCGCAAAGCCGTGTACGCCGCCTCTGACGCCCTGTGGGCGATGTTCTTCGCGATCATGAACCGCCCGATGGTGCCGATGACGATCGTTAATGCTGCCATCAACGTGCGGCTCCAAGACAACTTCGAGCCACGCTACTTCTTCGGTGCGAGCCGCGCGGCGCTGGAGCGTGGTGCGTTCCGCGACGGCTGGGTTTACCTGCTCCCGGGCGCGGGTTTCGAGCGCGAACCGGGCGGTACGCGGCTCGGTGTGGTCTTCGAAAGCCACCATCTGGCTCGCCTCGAGCCGGTGCGACCCGCGTTTCGGGTCGCGGTGCGCTCCGGCGACTTTCCGTTTCTCGGGCGCATTCACGCCTACGACGAGGACGCGCTCGCGGCGGCGGTGGCTGGCGACCCGGACTGCTTTCCCTGGCTCGAGGACGCCTGAGGAACCCGCCGCAAGGGTTCCGCGTTCATCCTTTTTGCTGGAGGCAAGGTCTCCGAGAAGCTGAAGCACACCCGCTCATGGTTCACGTCTGGCGCGCGTCGTCCGGCCTCGAGCGTGATGCGGCAGCGCTGAACCTGACATCGCCGCTGTTCCGCATCCGATCCGCATAGACTTAAAACCGGTAGCAGCGCAGACATTCCGTCAGGTACGAATCTTTTCTCGTCTCGCCGTGCAAAAAGAGTGTGACCTGCGGGGAGGTCATCCGCAGGTCACTGAAGGAGGGGGGGAGGCACGGCGCGCAATTCCGTATCTCTGAAATCAGTCTAGGAAATAGTGTCTTACAAAATCGTTACAAGGTTCAGGCCTGGAAAGTCGTGATCCTCGAGCGCCGGACGCGAGCCCGTTCTCGCGGCTCGAGATCTTACGAAGACCGTCCGGCACGGTGTTCTTTGTGTTCAAAAAAAATCGTGTCCCAGACGGTATTCCTCGATGTGCGAGTGCATATCAGACCAGCCGCAGACGCATTTCTGGTGAGGGCTCGAGCCCGAATTCGCGCCGCAAACGATCGGCAAATTCCTGGTAGCGGCGTTGCGCGCTGACGCGTCTGCCGGAGCGCAGCATCAGATTGAGCAACCCGGCGAATGCCGCTTCGTGGGTGGGATCGCGCGACAGCAACCACTCGAGGGCGTCCTCGGCGGCCTGGGGTTGGCTGGCCTCGAGCCCGGCGGTGTGGTCGAGAACCGCCTGGAATACTCGCTTGCGAAGATCAAATCGGGTTTCCTCGATCGCCTCGAGGTCAAATCCGGGCAGCAATTCGGCGTACAGGCTTCGCACCGCATCGATCCTGCCCGCCCTGAGCGCCTCCTCGAGATCCCACAGGTCGACCCTGGCGCGCGCCAGTCCCGACTCCAGAAGGTGCGTCGGAATGCCCCACGGCTCGAGCGCCTTGCGCAGGGCGTTCAGGTTGACGTGCAGGTTGTTGCGGCTTTTTTCGGCGTCCGCCTCCGGCCAGAGCATCTCCGCGATGCGTTCCCTGGGCAAGCGCAGCGCCAGCAGCGCCAGAATGTCTTTCGGACGGGCTGTCAGGCTGACGGATTCCCCGAGTGACCGCACCTCGAAGCCGCCCAGCACGCGCAACTCGAGCGGCGGGATGTCCGGGTGACGGTGTTGGATCGCCTCGCGCCAACCGGAGCGCAGCACGGTTTCAATCGGGTACGCGCTGGCGTGTTCGGGACGGTTCTTGGGGAGTTCCTTCAAATCCAGCAGCGTCGGCAGGATCCGTGCACCGGCGTCGGTGACGCGCAACAGCGCCTCGAGGTGGGCTGGTTTACGCGTGATTCGGTATTGGGCGGCCAGCGCCAGCATCCGCAACCAGCGTTGGGTCGCCTCGAGCGCCGGGGCGAGAACTTCCAGGGCGAGCTGCGTCTGTTTGAGTTGGTGCAAGCACAACGCCATCTCGACGCGCAACAGCGGCGTGTCGAGGCGTTCGAGGGTGCCTTCGAGCATCGCTTGGGCTTCCGCGATTCGGCCCGCTTCGCGCAGGCAACGCGCCCAGTGCGCCCGCACCAGACCCAACGGGTGATCCTCGCCCTCTCGTGGCGCGCCCTGCGCCTCGCGTTCGAGCGCCGGGAAGGCCGCCAGCTGGCCCCGCAGGGCCGCCGCCTCGATCCGTCCAGCCAGCGCGCTGGCCGGGTTGTGTTCGCTCATGCCCTCGAGTTGCTCGAACGCCTCGAGCGCGAGTTCGTTTTCGCCCAGGAGCGCCCGGATGCGGGCCACCCAGCCGATCGAGCCCGCCCGGTTGAACAAGAAGTGATCCGGTGATTCCAGGCTGGTTTGCAGTTGCTCGAGGTGCCCGAGCAGCTTGCCGTGAAGCTCCCAGCGCACCAGCGCCAGGTTGATGATGCCCGACTGACGGCGTTCCGGCCTGATCGACGGCACGGCCCGTTCGAGCAAGCTCTCGGCCTCCGCCCAGCGCCGAGCCTCGATGTAGAAGGTCGCGGCGTTGGTCAAGAACACCGCGCGCGAATGCTCCGTGACCCGCTCGAGCCACGGCTGAGCCTCGACGAACAGGCCGTCCGCCCGATCGAACTCGCCGGGTTGCAGGTCGAACAGCGCCCAACCGAGCGCCTCGAGCCGCTGGTTCGGGGTCGCGTCCGGGTGTCGAGCCGCGCCCAGGTAGGCCGCCATCGCCGCCTCGTGCTGGCCCGTGACGGAATAGGCCCAACTGAGCGTCAGCAGGCGTTTCGGGTTGAGTTCAGCAGTCTTCTGCGCGGCACACAGCGCGTGCCAGCGCATCACCCCGACCGAATCCTGGTGGGCCAGTTCAATGTTCTCCAGGAGTACGTGCAGCTTTTCCAGCAGGCCGCTGCGGGCGCAGGCCTCGGCCTGCAAGCCGATCGGCAGGCGTTCCAGACCCGCCGCGACGGCATCCCGAACGCCATCGGCGTGGTGCGCCAGCACCGATTCCGCCGCCAGCGGGTGCAACCGAAAACCGCTCTCGAGCGCCTGCACGAAGCCCAGACCGGCCAGCTTGAAGGTGTTCGCGTCGGCGGCGGTATTGGGCAGGTACGGCAGGGCGCAGAGGAACATCACCTCGCGCCATTCCTCACCTTCCAGGCTCTCGCGCACGCCGTCCCAGAGGGATTCTTCGTCGGGTAGTTCTCCGGTCAAAGCCGCCATGTGCAACGGCAGCGACCAGCCGCGCGTTTTGTGCCAGGCCGGGCTGGCGTCCCGATCGCCGAACAGCGCGGCGGCTTCCTGGGGCGTGAAGGCCAGGTGTTCGGCCTGCAGGTGAATCAATCGGCCTTCGGTGCGGGTGCGCAACAATTCCGGCGTCCGCAGGCGCTTGCGGCTGGCCAGCAAGACCAGACCCTGCGCGTATTTCAACAACGGCCCCAGCGATGCCCCGACCTCCGGGTCGTTTTCCAGGTCTTCCAGGATCACCAGCGTTTTTTCCTGTTTGAGCGCGGTCAGCACCGCCGTCCACGACGCGGATTCCGCCAGCCCGAGCGCGAGCGCCAACGGTTCGCGCGGGTCGCCATCCACCAGCGCCAGCCAGATCACGCGCCAGGCGTCCGCTTCCAGTCTGGACGCCCACTGGGACACCAGCACGCTTTTACCGTAACCGTAGGGCGCTTCCAGCCAGACGACGTAACCCGGTTCCTCGGGCAGCAGGCGCAGCAGCCGGGGGCGTTCCAGAAACAGTGCGCTGGGTTTGGGACGGAAACCGATCACGGGTCAACCTCGGTTTGAAGCGCTGGGGCGAAATGCTGCGTCGAAGAATCGTGTTCATTATGAAGCGCTTTCCTCAACATCGCATCAAACCCGCCGATCGGTCGGTCAAGACGAGCCTGAAATGGGAAGACCGTCCCACACACGGATTCCTAAGGCGAGAAAATACTGTCCTGGACGGTGTTTTTTGGATTTGAGTCCGATTAAGCCACCGCTAAGACCCGCTCCTCGAGACTGACCCACAGAGCGGTCGCCGCTCGAGCCCTCCATTCCCGATCCCGCCACGCTCGCCCGATGCTCGAAACGCGAGCAATTCAAAACACAGGAGCCCCATGAAACACCTGATCTTCACGCTCGGACTCGCGCTGGTGCTGACGGCCTGCCCGTCTCAGAACGGCAACCCGCCGATCTCGAGCGGCATCTGGCGGGCCACGCTCACCCCCGATCCCGGCCAGAGCCTGCCGACCACCGCAGACACCACCAATCTTTACGAGCTGAACTTCGGCAGCGCCAGCCTGACGGGCTGGCATTACGCCTGCGATGCGGGCTGGATCAACTGCGCGCCGAAAGGCTACGGGCTGGCGGTCACGGGCGCGCTGTCTGCGGGCGCCGCCGATTTTCAGTTCACGTACAACTCCACGCCCTCGATCCCGCCCGTGACCGTCAAGATCACGGGTGCGTTCACGACGGGCGGCTTCACGGGTCGTTTCCAGCGAACCGCGCCGTCCCTGTCGCCCGTGGTCGGTTCGGCCACGATGGTCTGGGTTTCGTCTCAACGCTGAATCCCGAAGGCACTCCAGGAGGCCAGATGCTGAAACTCACCCGTTCCACCGTCCGCACCGCCCTGCTGATCGGGCTTTTGTGCTCGAGCGCCGCCGCCCAAAACCTGCCGTCGCGCGCCGCGCCGCGCGGCATGAGCAGCCTGCCGACGGGTGGTTCCGGGCGCGTGCTGGCCACCCGACTTTCCGGCAGCCGCAGCGCCACCAAGATGTTCCAGGCTTTGATGATCGGCATTGACGGCTATTTTGACGCCAAGCCGCGCGTGCTGAACGCCTTCCGCGACCCGGCGGACGCGCAGCTGCAGGCGTCCTTCAGAACCAGCCTGCGCGGCGTGCCCGTGATGGGCCTGATCGGCGTGGCCACGCAGGGTACGAACGCCAGGACCGTCGTGCTGTTCGATCAGACTCGAGCCTTCGCGGATTCCGTGGATCGGCTCGTGCGGGTCGCCACAGGCCAGAATGGGGGCGCGGCGGGTGCCCCGGCGAACATCCCGATGACCCGCACGCCCCTGCCGGACGGTTCGGGCAGCATCGACCTGGCGGCGGGCTGGGTCATCAAGTACGCCAACCAGGGCGCGACCGACATCGCCGGTCCCGTTCCGGGCAGCGGCATGAGCCTGGGCGCGGTGCTGACCGTGCCGTACACCTCGAGCGACCCCGCGCAGGCGCTGGTGATGATGGCCCAACAGATGGCGCGCACCCAGGGCAAAACCATCCGCGTCACGATCATCGACAACCAGCCGACGCCGTGGGCGCAGGGCGGTCGGGCATCGTTCTTGCGCTACCGGGTGGTGACGGGCGCGCAGAGCATGGATTACTTCGGGTTGATCGGCATCACGCCGTTCGAGCAGAACAGCGTGTTTTTCTACAGCTCGTTCATTCAAGCCCCGACCGCCAGCTTCGCGCGAATCCTTCCTGCGGGCCTGAAAAGCTGGGCGAGCTGGAGCATCAACCCCGCCGTGTTCGCCAGACGCCTTCAAGAGACCGCCAGAACCATGAAGGAAACCGGCGATCTGCTCTCCGGTGCGAACACCGACCGCCAACGCGCCTTCGATGGCGTCAACGCCGGTTGGAGCCAGTACGTCCGTGGTGTCGCCACGCTCGAGGACACCGAGCGCAACCGTTCGGAAGTCGATCAGGTCTTCGCCGATAACGTCGTGCGGGACGATCCGAACAATTTCCGGATCGTGCCACCCAGCGAGTTGCTGCCGCGCTGAATTCCGGGCACACCGATAGAA
>CAXTKV010000006.1:41832-45095 GCA_964244895.1 uncultured Deinococcales bacterium
GATCGTGCCACCCAGCGAGTTGCTGCCGCGCTGAATTCCGGGCACACCGATAGAAGACCGTCCAGGACGGTCTTCTTTTCGTCCTCGAATCTGCGTGCAGGACGATCTTTCGGGGCGGGGAAGCCTCAGCACAAACGTCCTGCCGCCCCTGGCGTAACCTGAAATCGTGCGCGCTCGAGCCCTGATGTTCCTCGCCCTGGTTGGGCTGGCCGCCTGCGCCCCGCCCACGCCGGAATCCGTCTACGCGCCGTACCTGGGGGCGCACCGCTGGATGTACGCCACCCAGACGAGCGGCCCCGGACGCGAGGACTACCGCGATCACATCCTGGTCGAATCCGAACCGCTTTCAAACCGCAGGACGCTCCTGAACATTCACATCGCGCCCAACCCCAACGACCCGCGGGTCGGAGCGCGACAAAAGTACGTGCTGGACGTATCATCTACCCCGCCGCGACTGGAATCGCTCGAGACCGAGGGCGGCGCGGCGCGTTTCGATCCGGGCTTCCTGCTGCCCGCGCTCGAGGCTGCGCGCGGGCAGGCCACGGCGCATTACGCCGCCGATCGCGGCTTCCTGAAAGGGCGCGACCTGAACGTGACCTGGAAGTACGCGCCCATCCCGCGCGAGTTGACGGTCACGCCCGCCGGGTGGTTCTTCGCCTCCGGCGTGGATCTGGAATTTCACACCGCCCTGAAAATCACGGACGCGACCATGCGCCTGGAGTTCTCGGCGGGTGTCGGGCTGGTGCGCGCCGAATGGCGAACCATCTACGCGACCCGCACGGTTTTCACGTTGGAATCCTTCCGGTGAAGGCCGCGATAAGAACTTCGTCAGCCTCCACGTTCTAGACTCTGCTGCGATGAAGACCGTGCTGCACGCGATTTGTTGTACCTCGAGAAACACCGTCCAGGACGGTGTTCTCCTGGATTCCGCGTGAGCCTCCTTCAGGCCGCGTTGGACGCGATCCTGCCCGCGCGCTGCCCGGTCTGCAACGATTACCTGGCCGGAGAGGTCGGGTTGTGCCGGGAGTGCGCCGCGCAACTGCACCCGACCGTGGATGGTCACATCCTGCACCTGGGACGGTATCGCGGCCACCTGGATCGCGTGGCTCGAGCCCTGAAATTTGGCAACCACCGCGCGGTGGCCGTACCGCTCGGGCGGGCGCTGGCGGCGGGTGCGACCGAGGCGGGCTGGACGGTGAACGCCGTCGTGCCCGTGCCGCTCCACTGGTCGAGAACCCTGGAGCGCGGTTACAACCAATCTCGCGCTCTGGCCGAAGCCATCGCCCTCAACCTGAACGCGCCCGTGCTGGACGCCCTGGAACGATCCAGACCCACCGACCGTCAGGCGAAACTGCCCAAATCCGAGCGCGCCCGGAACGTCCGGGACGCGTTCCGCGCCGCCGCCGACGTGCGCGGCCTCGAGATCCTGCTGATCGACGACGTTCACACCTCCGGCGCGACCCTGACCGAATCCAGCCTGGCGCTGATTCAGGCCGGGGCAAAACGCGTGCGAATCGCGGTGATTTCGAAGGTTTCCGACGGGCGCAAATCGTAAGAACACCGTCCTGGACGCTATTTCCTTTGTGCGAGAAACATCGTGCCCGACGATCCCCCGAGATCGACGTTGTGTCTCGCAGACGAGATCATCCGCACGAATCGGGCTGGTCTCACAACGGTGAACGCGCGAACGTGGCATCCTGACGCCATGCGAAAGCGGATCGTGGTGGTCACACTCGCGCTGGGATTGGCGCTCGGGCTGGCGCTGGCGCTGAAACTCAAAGCCGAACCCGTCGCGGATCGCGTGCGCGTGCTGATCAGCGCGCAATTCGGTAACCTGGGCTTCAGCGACCTGTACCTGTTCCCGGATGTCACCCTTCAGGTCGTCGGCTCGAGCGCGATGGTCAAACGCGACGGCACCGAGTACGCCCAGGCCGCGCTGCCCGGACGCCCGCTCAAATTCACCGTTCAGGACGGCCAGATTCGTCTCGAGTACGCGGGTTCCAGCGCCAACCTCGGCCAGCGCGTCAGCCTCACGCCGCTTCAGGCCAGAGACGACCGGGTGCGCTACCGCCTGCTGTCCACCAAACGCGGCGCGGTCAACCCCGAATACCCCGGCACATTGGAACTGAGCCTCCGAGACGGCAAGATCGCCGTGGTCAACGATGTCAGCATGGAGTCCTACCTGATGCGCGTCGTGCCCAGCGAGATGCCCGACACCTTCCACCCCGAAGCCCTGAAAGCGCAAGCCGTGGCCGCCCGCACCTACGCGCTTTCCCGCATCCTGGCAGCGCCCGAAAACAACCGCTGGAAAGCCCTCGGTGCCGACGTGGACGACAGCGTGAATGAGCAGGTCTACAACAACATCCCGACCAGTCCCACCACCGACGCCGCCGTCGACGCCACGCGCGGTCAGGTGCTGCTCTACCAGAACGCGCCGATCACCACGAACTACGCGTCCACTACGGCGGGTTTTAGCGCCAACATTCAGGAAGTCTGGCCGGACAAGCAACCCGTGCCGTACTTGGTGTCCGTCCCGCAGACCCGACCCGAGATACCAGCCCCGCAGGACGAAGCCGGATGGCTCGCGTTCTTTAAAAACCGCGACCCGACGGGCTTTTTTGATGCCGCCTCGAGCCTGTGGCGCTGGAAGGTCGCGGTCAGCGCCAGGGAACTCGAAATGATCGTCTCCAGAGCCCTGCCGGAGCGCCTGAAAGCCTCCGCCCAATTCGTCACGACCCTGGAAGGCACCCCGCCGGACGCGCCGAGCTTCAGCATCGGCACGCTGCAAGGCCTGAAAGTGACCCGCCGCGCCGCCGGGGGCTACGTGGCCGCGCTCGAGATCGCGGGTTCCAACGGGCGCTGGCGGGTGGCCAGGGAATCGAACATCCGGTTCCTGTTGCGGCCCACCAAAACCTATTCCGGCACGGACGCCGACATCGTTCTGGAACGCGGCAACGGTCGCACCACGCCGAACTTCTCGAGCCTGCCCAGCGCGGCCTTCTCGTGGGAAGAGGAGCGCGACGCGGCGGGGAACTTGGTGCGCGTGAGCTTCTACGGCGGCGGCTTCGGGCACGGCGTCGGCATGAGCCAGTTCGGTGCGGACGGCATGGGCAAGCTGGGTTTCACGTCCGATCAGATTCTGGCGCACTTCTATCCGGGTACGGAGTTGAAAACGCTCTACCCGTGATCTCGAGCAGACGTCCCGAACGCGAATGCTCGAGAAGGTCGAGTGGGACGGTGTTCTCCCACAGCACGAATGCGAG
>CAXTKV010000006.1:45105-55250 GCA_964244895.1 uncultured Deinococcales bacterium
GAGTTGAAAACGCTCTACCCGTGATCTCGAGCAGACCGTCCCGAACGCGAATGCTCGAGGCTCGAGAAGGCCGTGTGGGACGGTGTTCTCTCACAGAACGAATGCGAGGATTCTCGTCCACGACGGGGGTCTCGGAAGGCAGGTCTATGACCTGCCCTCGCCTCGAGACGAGTTCGATCACCAAAGAACCGCACAGTTGAACTTTCCAGGAACACCGTCCTGGACGCAAATTCCATTGATTCAGAAACACCGTGTACGACGGTGTTTTTTCACTGCTCGATTTTTGAACGCTCAGGTTATGCTCGAGAACACATGGACATTCCAGACCGCATTCAGGATTTGCGCGAACGCATCGAGCGCGCCAACCGCCTCTATCACGAACTGGACGCGCCGGAGATCAGCGACGCGGAATACGACTCGTTGATCCGCGAACTGAAAAAGCTCGAGGAGGAACACCCGGAGTTGATCACGCCGGATTCGCCCTCGCAGCGCGTGGGCTCGAGCCCGGTGGTCAGCACTTTCGCGCCGATCAAGCATCCGACGCCGATGACCAGCCTGGACAACGCGTTCAACCTGGCTGACCTGGAAGGTTTCGAGGACAAGATCAACAACGTCATGGGCGTCAAGGGCGTGCAGCGCGAGTACATCTGCGAACTGAAAATTGACGGGCTGTCCATCAATATTTTGTACAAAGCCGGGAAACTGGTCTGGGCGGCCACGCGCGGCGATGGTGAAACCGGCGAGGACGTGACCACCAACATCCTGACCATCGCGGGCATTCCGCGCGCGTTGCCCGAAGCCTACGACCTGGAAGTGCGCGGCGAGGTGTACCTGTCCAAATCCGAATTCGCGCGCATCAACGCGGAACTCGAGGAAAACGGCCTACCGACCTTCAAGAACCCGCGCAACGCCGCCGCCGGAAGCTTGCGCCAGAAAGACGCGTCCGTGACGGGCACAAGGAACCTGAACGCGTACTTTTACGCGCTGGGGTCTCACCGGGGATTGCCCATACAGACGCAATCCGGGCTGCTCGAGTTCCTGGGAAAAATGGGTTTTCCCGTCTCAGAGAATTCCGCCGTGGTCGAAGGGCCGGCGGGCATCGAGGCGTACCACCAGAAGATGGAGCACGAACGCGCCAGCCTGGAATTTGACGCGGACGGATCGGTCGCCAAGGTCAACGATTTGCGCTTGCAGGACGAACTGGGCTTCACCGCTCGCGCGCCGCGCTGGGCGATCGCGTACAAGTTCAAAGCCGAGGAAGTCACGACCCTCTTGCGCGCCATCACGATTCAGGTCGGACGCACCGGCAAGATCACGCCCGTGGCGGAACTCGAGCCGCGCATGATCGAGGGTTCGGAAGTCAGCCGCGCCACCCTGCACAACCAGGATTTCATCACGGAACTCGATCTGCGCGTCGGCGACCGGGTGCTGGTGCGCAAGGCGGGCGGCATCATCCCGGAAATCGTGCGCGTCACGACCGAGGAACGCGCCCCCGATTCCATCCCGTTCGAGTTCCCGACGCACTGCCCGGAGTGCAACACGCCCCTGGAACGCACGGGTGCGCACCACTTCTGCCGCAACGACGCCTGCCCCGCCAAGGAGTTCGAGCGCATCCGCTACTTCGTCTCGCGCGGCGCGATGGACATTCAGGGCTTCGGCGACGAACGCATCCGGCAGATGCTCAAAGCGGGGCTCGTGACCGACGCAGCGGATCTGTACGCGCTCTCCGTCCCGCAGCTCGCGGCGCTCGAGCGCATGGGCGAGAAAAGCGCGCAGAACCTGATCGCGCAAATCGAGGCCAGCAAAACCAGAGAACTCTACCGGTTGATCGTCGGGCTGGGCATTCCGATGGTCGGCGAGAAAATCGCGGCGCTGCTGGAACGCAACTTCCCGAACTTGCGCGCCGCCATGAACGCGACTGAAACGCAACTGTCACACATCTCCGGGCTGGGGCCGACGATTGCGGCATCCCTGGTGCGCGCCTTTCAGGACGACCGCATCAACACCCTGATCGAAAAGATCAGTGCGGCGGGCGTCAACACCACCAGCAATTCCGAGCCGCTCGGCACGCAACTCGCCGGGTTGACCTTCGTGCTGACGGGCGCGCTGGCGCACCCTCGCGACGAGATCACATCCAGGCTCGAGAAACTCGGGGCTCGCGTCACCGGTTCCGTCACCAAGAAAACCAGTTACGTCGTGGCTGGCGCGGACGCCGGATCGAAACTCCTCAAAGCCCAGGAACTCGGCGTGACCGTGCTGGACGAAGACGGACTCGAGATGCTGCTGACCGAACGCGGCGTTTAGATCGGGCCTCCTGCGAACGTCAGTCTCGAAGACGCGTTCGCGCGAGGGCAACCATCAAGGTTGCCCCTACAGGACAGGGTTTTGTAGGGGTAGGGCTTGTCCCTACCCTTCCCTCGGGACGTATTCGATCACGTTCGCAGCAGGTCTATTTGCGGTTGCCTCGCCGAAAGTGGTGGAGGTGAAGTTCAAGAACACCGTCCCACACGCAAACTCTGATATGCGTGCTGGACGGTGTTTTCGCTGCGCAACGTTTTTGCGCGCCCGGAACGACCGACGAGACGTTTCTCGAGAAAAAAGCTCAGGGTTTTCACAGCTTCAGATCAGCGGACAGACCGTTTTGTGGTGCCTGCCAGGTTAGCGTGGTCAACTGAAAAACAGCGTCAACGAGATCGGCGCAATTGATCCCTGCGCGTTCCCCAAGACCATCACCATCGGGAGCAAACAAATGACAACCGCGACCACACCCGACAAAAGAAGCGCTCGTTCTTTCAGATTCCACTCGCCCTCGCGCACAGCTGATTTTCTGATGAGCGATCGCCAGATCTGAGCGCTCATCAGTACGAACGCGACGAGAAAAAGACCGGAGATGATCGCTTTCGGTCGTTGCCATGCGAGGCGATCATCTATTTTCCTTTGAACAAAAGACGGCATGCGTGGACTGCCCGATTGCAACCAGCCATTGAACGACTGGTAGAGCCGATCCGTTTGCGTCCCTGCTCGGGGCGTGCCGAGCAGACCGATGGATTCCGAAAATCCTTGCCACGGGTTCAGGACGTTGCTCACGTTGGCTGCGACGATCAACGCCATCAACGAGCCCACCAGGGTGCTGAACGAACCGAAATAGAAAAACGTTTTCTTTTCAAACGTCCATTTGCGAGCATCCACCGTTGGGGCTTTCCTGAACCCCTTCCAAAAGAAGAGGCTCAGGAGGATGAGACCGAGCGTGAACAACCCACCCACAACCACCAGAACGACGTGGTACCTGGTGTAATCGCTGACCAGGCTGTTCAGAGCGGGATTGGATTTCGTACCGGATTGAATCAGTGTTTGCAGGGTGTCTTGTAACGTGTCGCTCACAAGAATTGCCTCAGTATGGAAGTCACGATACTGGCTCTCGAAGAATGTTAGGGCCTGACTGTGATGCCTGCGCGGTTCGCATCCGTCGTGGCGATGTAACCCATGTTCGTCTGGAAGTACCGTCCGTTCTTGTCGAACCAGTAGACGTACTCGCCGCCCGGCCCCGTGCCCTCGCCACCCGAAGCGCGAGTGACCTTGCCGCCCTCGCCGCGATAAATTTCCTTGCCGTCGATGGAATAGACGGTGATGTACCACGGTACGTTGGCGATGTTCAGCGTGTCGCGCCGGAACTGGTTCTGCTGCTCGGCGCTGCAGGCCGTGGCGATGATGGCGACGAACGCCGCGAGTGCCGCGTATTTCCCGTATTTCACAATTCGATTCATAAAACCTCCCAGGATCTCGAGTCTACCGCCCGAGGGCTCGCCCTGCGTTTTCATACGCGGTCGGATGATTCAAGGTTCCCGAGCGCGCCCACCCACCGGAAGGCCGTCTGCGAGCCCAGACGCTGGGCCTGAAGCGCGAGAAAGGCCACCTGGATGCTGGTATCATCACGCTCATCTCGCAGCCCCCAGGCTGAAAGGAACGCCACCCTTGAAGGACGCCAGCAAGCCCGTCGCCACCGAAGTCCACGACCCGGAAGCCTGGAACGCGCTCGTCGCCGGATTCCGGTATTCCAGCCCGTTGCAGGGCTGGGGTTGGGGCGAGGTCAAACGCCTTTCCGGTTGGGTTCCAACGCGCCTGAACCTGTCGCGGGCAGGGGAGACCTTCGCCGCCGCGCAAATCCTGCGCCGCAAACAGGGGCCTGTCGCGTACTTGTACGCTCCTCGCGGCCCCGCCATCAACCACATTCCTGATCTCGAGGACGCCGCAATTGCGTTGCGCGCCTGGTCTGGCGCTGGCGACGTGACCCTCAAGATCGAACCGCCCGCGCCGATCCCGTCCGACGGCGACCCCAGCGCGATTCCCGCCAGCCTGGGATCGTGGGCCTACACGGAAAGCACGCAACCCGAGCACACCGTGCTGCTTGACCTGGCCCGAGACGAGGCCGCGATCCTCAAGGGCATGCACGAGATGGCCAGACGCAACACGAAAACATCCATCAAAGAAGGTGTGACCGTCGGGCCAGAGGATGACTTCGACGCGTTCTGGAATTTGTTCACCGAAACCAACCAGCGATCCAGCCTGATGAATCACTCCAGAACCTACTACGAGACCGTCCTGCGCGAGTGCGCCAAACACGGCGGCGACGCCAAGATCATCACCGCCCGTCTGGACGGTCAAGCCCTCGCGTCCGGACTGGTGATCGGGTTGGGTGCGGAACTGGATTACCTCTACGGCGGCAGCACGCGCCTGGAACGCGCTGAAGGCCAGCGCGACCCGAAAGGATCGAACGGTTTTTACTGGGGCATGATCCGTTACGGCGTGCAGCAGGGGTACAAGCACCTCGATCTGTTCGGTATTCCCAGGGAATTGAGTGAAGACAAGCACAGCTTCGGCGTGTATCAGTTCAAGGAACGTCTCGGTGGTCAAAAGGTCTGGTATCCCGCCTACGAGTTGCAACTCAGCCCGCTCTCGAGCGTGGTCAATACAGCGTTGCGGCTGCGAAAGAACCTGATGAATTACCGGGCTCGAGGCACGGCGAAGGACGTGTTGTAGTCAAAATGGATTTATTTGAGACTCCTAAACTCTTTCTTCGATCAGTTTTTTGGGGCTGTGTGCCAGTGATGTTGCATTGGACTTATCAGAAGTACAAGAATATTTTTACCATTTTTGTTTTCGCAACCATTTTGTGCTTGATAGTTTATGCGTTGATCAAAAAAGTAAAGATGGAGTGGAAATCTGGTTTTACTTTTCATTTATTTGGAGTCGATATTTTAGCTCTTACCAAGTTAGTAAATAGAGAGATTTATAGAGAAAAATTCTTCGAGTATTTTACTCAATTCTCGACCGCTTTCTTGGGCATTCTCTTAGGTTCCTACTGGTCGAACTATTTCTTTCCTACATCGTTTTCGCCTCCAATTTTTGTTTGGTGGGCATTTGGATGCGGTGTTTACTCAATAAAATTACCCAAGGAAGCTGCCTGATCCTGATGACCTTCTCGAGACTCGTTATTTTTGCAATGATCACCATGCTGGTCGCGTTGATCGTGTTCTCAATCGTGGCGGTGGGGGTTTCGCAGGGCTTGATGGGCTTGGGTGTCTCGAGGCCAATCGCGGGTCTGGCAGCGCTCGCGCTGGGTGGGTTCGCGGCGGTGAGGGTCTGGAAGTTCGTGGATGTGCAATTCTCTAGGGGCACATGAAATACACGACCCTGAAACCTGTGGCGTTCGTCGGGCCGGACGCGGCGCAGACCGTGCAGAAACTGTACGCGCTGGAACAGCGTTTCTTGCCCATCGAGGTTCCATCGAACTCGAAGCTTTCCGCCGTGCTGGACGGTTTGGAACCGTTGGGTTTCCTGGGCGCGGTGATTTCCGGGAACGCGTGCCTGGAGGCTCCAAGCTTGGTTTCCAGGCGCGATCGGAACGTGGATCGGGATGGCGCGGTGGATGCGGTCGTGGCGCACGGCGGGTCTTTCGGGGCGCACACCCTGGAGGACGCGTTGATTCGCACCCTGGAGGATCAGGGCTTCCGGGGGTACGGCGCGCACGTCGTGGTGGTCGGCAGCGGCTCAGTGGCGATGGCGGCCACGCAACTGGCGCGGCAGGGTTTCAAGACGGTCACGATTGCGGCCACGGATCGTCCCGCCGCCGAGAAGCTCGCGCGAGCCTTGCCCGCCGGGGTCAGTTCGTTCACGTTGACCCTGGAGGAACCCCGTCTGGCGGACGTGCTCGAGCGCGCGGATCTGATCGTGCATTGCGGCCCGGACGCCAGGTTGAACCCGGCGCTGTTGCAGCCGTACCACACGCTCCTGGAGGCCGCCTGCGAGACGAACCTGTCCGTCGCGATTGAACGCGCGGGTGGCAACGTGATTCCGTACAGCCTGGTCGCGGCGCACAAGTTGTCCGCTCAACTGGAATTCGTGACTGCGATCAAGTTCGATCCGGCGTTGCTGCTGTAAACACCGTCCAGCACGCGTCTCGAGAATACCGTGCTGGACAGTGTTCTTAGAAAATCGTCTGTTTGGATCGGGAGATTTCCCAGCCGTGCCTGTCGGTGTTCACGCAGCGCAGGCGTGCGGTCGTGGCCTCACAGCGGAAACCGCCAGCCTTCCAGACTTTGCCGTATTGAAGTACCGGATTTTGCGGGTTCTGAACGGTGTCGCCGTGGCACAACCAGCCAGCCTTGCCGCGGTTGTTCATGGTCACGGCGTCGCCCCAGTCCAGGTCGCAGTCTGCGGGTCGGGGCGGGCGCACGGCGTTCTGCACCAGGTCGCAGCGCAGGTTGTTGGTCTGGCCTTCGGCGTAGGCGGCGCAGTGAATGTTGCCGGATGGCGTCTGGAAGCCGCCCAGTTCTGAGGTGTTCTGTACCAGCCCCGTGTAGGCCGCGAAGCTCGCGCTCGAGAGGGTCATGGCGGTCAGCAACCAGGTGATGTTCATGGGTTCTCCGCTTGAATCTGGCTGGATGTCGTGAGGTCAACTCTTGGACTCGAGCCTAGCGGTAGCTGACGATTTTTCGTGTGCAAAACGCGCATGGGGCGCGTCACAGACGGGTTTTGTAAGGAATTGTTGAGGATTTCTCAGAACGTCAGATCGGTCGGCCACACGCCGCTGGCATCCAGGCCCGAGCGCAATTCGTTGACCGTTTTGTTGATGCCGGGAATCATCAGGTCGGGCGCGAGGTCGTGCAGGGGTTCGATCGCGAAGGCGCGCTCGTGCAACCTGGGGTGGGGCACGCTCAGGTCTTGGGTTTGAATGATCTCGTCGCCGTACAAGAGCACGTCCAGATCCAGGGTGCGTGGCCCCCAGCGTTCGCGGCGTTCGCGCCCGCGCAGGTGTTCGATCGTCAGCAGCGCGCGCAGCAGTTCGTGGGCGGTCAATCCCGTCTCGAGCCTGACGACCGCGTTCAGGTACGCGCCCTGGTGATCTGGCCCGCCGACGGGTTCGGTTTCAAAGATGCGACTCTGGCCGCTCACCAGTCCTGCTCGCGCCTCGAGTTCGGTGCGTCCGGCGCGCAAGTGCTCGAGCCGATCCTCGAGGTTTGACCCGAACGCGATGAAGGCTGTCGTCACGGCGCACAGATTACCCTCGCTCGCTTCTCGAGCCAATGACTCTGAGGATTTGTGGACAGACTTGACCGCGCTGAAGCGGCTTTCGTGCGCGTTTTTATCCTGGACTAAACCGCGTTCATTATTATTGAGCCATGAAAGGCTCGCTCGAGGAAATCAACTTCATTCAACTGGCGCAGTTCTTCGCGGGCAACCGCCACACGGGCTGTCTGGTCGTCTGGTTTCTGGGCGGCGGAGAGGCGCTGGTGTACTTCGATTTTGGCAGGATCGTCAGCGCCCAGTTCGGTGTCTTGAGCGGTCAGGAAGCCCTCAACGGGCTGGCCAACAAATCGCAGCGCGGCAGGTTCCGATTCCGTTTCGGTCAACGCGTAGCCGGTCACAACGTCACCGCCACGTCCATCAGCGTGCTGCTCGAGATGGGTCAACGCAATTCCTTCACGGGCTTTCCCATCGCGTCCTGAGGACGCTCGAGTCCGTTCGGATCGAAAGTCATTCGCAAAAAACCGTCCAGGACGAAAGAATCCGGGACGGACGCCACGATTTTGAATCCTCGACGGTTTTGGTGACCGCTCTAAAACTCAGTTCTGGTGCTTGCGCGAGCCGCCAGTGATGGGCCGGTAGGCCGCTCTGAAGTGCGCCTCCAAAAGAATCGTTCGTGCGGCGCGATGCCGTGGATCGGTGCGCTCGGGGCGTTTCAGGTAAGAACGCCGTCCTGGACGCATGCGGGCTCTCGCGTCCAGGACGGTTCCGGTGTGCGCCAATCCTTTGAAACCTCGCTTTGAACGCGAATGGTCGCTCGAGCAACCCGACGGAACCCAAAGCGCCTCAGGTCGTCAGATCGAACGGGCGCTCGCCCAGCCCGGTGCGCTCGGGCGGCGCGGGCGGCGAGCCCTGAAGCTCGGGCAGCAGCTTGCCCGGATTCATGATGCCGTGCGGGTCGAAGGCCCGTTTGACGCGCCAGAAGGCTTCCAGGGTGGCCCTGGGCGTGGCCTCGGTCATGAAGCCGCGCTTCATCAAGCCGATGCCGTGCTCGCCGGACAGCACGCCGCCGTGTTTGATGGCCACCCGCGCGATCTCGTGCGCGAACTCGTCCACCACATCCACGGAATCCACGGCGCGGTTGAACAGAATGTTCGGGTGCAAGTTGCCGTCGCCAGCGTGCCCGAAAATCGCGAACGGAAACTGCGGGTAGCGCTGGCTGATGGCCTGCATCTCGCGCATGGCGGGCTCTAAATGGCTGCGCGGCACGACGATATCCTCGTTGAAACGGTGCGGTCGGATGTTGCCCAGCGCGGGCGACACGCTGCGGCGCGCCTTCCAGAGTTGCGCGGCTTCCTCCGGGCTGGCGGCCAGCTTGACCTCGCGGGCTCCGGCCTGGCGGAAGGCGTCCGCGACGGCCTCGATTTCTTGGGTCACGATGCTCGCGTCGTCGCCGTCGCAATCGGAAACGAGGATCGCTTCGGCGTCCGTCGGCAAACCCATCTTCACGAATTGCTCGACCGCTTTGATGCTGTTCTGATCCATCAATTCTAGTTTCGCGGGCGTCAGACCGCGCGCCGTGACCAGCGCGACCGCCCGACCGGCCTGCCCCAGATCGTCGAAGACCGCGAAAGCCGTGCGCGCGAATTTGGGGATCACATCGAGCTTCAAAACCGCGTCCGTCACGAAAGCCAGCGTGCCCTCGGAACCGATCAGCAAGCCCGGAATGTCCAGCCCGGAACGATCCATGCGGTAGACCGAGCCGTCTGCGGTCACGAACTCGAGTTCCAGCACGCTGTCGCTGGTCACGCCCTTTTTCAGGCACTGCGGGCCGCCCGCGTTCTCGGCGATGTTGCCGCCGATGGTGGACTGGCGGCTCGAGGCCGGATCGGGCGCGTAGTACAACCCGAACGGTTTGGCCATGGCGCTGATCGCGTCCGTGATCACGCCCGGTTGCGCGAAGGCCACGCGCTGCTGCTCGTCAATTTCCAATTTCGTCATGCGGTTCGTGGCGATCGTCACGCACGGCCCGACCGGAACCGCTCCGCCCGAGAGGCCAGACGAACCCCCGCGCGGCACGACCGGGAAGCGGAACTCGTGACAAATCTTGATCGCCTCCGCCACGTCCTTGGTGGTTTCCGCGATCACCACCGCGACCGGGGCTGGCCCCTGCGCGATCGCATCGTAACGGTAGAGCAGCGTCTCGACCGGGTTCGTTTTGAGCTTGTTGCCCAGCGCGGATTTCAGCCGCTCGAGCAATCCGGGCGGCGCGTGATGGGTCGGTGGGGCGCTCATGGCTTCAGTATGACGCACCGAGCCGCGCCTCACCGTGGACTCGAGCGCGGTTGGCGCACGACACGGCAAATCCCGATCTCGAGCGTTCAGGGAGACCGTTCCGGACGCATATTTCAGGATGCGAAAAAGACCGTTCAGGACGGTCTTCTCGTTTCCACTCCCCTCATTTCACAGTAAACCGCTTGCGAACGTCAGCCCCCAGAACGTGTTCACGCGAGGGCAACCATCAAGGTTGCCCCTACAGGACAGGGTGTTGTCGGGGTAACCCTCGCGGTTACCCTTCCCTCGAGCCGTGTTCGATCGCGTTCGCCGGAGATCTGGTGAAG
>CAXTKV010000007.1:0-53311 GCA_964244895.1 uncultured Deinococcales bacterium
GGTTCTGGATCATCTCGAACCGCTTCATGAGCCCGTTGGTGCTGGCGCTGCCGTTTTACGTGATCGCCAACGCGCTCGGGATGCTGAACAACGTCTTTACGCTGGTGGCCATCTATTTGAGTTTCACGATACCGCTGGTGGTCTGGCTGACGATGGATCAGTTCCGCAACATCCCGCGCGAGATCGACGAGGCCGCCGTGGTGGACGGCGCGAGCATGTTCCAGGTGTTTTCCAGGATCGTGCTGCCGTTGGCCATGCCGGGCGTGATCGTCGGCGCGATTTTAAGTTTCATTTTTTCCTGGAACGAGATGCTGTTCGCCCTGATCCTGACGCGCTCCGAGGCGCGCACCGCGCCCGTGGCAGCCACCAGTTTCATGAGCGGTTACGACCTGCCGTGGGGCGTGATCATGGCGACCGGCACGATCATCGTGGTGCCGGTGATCGTGTTCGCGATGCTCGTATCGAGGCATCTGGTGCGCGGTTTGACGCTCGGCGCGGTCAAATAAGACCGTCCGGGACGCTGTTTTTGAATCTCGAGCAACGTCGTCCTGGACGGTCTTCCAAGTCGCTTGTCCTCAAGGAGCGGAGGCGTTCGATGAATCCACTCGGCATCAACTTGAGTTTCACCGTCAAACGCTGGGTGGAGCCCGAAGTCTGGACTTCGCTCGTCTCGAGCATGGGCTTGGAGTTGGCGCAGTTCTCTTTTGATCTGATCGACCCGCTCTGGCCGTCGGGCTTGCGCACGCCGCTGGCGAGGGCGCACCGAAGCGCGGCCCGAGAATGCGGCATCGCGATCCACAGCGCTTTCGTGGGGCTGGCGTGTTACACCTACAACAACCTGCTGCATCCCCTGCCCGAAGGGCGCGAGGCGGCCAAACTGTGGTGGCGCGGGGCCATCGAGACCGCCGTGGAATTGGGCACGGAACGCGTCGGCGGGCCGCTCGGCGGAATGAGCGTGCGCGACGCGAACGATCCGGCGCGGCGCAAGGAACGGCTCGAGACGCTGCACCTCGACCTGCGCGAACTGCTCGATTACGCGCGAGCAATGGGCCTGACGGAGTTCCTGATCGAACCCGTGCCCCTGACGCGCGAGACGCCGTGGACGACCGATCAGGCGCAGGATTTGGTGGCGCGGCTCTCGAGCCCCGCGTTGCCCGTGCGTCTGTGCGTGGACATCGGGCACGCGCTCTACACGCCCCTGTACGGCCACGGCGCGAGCCTCGAGCCGTGGCTGGCGTTGGGCGATGCGCTCGGCCTGCTGCACCTGCAACAGACGGATGGCCTCTCGGACTCGCACTGGGGTCTGGACGACCCTCGCGGCATCGTTCGCCTAGAGGGCGTGCGCCGAGCGCTCGAGGCGGCGCATCGCGCGACCACGCCCGTGATCCTGGAAGTCTTCTACCCCTTCGAGGCGAGCGACGATATCGTGATCGAGGACGTGCGCTCGAGCATCGCGCAGATGCGCCAAAGCTGGTCGTGAGACGCAAAAATCACCGTCCAGCACGCGTTGTTGAAAACGCGTGCTGGACGGTGCCCCGAGTTCAGCGCGGCCTGGTGATGCGTTCGATCACCAGATCGGTGATGTCGGTGTCCTCGTCGGCGTACACGACCAGCGCCGACTGCTGGGCGACGCCGCGATCCATCACGACGCTGATGTTGGCCGCGCGCGCCGTCTCCTTGATGGCGTTGTCGATGTCCTTCGTGATCGGCTCGAGCGCAGCGTTGATGCGCGATTGCCAGCGTTGCGTGGTCGCCTGGTAGGTTCGGGTCAGGACATCGAGCTGCGCGCGCTCGTTGGCGCTCGCGCCGCCCGCGTTGACCCTGGCGCGCAACGGCGAGATCTGATCCTGAATCGGTTGCAATTCGGCGTTGGCGGCGTCCCGCAACTGCCTGATGTCCCCGCCCTTCGGGTGCGCGTCCAGCACGCGCTGCGCGGTCACGAAAGCGACGCGTTTAAACCCGTCGGTCTGTGCGATCGGGGCTGAAAGCGCCCCGATCAGGGCGATGGCCAGGATGGCGGTCAGGATTTTGTTCACGGTGTCCCTCCTCGGGGCTCAGCCTATCTCCTTGGCGAAGGTCGGGTTCAAGTCTCGTCCCTAGAGGCTCGGCGGCTTGGACGCTTCGAGAAAAGCCCGAGTCGCGAAGTTCCCAGCTCGAGAACCGCGATTGGCTCGAGCTTGAGCGCGAGGGCCGAATACGTCTCGGGCTCAGCGGATGCCTTCGGTCGTTCTCGGAATCGCGGTATTCTCCACACGTGCCATCAGAACCCTTTTTTCCCAGCGGTCACATCGAGGTGATCGTCGGGCCGATGTTTTCCGGCAAGTCCGAGGAACTGATCCGCCGCGTCACGCGCGCGCTGATCGCGCGGCAACGCGTGCAGGTTTTCAAGCCCGCGATCGACGACCGCTATCACGTCACGCACGTCGCCTCGCACGCGGGACGCACGGCGGAAGCCCGCGCCGTGGCGGGCACGACCGAGGTGCGCGAGCGCCTGGGGCTGGCGCCGGAGCCCGCGCTGTTCGGCGCGACCGCACCGCCCGCCCTCGAGACGCCGCTGCCGGACATGGTCGCCTTCGACGAGGCGCAATTCTTCGACGACGGCCTGATGCCGCTCGCGCTCGAATTGGCTGGTGCGGGCGTGCGCGTGATCTGCGCGGGCTTGGATCTGGATTTTCGCGGCGAACCCTTCGGGCCAATTCCCGAACTGCTGGCTCGCGCGGAGCACGTCGAGAAACTGACCGCCGTGTGCGTCGTGTGCGGCGCTCCGGCCACGCGCACGCAGCGTCTGGTCAACGGTGTGCCCGCGCGCTTCGACGACCCGGTGATCCTGGTCGGCGCCTCCGAATCCTACGAGCCGCGCTGCCGGGCGCACCACGAAGTCCCGAGAAGGCGCTGAAGCTCAGAAACACCGTCCGGCACGCGAATTAAATATGCGTCCCAGACGGTGTTCCCGCCGTTGGCTCGAGCGGGCGATTCCGAATCTCGAGTAGACATCCTACAAACGTCATTCACGAGAACGGATTCACCCGAGGGCAACCGCGAAGGTTGCCCCTACGCAACACGGTTTTGTAAAGGTAGGGCTTGTCCCTACCCTTCGCTCGATACGTTTCCGACCACTTCGCAGGCGCTCGGGTCTCCCCTGCTGGGGCCAAAAAACCCCCGCCTGGAGACTCAGGGCGGGGGTTGATGAGCGGAATTTAGAATCTGAAGCCGAAGGTGAAGTGGAACTTCCCGCCCGGATTCCACGGGCTGAAGGCGTAGAACAACCCGATCGGCGGCAGTTGCAGGCCACCGAAACCCAGGTTGATCTGCACGCCCAGGCCGACGCTCCACTGCAGACCCTCGGGAATCGAGGCGATGACCGCACCGGTCGAATCGGTGCGGGTGGCCCGCGTACCGTTGCCCCAGGCGTTGCCAAAATCGAAGAACAGCACACCCAGCGCGCCGTAGGTGAACGAGGTCTTGAGGCCGAAATCGTAACGGAGCTCCAACGAACCCGAGTAAAAAACGTTCCCCGTCAGGTCGCCGTAGCTGTAACCGCGCAGCGCGAAATCCTCGTTGCCGGTCGGCACGTCGCCGAGCTTGAACTGGGAGTTGGTGGGCGGCGCACCGAAGATCACGCCGGTGCTGAAGCGCCCGGCGAGCGCGAAGTTGCGGTCTTCACCGAGGCCAAAATCGCCGTTCTGATCGAAGCCGAAGCCCAGGTAAGAGCGCACGCCGACCGTGAATCGCGTCCAGGAAAGCGGCAAATTGGCCTGCGATCCGAAGCCGTAGCCGATGGCGCTCGAGAGCACCACGCCGGAAGTCGGGAAATCCTGACGGTTGCGGGTGCTGTACGTACCGCTCAGTTGAATGAACGAGGTCAAGCTGTCGGCGGGGATCACCGCGCGGGCGGCCTGCTGCTCGGCGTCGGTGTACTCGAAGCCGCTTTTGGTCTCGAGCGCGTTCGTCTCGTAAGTCAGGTTGTAGCTCAGGCTGACCGAGAAGTTCTGACCGATCGGGCGGCTCAGGCTGAGCCCAAATCCGGTGTCCCGGATGGTGTAACGGCGCGGTTCGGTCGCCTCGTTGCCGGTCGTGCTGGGTTTATCGATGGCCGCCGCGTAGCCGGAGAGCAGGTTGCCCGCGCTGGCGATGCTGGTGCTGACGGAAAACGTGGCCGAAGTCTGGGTCGTCTTGAAATCCAGGAAGTCGATGTACAACCACGGGATCGAGTACGATGCACCGCCAGAAAAAACCTGACCCGCATCGTTCGGGCTTGCCTGGAGTTGCACCTTGACGATGTGGTTCAGGCCCCACAGGTTCGATTCGCTGTAGGTCAACGAACCCTCGAAACCCGTCAGGCTGTTGTAGCCGATGCTGGGCAGGAAGGAACCCGTCTGGCCTTCCTCGAGCTCGAAGATCAGGATCACTTCCTCGGGCTTATCGGCGTTCGGCACGCGCCCGTTCAGTCGCAGGTCGCGCAGCAAGCCGAGCTGCTGGATGCGCCCGAAGGCTTTTTGCAAATCGGGACGGTAGAACAACCCGCCTGCGGCTGGGAATTCGCGGGTGATCACGTCGTCCTGGGTGCGGTGGTCGCCGCGCCACTGGATCTCGTAGCCCACGACCTTCTCCTCGAGCAATTCGATGTTGTAGACGCCGTCCTGGTAGCTGACGCGCGGCTGCGCGACGATCAAATAACCCGCAGCATCGTAGGCGGCAGCGATGGCTGGGTAATCGATCTCGGTCGCGATCTGGGCGTTGTAGGTATCGCCGACCTTCTGGCGCAAGAGTTTGGTCAGTTGTTCACTGGAGAGCACCGTGTTGCCGGTGAATTTGATTTCCTTGATCGGGCCGGTCGGGGCGTCCCCGAAGACGATGGTCACGGCCACCGATTCCTTGGAAACCTGCTCGACCTTCAACTGGATCTGCTTGTCGCGGTTCTTGGCGAGGGATTGCAGGTCGTTCAGCAGTTTGTCGTAGTTGAAATAATCCCCGACCTTGACCGACAACTGCCCCGGATCGAGCCCGAGCGCGGTGGCGTCGATCGCCACGACCTTGAGTTCCGTGACGTTGACGGTCAGCTTGCCATCCACCAGTTCGGTCGTGTCGGTATTGACGCCCGAGCCGCGATAACCGATCTTCTGGTAGGCCGCACCGACTCCGTTTAGGGCGGTCACGTAGGCTTGCGCATCGAAGACGCCCTTCTGCACCAAAGGCGCGAAGACGGCTTCGATGTCCTTGGTCGGCACCAGGGTCGCGCCCACGACCTCTACGGACTTGATGGCGGCGGATTCGTCCACCGCGTAGGTGATCTTGACCGTGCCGTCCGGGTTGGGCGTCTGCTCGAGCGTGACCTTGGGCGTGAACGGCAGCAATTGCCGGTAGCCCTGGGCTAACCCGGTGCGCCCATCCTCGAGTTTGGTGTTGTTGACGATGGTTCCGGCGGCCACGTTGAACTGCTGATCCAGAAACGTCACCAGGCGGTCGCTCGGGAAGAGGTTGTTGCCCCTGAAAGCGACCTCCGCGATGCGCGGGTTGAGTTCCACGCCGATCACGACCTGTTTTTTACCGTCCAGCTGGCGAACGGTGACGGTCACGGACTTGAAGTACCCGAGTTCCAGCACCTGCTGTTTGATCTCGTCGGGTTTGACGCCCTCGATCGGATCACCGACGGAAACGTTGACGGAGACCTTGATCAAACCCTGCAGCTCGAGCGCGCTGTCCGCACCCTGCACGATGATCTCGTCGATCGGCCCGGTCACGTTCGGGGCTGGAGCGGGTTGAGTGGTAGCGGGCGGTGTCGGGGCGGGTGGAGCCGTCTGCGCGCGGACTGACCAGAAACTGGCAACCGCAAAAATCACGATGAGCGAGGGGCCGAAGCGTTTGAACATTCAATCCTCCACGAGGCAGTGTTCACGTCCCCGCGATTTGGGCTGTGAAGCACGAGTGAGAACGATGGTAGATGCTCGAGCGCAAAACCGAGGGGCGTTTCGCAGCGGGCGCATCTTCGAGCGGGTTCTGGGGGTCAGATGGTAGACCAGAACCGGTTCGACAGCGGATCATACACGAAGCTGAAATTGGGCAGATTCGGTCAGCACCGTCCCAGACGGCGTTCTTTGGTCGCTTTCCGACACCGTCTGGGACGCGAGAATCCGCAATCGAGATGCCCCACGCTCGATGAACTTCGGGCCAAACCGGCTCGAGGCTTGCGGCGAAAACCGGAGCGCGGGGTACGATGGCACCGATGCCAACTGGGGAAAACAGCACTTCGCGCGTGCAACAAAGCGCAGACGCCATCCGCGCGTTCGGTTCGCTCGAGCCAGAGATCGCCATCATCCTGGGTTCCGGTCTGGGGCCGCTGGCGGACGAGCTCGAGAACCCGACCGCGATCTCGTTCGCCGATTTGCCGGGCTTTCCCGTCTCGACCGCGCCCGGTCACGCGGGCCGGGTCGTGCTGGGCACGCTCGAGGGCAAGCGCGCGATCGCCTTTCAGGGTCGCGTCCACGTCTACGAGGGCTACAGCGCCCAGGAAGTCGCGATTCCCGTGCGGCTGGCGCACGCGCTGGGCGCGAGGACGCTTCTGGTGACCAACGCCTGCGGCGGGCTGAACCCCGCCTGGCGAGCGGGCGATCTGATGCTTCAGACGGACTTCATCAATTTCACCGGCATGAACCCGTTGATCGGCCCGAACGACGACGCGCTGGGCCAGCGTTTCGTGGCGATGATGGACGCCTACGACCCTGAATACCTGACGGTCGCGCGCAAGGCCGCTCGCGCCCTCGATCTCGAGTTGCGCGAGGGCACGTACCTGGCCTTCACCGGCCCGACCTACGCGCCGCGCGCCGAATTGCGGATGTTCCGCGCCTGGGGTGCGGACGCGGTCGGCATGAGCACGGTGCTCGAAGTGATCGCGGCGCGGCACGCCGGAATGCGCGTGCTGGGCGTTTCCAGCGTCACCGACATGGCCGTGGCCGACCGCGAGGATCACTCGGGCACGACCGAGCAGGCCGTGATCGAGCAGGCTGCGCGCACCGGGCCGCGCTTTCGTGCGCTGGTGCGCGGCATCCTGAAAGCGCTTTAGATGACTCGGCGTGTTCCTCGACAACTCGCGACCAGGACGAATCTCGAGAATACTGTCCCAGACGGTGTTCTTAACGCACAAATATGATTTCCGAGGTTCTCGAAACGATCCGAGCCACCTGCGAGCGCGCCGGACGCGACCCCGGCAGCGTCAAATTGATCGCGGTCACGAAATCGCACGGTATCGAAGAAATTCGAATCAACCTGATCGCGCACGGCCACGAGCTGCTGGGCGAGAACCGCGTCCAGGAAGCCCTGCCGAAGATCGAGGCGATCCCGGAAGCCGAATGGCACCTGATCGGGCACCTCCAGACGAACAAGGTCAAGTTCTGCCAGGATTTCAAGCTGATTCACTCGCTGGACAGCGAAAAACTGGCCGTCGAAATCGCTAGGCGAAGTGAGGGCTGGGGTCGCGCGCCGGATGTGCTCTTGGAAATCAACGCGGGTCGAGAACCGCAAAAGCACGGTGCCCTCCCGGAGGACGCGAAGGCGCTCCTGAACGCCACCCGTGCGGCTGGCCTGGCGGTGCGCGGCCTGATGACGGTCGCGCCTGCGGGTGACCTGGCGCTCGCGCGGAAAACCTTCCTGGAATTGCGCGAATTGCGTGATAGCCTGGGTCTCGTGGAATTATCGATGGGCATGAGCGAGGATTACCCCATGGCGATTCTCGAGGGTGCGACCATGGTTCGCATCGGTCGCGCGATCTTTGCACCCCATCAGGACACCGAAATTCGTAGCGGAGCGAACCCATGAAATTCACGCCACTGGACATTCGCCATCAGGAATTCTCGAGCGGCCTGAGCGGGTACAACAAGAAGGACGTGCGCGAATTCCTCTCGCAGGTCGCCGAAGACTTCGAGGAATACGAGCGCCAGCAGCGCCAGCTTCAGGAAAAAGTCGCGCAGCTCGAGGAAAAAGTCAACGAGCTGCGCCAGGGCGAGGAAACCCTGCGCCGCGCCGTGGTCAGCGCCGAGAAGATCGGCAACGAGATGCGCTCCAACGCCGAACGCGAATCGCAACTGATGATCAAGGAAGCCGAGGCCGCCAAGGAAAAACTCCTGCGCGAAGCCCTCCAGAAAGCCCGCGACGTGCGACTGGACATCGAACGCGCGCGCGGCGAGAAAGCCATGTTCTTCAGCCAGTTCCGCGCCCTGCTGAACACGTACCTCGAGAGCGTCGAACGCTACGAGGACAAGACGACCGGCTGAACGCCAGGTCGAATGCTCGAGATGCGCGTCTTTGTCTGGGTTCAACCCGGCGCGAAAACCACCGAATCCGCCGGAATGCGCGGCGATGAGCCCAAGATTCGCATCGCTGCCAGACCCGAGGGTGTCGAGGCGAACGCCCTGCTGTGCGCGTTCTTGACCGAAACGCTCGGCGTTCCGAAGCGCGATGCGCAGGTCGTGTCCGTTCAGACCTCCAGATGCAAATTGCTCGAGATTCCGGACGAGGCCAGAGAACGCTTTCTGGCGCTGTTCGACTCAACACCGTCTGGCACGCATATTTAAGAACGCGTGCCAGGCGGTGTTTGCGCCCCGAATCACCTCAAGATCGGCGCGCAGCAGCCCAATCGCGCTCGAGAAACGAGAATCAGGCGTGACCCAGGCGTTAGACTCCTGCACACACCACAGGAGGACCGCATGGACGAGTACCGCATCCGACCCGGCAAGCGACTCAAGCTCAAACGTTTCGACCCGGAAGACACGGGCAAATACAACCTGGAAACGGACAAGGCCAAAGTCGAAGCGAAAACCGCCAAAAACCTCGCGCGGATCGCGACGGAACAAGAAAAACTCTTCGCGGGCGCATCGCAGGCCCTGTTGATCGTGGTTCAGGCGATGGACGGCGCGGGCAAGGACAGCCTGATCAAACACGTCATGGGCAGCGTCCTACCGCAAGGCGTGCAAAACACGTACTTCAAGGCTCCGTCCACGCTGGAAAAATCCCACGATTATCTGTGGCGCATCCATCAAGCGTGCCCACCCAAGGGGTTGATCGGCATCTTCAACCGATCCCACTACGAGGACGTGCTGATCACCCGCGTTCACGGCTGGATCGACGCCAAAACCGCTAAAAAACGCTTTGCACAGATCCGCGATTTCGAGCAGATGCTGACCGACAACGGCACGAAAATACTGAAGTTCTACCTGAACGTCTCCAAGGAAGAGCAGCGTCTGCAGCTTCAAGAGCGCGTGGACGACCCGACCAAACGCTGGAAGTTCAACCCCGGCGACCTGGAAGAACGCAAGCTCTGGGAGGACTACATGCACATGTACGAGGATGCCATCAGCGAGACCAGCACGGAAGCCGCGCCGTGGTACGTCGTGCCCAGCAACAAGCGTTGGTTTCGGAACCTGGTGATCTCCACCGCGATTGCCGACGCGATGAAAGCGATGAAACTCGAGTACCCGACGCCAGCCGGGACGACGGATTGGGCCACGCTCAAGATCGAGTAAAGACCGTCCAGGACGCGAATTCGAGAATGCGTCGTGGACAGTGTTCTCGAGTTCAGGCTCTGGAATCTATCTCGTCGGCGAGGGTCAAATCGCACTCGCGCAAGGCGGTTTCGAGATCGTCGTGGCGCGCGTACTCGGTCACGAGTCCGTCCTGAACGAGAAACCGCGAGGCGACATCCGCCTCGCCGATCAGCTCGCCGGAATCCACGGAGCGCCAGACGGCGTGCTGTTCGACTACGACGACATTCTCGCGGGCGAAGGTGCGCTTCGGCTCGAAGCTCAGTCCCGCGCGTTCGAGCCAATCCCGGAGAATCCCGTGTCCAGTCGCGGGACCGCGCGGCCCCACGATCACGATGCCCGGACTCGAGTGTTCGAGCAGCCGGTCAACGTCCCGACGATTCACCGCTTCCTGCCAGCCCTGCACGATCTCGAGCGGGTCTTTCGCGTTCACGTCGCCACCTTCGTCACCTCGCGGGTTCAGGCTCGAGGAATCTTGCCGCCGAACAGATTCGCCAATCCGCGACCTTTCGCGCCGCGCATCATCTTCATCATGTCCTTCATCTGCTCGTGCATCTTGATCAATCGGTTCAATTCTTGAACGCTCGTGCCGGAACCGGACGCGATACGGCGGCGGCGTTGACCATCGATCAGTTTGGGGTTGCGCCGCTCCTTGTTGGTCATGCTCGAGATCATGGCTTCGATGCGTTTGAACTGTTTTTCATCGACGTTGATGTCGGCGGGCAGGGCGCGGGAAAGGCCGGGAATCATCTTGATGATGTCCGTCATCGGCCCCATGCGTTGAATGGATTTGAGTTGCTCGAGTAAATCCTCGAAGTCGAAATCGCCGGGTTTCTTACCGGGATCGAAGGCTTTGACCTCGGCCTGCTGCGCGCGTTCGATCAAGGTCAGCACGTCGCCCATGCCCAGGATGCGCTGCGCCACGCGGTCGGGATAGAAGGGTTCCAGACCGCCGATTTTTTCGCTGATGCCCGCGAACATGATCGGTTTGCCGGTCACGGCGCGCGCGGACAGGGCCGCGCCGCCCCTGGCGTCACCGTCGAGCTTGGTCATGATCAGACCGGACAGCCCGATGCGCTCGTCGAAGGTCTGGGAGACGTTCAGGGCTTCCTGGCCCGTCATGGCGTCCACCACCAGGAAGGTTTCCGAAGGTTCCAGTTGGGTTTTCAGATCAAAAAGGGCATCCATCAGCGTCTCGTCGATCTGCAAGCGGCCCGCGGTGTCCACGATCACCAGGTCGTGGTAGTTGGCCTGCAGGTATTCCGCGAGGCGCTGCCTGGTCACGGCGGGCGATTCGTTGTCGCCGACCTCGAGGACGCTGACCCCGACTTGCTTACCGAGCACCTTCAACTGGTCGCGGGCGGCGGGGCGTTGGGTGTCGGCGGCCACCAGGAGCGGGCGGCGGCCTTTGGATTTGTAGAACGCGGCCAGCTTACCGGTGGTGGTGGTCTTGCCCGCGCCCTGCAAGCCGACCATGAACCAGACGTTGCCACGCTCGCGCAACGTCGGCTGAACCGCTTCAGAACCGAGCATTTCGATCAGTTCGTCGTAGACGATCTTGATGACCTGCTGTCCGGGCGTCAGGGAGTTCAGCACGTCGGTGCCGATGGCTTTTTCCTGGACTCTCTGAATGAAATCTTTGGCGACGTTGAAATTGACATCGGCTTCCAGCAGGGCCACGCGGATCTCGCGCATGGCGGCTTTGACGTCGTTTTCGGTGAGTTTGCCGCGACCGCGCAGGCCGTCCATGATGTCTTGCAGGCGTTTTCCCAGGGACTCGAACATGGCTCGATTGTATCCCCGCCCGCACCGCAGATCCCGGCAAAGCTCACGCTGAGCCCAGGTCAGAATCAGGAAAGTGCAAGAACACCGTCCTGGACAATCAATTTCAGCATCGTGAAGTCTTGCGTGCTGGACGGTGTTCTTGCTGCGGGCAGAGGCATCTAAAAAGGCAGGATCATCATCCAGGACGGCGTTTCAAGCGGGTGTAAGTGTTTCGTAACCTTAGGTGGTTCACACTAGCTCTCGGTGAAGCATGAAAATGACTAAGATCATCCCGGCACTGGTCGCAGCGTTCGCTACCGTCGCGCTCGCGCAGACCACCGCACAAAAGCCCCAGCTCACGCTCGAGAGCTACCTCGTGCGGACAGAAGTCAAGGATGGCAAGAGCACTGAGGTCTTCGAGAAGGCCACCAACGTCAAGCCGGGCCAGGTCATGGAGTACCGCGTCAGGGCGCTCAATCCGGGCGATCAGGCCGTCAACAACATCACGCTGGAACTGCCGATCCCGCGCAGCACCAGCTACCTGGAAAACACCGCCACCGTCAGCAAGGACGCCAACCTGCTGGCCTCGTGGGATTTCAAGCGAAGCTTCGGCGCGACCCCGTTGAAGCGCAAGGTCATCCGCGACGGCAAAACCGTCGAAGAGATCGTGCCCGCCACCGAATACACCAACCTCCGCTGGGTTATCCGCACGCCGCTGGCCGCGCACGCCAGCTTCGAGTTCAAGGCCCGCGTCAAGATCAAATAACCCACCCCGCTCGAGTCCTCCAGGTCTGGACGCTCGAGCCTCAATTCTTCACGGCCTGAACTGCCGATCGGCAGCGGAGCAATCATGAGCACTATTTTCGGAGGAAGCATGTTCAAACGCATCGGCGTCGCCGCGATCACAGCGGCGTTGCTTTTCGGCACGGCGCTCGCGCAATCCGCGACGCCCGCCGGGACGCAGATTCAAAACCAGGCTTCGGCCACGTACACGGACGCCACGGGCCAGCCGCAAGTGGCGACCTCGAACCTGGCGATCACGGTCGTGCAGCAGGTCTACGCCATCAACATCACGCCCAACACCCAGTCGGCCACCGGATTGTTCGGCCCGAGCGACCCGAGCAACTTCACGGGCGTTCCCGCCAGCACCAACGACGATCAGGCGCTCGGCGGCTCGAACGATAACTTCGGCTACACGATCCTGAATCCCGGCAACGGCTCCGATACGTACACCCTGAGCGTCGTACTGGATCCGGCCAACGCTGGCGCACCGCTGACCGGCGTGACCGTCTATAACGACGCCAACGGCAACGGCCTGGTCGATCCGGGCGATACCGTGCTGACCGGCTGGAACGCGGGCACGCTGACCGGCACTGTCAACGTCCCGGCCAACGGCAGCGCCAAAGTCGTGGTCAGCGTCAACGTCCCGAGCAGCGCGGCGGGAACGTCTTACAAGCTCGACCTGACCGGCGTCTCGAGCGGCGGCGCGGGCATCGTGGACAAGAACAACCTCTCGCGCGTCACGGTGGTCAGCGACGCGATTCTGGATCTGAACAAGGCCGCCGCAGGCCCGGACACCAGCAGTCAGATCACGTACTCCCTGACGGGTTCCAACACCGGCAACCAGGCCGGTAAGTCCCGCCCCGGCATCGTGGTCATCACCGGCACGAACGCCGGAACCTACAACGGCGTGCTGATCGCCGACGTGATCCCGTCCGGCACGACCTACGTGCAGAACAGCGCTTCCGGCAGCGCCGGTAGCCCGCTGGCCGCCGTGGTCTACAGCACCACCGCAAGCGGTACGGCCTGGAGCTTCGATCAGCCCGCCTCCGGCGTGCTGCGCGTCGGCCTGCTGATGCTGCCCGCCAGCCCGATCGCCACGGCCACCAACACCTCCGCCACCTCGACCAACACCGTGCCCACCAGCGCGAATTACAGCCTCGGCTTCAAGGTCGCGGTCAACGGCGCCACGGCGGCGGGCTCCTCGATCCTGAACACCGCAACCGTCGATTACCGCCGCACCAACGGCACGACCGACCAGACCACGACCTCCAACCAGACGACCTCTTTCGCGCCCACCACGCGCTCCGTCGGAGTCGGCCCGAACGGTTTCGCCACCGGTAACCCCGGAACCATCGCGGGTTACACCGATCCCGTCACCGGCAAAGCGTTCACCTACACCGGTTCCGGTACGGGCGCACCGACCAACACCACGGACGTGCAGGCCGTTCCCAGCCAGCGCATGAACACGACCGTCAGCTTCGTGCAGAGCATCACCAACTCCGGCAACGCCAACGACAGCTTCGCGCTCTCCTTGGACGCCTCGAGCAACCTGCCTGCGGGCACGAACGTCAGCTTCTACCTCTCCGACGGCGCGACACCCCTTTCCGGCAATATCGCCCTGTCCGCCGGTGCCAACACGAACTTCGTGGTCAAAGTCAACCTGCCCGCCGTGGCCGCACCCGCGACCGGCGCGCCGTTCAACGCGGTCATCAAGGCGACCTCGCAGGCGGACTCGACCAAGACCGACATCACCACAGACCGCATCACAGCCCTGACCGACGGCCTGGGCGTGACGTTGCGCAACAACGACTCGAGCACCGCGACCGCGCCGCCCGCCGGAACGACCGCCACCTCGAGCACCCTGAGCGTGACCCCCGGCAGCAGCGTCACCTACCCGTTGGTCGTGACCAACACCGGTGCCGCCACCGACACCTTCAACCTGAGCGCCAGCGGCGCTGGTCTGCCCGCAGGCGCGACCGTGCAGTTCTTCGTCGACGCCAACGGCGACGGCGTGGCCGACAACGCCACCCCGGTCGGCAACACCGGCCCGATCTCGGCGGCAGCCTACTACCAGTTCGTCGCGGTCGTGACGGTTCCCGCCAACGCCGTGCCGCAGACGGCTGTGGGCTTCACCTTCACCGCCACCTCGACGGACAGCGCCACCACCAGCGACAGCCAGGCCGATGCGTTGACGGTCAGCGCCGTCAACAACTTCAGCTTCAACCCGAACCGTTCCGGCACGATCACCAGCCCCGGCACCCTGATCTACGCGCACACCGTCACCAACAACGGCAACTCGAGCATCACGGCCCTCCAGATCGCCCCTTCGGGCGGCGGGGCGGGTTTCAGCTACCAGATCTTCGTCGATGCGAACAACAACGGCAGCGTCGATGCGGGCGAACAGCAGATCAGCACCTCTAGCGCGACCACGCTGACCGCGGCCATCGCGTCCAGCACGTCCGTCAACCTGCTGGTCGAAGTCACGGCGGCCTCCGGCATCCCCTCGAGCACGGTCGATACCAAGACCTTGACTGCGACCGCGACCTTCGGCTCGGGCGGCACCTCGACCGCCAGCGTGATCGACACCACGACCGTCGTGGCCGGCAACTTGCAGGTTTCCAAAAGCGCTTCGACCGCGACCGTCAAACCGCGCACCCTGCTGCTTCCCGCGAACTACTCGCAGTCCGAGATCACCTACACCATCACCGCTCAGAACATCGGCAGCGCCGCGATCAGCAACGTGATCGTGTTCGACCCGATTCCGCAGTACACCGATTTCAAGTTCACGACCCTGGCCGTCTCGGGCTGCCCGACCGGTGCGACCTGCACGGCGGAATACTCGACGGACAACGGTGCGACCTGGAGCGCGACCGCTCCGACGGACACCAACGCCAACGGTTACAGCGATTCGGCGGATGCCGCGCGCGTCACCAACGTCCGCGTCCGCATCACCAACGCCTCGAGCACGCCGGTCAACGCCTTCACACCCGGCAGCAGCATCACGATCACCTTCACCGTCAGCGTCCGATAAGCCCTTCTCGGCCTCCTGGAGATGTCCGTCCAGGAGGCCGAATCCTCTTTTGAAGCCGACAACAACGGAAACCAAAATGACTATTCCGGCGTCCAATCGAAACCCACGCTCAGGCTCTGGCCCGAGCTCAGAACGTACCGTCCGGGACGCACGATTGAGAACATCGTCCTGGACGATGCGTCGAAGGGCGACCCGCGATGATCTCGAGGGCTGAGCTATTCCGCACCGCGCTGGCCGCGACGCTCTGCCTGAGCGCGATCTGGTCGGCCCAGGCGCAATCCGGCCCGACTGCGGCGGGCTCGAGCATCGAGAACCAGGCTGCGGTCACGTTTTCCGGGCCGGACGGTCAATCCCGCGTGGCGTTTTCCAACGTGGCGCGCAGCACCGTGCAGCAGGTCTACGCGATTCAGGTCAAACCCGACGCGGGCAACGCACCGACGACCGCGACATCGTTCGCGTTGCCGCCCGACCCGTCCAACGACCGCGCGGCCCTGGCGGGTTCGAGCCTCAACTTCGCGTACGCCGTCACCAACCCCGGCAACGGCCCGGATCAGATCGCACTGAACGTTCTGCAATCGAACTCGGACGATTTCGATCTGAGCGGCGTCAAGCTGTACCGCGACCTGAACGGCAACGGGCAACTGGACGCGGGCGAACCCGAGATCACCGCGCCGCTGACCCTGGCGGCGGGATCGCGCCAGTCCGTGGTCGCGGTCGCGCAGGTTCCGCCGACCCAACCGGATGGTGCGAGCGCCAGGATCGATCTGATCGGGCGCTCGATCGGTGATCCCAGCGCGCTGGACGACAACAACATTGCCCGAGTGACGGTTTCCAGGGACGCCAACCTGACGATTTCCAAGAGCGCCCTGGGTCCGGACGCGTCCGGGCGGATCGAGTACACGATTCAGGGCTCGAACCTCGGGCGGCGCGCGGCGCGCAGCCTGCCCGGCGCGGCCATCGTGGACGGCGTGCTGACGGACGGCATCCTGATCTCCGACGCGATTCCCAGCGGTACGAGCCTGGACATCGACACACCCGCCATCGGCAACTCGGGCGGCGTGGGCGGCTCGAGGGTGGTGTATTTCATCAACAGCGCCTGGACGACGATACCCAACGCCTCCGCCAGCCGGGTCGGGTTGCTGATCCGCGACGCCGCACCCACGACCTACACGCCCCAGGACGCGCTGCCTTCCGGCTCGAGCTACAGCTTGCGGTTCACGGTGCAACTCGGCAGTCTGCTTGCGGGCGGGGCGACCGTCACCAACGTTGCGACCATCGCGTACGGCACTTCGACCGACGCGACCGTCAATACACCGTCCAACACGACCTTCACGAGCGTCCCGGCGCGCAGCGGTGCGCGCATCGGGCCGTTCAATCAAGCCGACGGCGCGGCCAGCGGCAGTTACAGCCTGCCGGATCCGATGACCGGACTGAGCTGGGCGATCTCGCGTTCCGGCGACGGAGCGAGCGCCACCGACGAGCAAGCGATCGCGAGCGTCACCGGCACCAGGTTCGTGATGTTCAAGAACACCGTCAGGAACACTGGAAACCTGACCGACACCTTCAACGTCACCCCCGACCTGAGCTTGACTGGGGCGCACTTGCCGCCCGGAACCGCGATCGAAATCCTCAGCGGTGACGGCGTGACCCCGTTCGGCAGCGTCACGCTCGAGCCGGGCCGGGAAGCGGACGTGACCGTGCGGCTGACGCTGCCGACGACCATCACGGCGCTGGAGTCGGTTGATCTGCCCTTGCGGACGACCTCGAGCCTGAACCCTTCGGCCACCGACATCACGCGCGACCGCATCTTTCAGGTTTCGCCGTCCATCCCGAGTTACTTCGTCTGGATCGGCCCGTTGGGTCAACCGACCGCGACCGAATACCCGAACCTCGCCGACCGTCAAGCCGCGACCAGCTTCGAGGGCACGCCCGTCACCTTTACCAACACCGTGCTGAACGCTGGAAACACCCCGGATCGGATCAACCTCTCGCTCGAGACGCCCTTGCCGAACGGCTGGAAGCTGAGCTGGTGGAGCGCCGACGGCCTCCAGGAACTGACCGATCACGACGGCGACGGCCTGCCCGACCTGGGGCCGCTCGCCCCAGGCGAAAGCGCGAATTTCATGCTGCACGTCACGCCGCCAGCGGGCGTCAACGGGGACAACAACGGCGCGGGCTGGAATATCGCGATCCGCGCAACCTCCAGCGCGCAACCGAACATGGTCAACCGCACGCTCGACACGATCACCGTCCTGCGGCCCGTGACCGACGCCTGGGCGTTCACCAAGTCCGTCTCGATCACCCGCGTCCAGCAGGGTGAGACCATCGGTTACAGCTTCAGCCTCGAGAACACCAGCGGCGCGACCCAGAGCGATGTCACCGTCCAGGACGCGCTCGAGGCGAACCTTTCGAGCCCCTTCGATGACGCCACGAGCACCGTCCAGGACGCAAAAAACTCGAATGTGTCCTACGCGGTATCCGTCCGCTTCGATCCCGCCAGCCGCGCGATCACCTGGCGCTTCCCGAGCCTGCCCGCCGGAGCCAGCCTGAAACTCGCTTTCAAGGCGCGCGCGCTCGAAAGCACGCCGGACGCGACCACCATCACCAATCGCGGCACCGTCTCGAGCGCAGAGATTCCGCTCGTCGTGTCATCGAACGCCGTGCAGACGGACGTGATCGGCGCTATTTTGCAACTCGAGAAAATCGCGCTGCAACCGAGCGTCAGCATCGGTGGCAGCCTGGAGTACGAGCTGCGCGTCAAGAACGCCTCCGCGTCGGTCGCGCTGATGGAAACCACCGTGACCGACACCATGCCCATCGGACTGGCCTACCGAACCGGCTCGAGCCGACTCGACGGAAACGCGATTCTTGACCCGAGCATCGTCGTTCAGAGCGGCAGGCAAGTGCTGACCTGGAACATCGGTCATCTGGACGCCCAGACCACCGCGCGACTGCGCTTCGCGAGCATCGCCACGCCCGCCCTACCCGAACGCGTCGTCAACCAGGCCACCGCCGCGGCGCACACCAACGTCGGAGCCCAGGTGCAGGTCACGTCCAACCGGGCGACCGCCAGCCTCAAACGCGAAGAGGGCGTCTTCACGCGCCGCAGCGCGATTGTCGGGCGCGTCTATTTCGATACTGACGACGACGGCTCGTTCACCCCAGGCAAGGACGAACCGCTGCCGGGCGCGCGCGTCTACCTTTCCACCGGACGCTACGCCATCACCGACCAGGAGGGGCGCTACAGCTTTGCCGAACTCGAGGCCGGAACTTACGCGCTGCGCCTCGACCCGATCACCGTGCCGTTCACGCCGCGCACCGACCCCGCCAACCTCGATAAGCCCGGTACCAGCATCCTGCGGCTGGACGGCCCCGGATTGTTCAACGCCGATTTCCGCCTCAAGCCACCCGTCGCCAGCGCAACCCGAGAACGCCAGACGACGCTGCGCATGGGCGCAATCGAATTGCACAAATCCATCCAGCCCGGCGGAGCCGGGTACGCCGCGACCATCAGGCTGCACCTGGAAACGCCCATTGCGGCCCTCCGGCTGACCGACCCGATCCCCGCGGGCGCGGAACGCCGAGGGCTCGAGATCGCCGGCCCCGACGGGCGAGCGCTCGAATTCGCCACCGACGGCGACACGATCCTGTTGGGCGGGCTCGAGCCGGGGGTGTACGTGATCCGCTACGCGCTGATCTGCGACCTGACCGAAGATGCCGCGTTCACCGACCCCGATCTGGACTGGGACGATGTCCTGATGCCCGCAAAGAAGTGATCGTCTCGCGTTGCAGCTCGAGCGAGCGCTCGAGGATGATGAAAACACCGTCCTGGACGGTGTTTTTTCAGCTTAAAGCAATGTGTCCCCGACGGTTCCCGATCTCGCGGTCGAAATCGCGCGCGGCACGAATGGGCGTGCGCGAACGGTGGCGCGGGATCGAGAGTTCGAAACGACGGGTCGCGTCCCGTTCCAGAATCAGCGCTTGACGAGCGGACGGCGGGCGGAAACCGCGTTCAGGACGCCCAACAACACCGGAATCACCATCGGGTCGAAGTGCGTTCCGCTGTCCTTCTCGAGACGCGCGATGGCTTCCTCGCGCGGCAGGGCGTTGCGGTAGGAGCGCTTGGTGGTCATGGCGTCGTAAGCGTCCACCGCGCCGATGATCCGTCCGCCGAGGGGAATGGCCTCACCGACGAGGTGATCGGGGTAACCGCGCCCATCCCAGCGTTCGTGATGCCCGCGCACCATGTCCACGATGGCCGCATCGAGGCCGTTGGCGGCAGTGATGCGCGCACCGTGACCGGAATGCTGGCGCATCAGTTTCCACTCATCTTCGGACAACGGCCCCTCGCGGCGCAGCACGGACGCGGGAATCATGATCTTGCCGATGTCGTGCAGCAAAGCCGCAATGCGCACCTGGGTAACTTCTTGTTCGTTCAGACCGCACGCCTGAGCCACGAGCGCGCTCAGGTGCTGCAGGCGCTCGAGGTGGCCGCGCGTGTAGGCGTCGAATTCGTCCATGCGCTGCGCCAGATGGCGCAGTTTGCCGACCTGAGGGATGCCGTCCAGGTCGTTCAATCGGGGTCTGTAGGAACTGGGCTTTTCGATCCGGTGCGCTTCCACGGTGGCGCGTTCCACGGGTTGTCTCGTGGTCTGCGCAGCCTTGGGGAAAGTGAAGACGAAGCCGGGGTGTCGCATGGATGTAGGTTCAATTTACGAAGTTTCGCATTACAGTTTTCTTTCGGGGAGGCGATGGCGTCCACTCGGTGCTCGAGCGAGACCACATTCGGTACTCGAGCGAGACCAGGCGGGGCGGCTCGAGGCCAGGTTCGTGCGGGTGCGCTCCGGAGGAACTGCGCCATTCTCAGGTCGTAGACTCTGGGCGTGGTCACGACGAGGTTGATCAAAAATCCCGAAGATCCAGCGATTCCGGCTTTCGGACTGGTGCAGGACGCCAGCTACCCGGAACCAGAGAACCTGATCCCGGCCAGCATGCTGCCGAAATTGATCACCTGGAGCGACGAGTCCCGAAAAAATTTCGTGCTGGTCGCGGAAGATGACGCCGTTGTCGTCGGCGGCTGCGTGTTTCACTTTTTGCGTGAGCCCGACACGGGCTTCTCGAGCTTCATGGCGGTCGCGCGAGCCGCGCGGGGTCGGGGCATCGCGCGGATGCTGCACGAAGCCAGATTTCGCGTCCTGGATGACGCCGCGAGGGCAACGAACGGGCGGGATGTGCATGGCGTTTTCATCGACGTGCTGAACCCGAAGCGCTTGAGCCCGCACGAGTTCGGGCTGGAGCAATCCGTGGGTTCCGATCCGTTCGTGCGGCGCAAGGTGTTTGCGGCTTTCGGCTTCAAACGCGTGAACCTCGACTATCAGCAACCCTTTGGCGGGGCGAACGGTGGGCCAGTCACGAACCTGGATTTGCTCTATTGTCCGCATCCGGGCGTCGATGCCCAGACCGTGCCGCTCGAGACGATCTTGGGAACCCTGCGCGCGTACTGGTCAGCGTGGTTGGGCGAATCCCGCACGGCCAAGGCGCTCGAGCGTCTGCGCGGGCTCGCATCGGGCGCGGACGTTTTGCTGGTGGACGCGACGGTAGATTGATGCGCGTGAACCCACGAATCCTGTCGCTCGCGCTGGTGCTGGCCGTGTTCTCGAGCGTCTTCGCGCAACCCAATCCGGGTGCGCACGAGGAGCAGATCGCGTACCGATCCGGCGCGTTGAGTATCAAGGCGCGCGTCTTCTGGCCCGCCGGGACGGGACCTTTCCCGGCGATCGTCTTCAACCACGGCGGCGTCAGCGGCATCTCGAGGGGAACGATTCAGCGCTGCCGCGAACTGGCGCTGGCAGGTTTCGCGGTCTTCGCCTCGAGCTACCGGGGTGAGGACGGCTCGGACGGGCAAATCGAGATCGCCAAAGGCGAGGTCGATGACGCGCTGGCGGGGTTGGCCTGGATGCGAGCCAACCCGATGGTGGACGCCTCCAGGATCGCGGTCGGCGGTTCCAGCCACGGCGCAGAAATATCCTTGCTGGCCGCATCACGGACGGACCAGTTCCGCGCGATGGTCTTCATGTACGGCGTCAGCGACCTGTACGCCTGGTACGCCTACCTGGTGCGCACCAACCAGCTCGGACGCGATCAGCTGACGCGCCAGACCTACGGCGACGGCCCGCAGGATCGTCCGACGAGCTTCGAGATCAGGAACGGTCTGAGCGCACTGGAAAAACTACCCGCCACCATGCCGACGCTGATCTTGCAGGGCGGTGCCGACACGACCGTACCGCCCGAGCAGGCCGTGTTCCTGCGGGATGGCCTGCTGCGCTTGGGCCGGCCCGTCAGCTTGCGGCTGTACCCCGTAAGCCCGCACGGCTTTTTCAACAACCGCGAGACGGAACTGCGCGCCAGCAAGCTCCGGGGGCGGGCTTCGATCGATGCCTTCGACGCGACGGTCGCGTTCCTCAGGCGAAACCTGCGATAAGACCGTCCGGCACACGTTTTCTCGAGAGGTGAAAAGTGCGTCCTGGACGGTCTTCGGGTTCAGTCCGGCGTCCAGAAATGCTCGTGCGCGACCTGGGCTTCGGTCTCGAGGGCGGGGCCGATCACCTCGATGGCGCGTTGACCCCGAGCAAAGACATCGCGGCACGGCAGGCGCATGGTCGGATTCTCGGGGTTATCACCCGTCAGGACGTACAGGTGCTCCTCCGAGAGCGCGTACACGACTCGGCTGACGCCGCCCCAGTAGATCGCGCCCGCGCACATGGCGCACGGTTCCGCGCTCGAATAGAGCGTGGCGCGCCGAAGCGTCTCGCGCGGGAAGGTCTGAGAGGCGGCGCGCATCAGGTTGGTCTCGGCGTGCCCGGTGCAATCGTTGGTCGTTCCGACCGTGTTTTCAGCTTCCAGCACGATCTTGCCGTCCACCACCAGCACCGCACCGAACGGGTGGTTGCCGTTCCAGCGGGAACGCTGCGAGACTTCAATGGCGCGGCGCAGGAAATTCAGGTCGAGCTGCGGGTCGGGATCGTTCACGACGGCATTCTGGCACGCTGGCGTGAGATGATGAAACATGCTCCCGGAGCTCAGTCGGACCGAGGCCAGGCGCGCGATGCTTGCCGAGGCCGCGCTCGAGATCGGTTTCGACGCGGTCGGCTGGGCCGGTGCGCGCGTGCCACAGATTGAACTCGAGACCTTCCGGTCGTGGATCGATGCCGGAATGCAGGCGGGCATGGATTACCTGCCGCGCAGTATCGACCGGCGCTCCGACCTGCAAAGCAGCTTCGCGCCCACCCAAAGCGCGCTGGCGCTGATGGTCAGCCACAACCACCCCGATCCGGGCGCACCGCGCGATGGCGTACACCTCGGGCGGGTGGCGCGCTACGCCTGGAGCCGCGATTACCACGCGAGTCTCAGACCGCACCTCGAGAAACTCGAGGCCGCCGCATCACGGATCGGGGTGCGGACGAAAGCCTACGTGGATCACGGCCCGATCTTTGAGCGCGGGCTGGCGGTGCGCGCCGGGCTGGGCTGGCGCGGTCGATCCAGTCAGGTCATCAGCACCAGATTGGGCGCGCTGACCACGCTGGCGGTGCTGCTGACGGATCTCGAACCTCCGCAAGAATTGAGCCATCCCGATCGGTGCGGGCGATGCACCGCCTGCGTCAACGCCTGCCCGACGGACGCGATCACCCCGGAACGACTCGTGGACTCGCAGCGTTGCATCGCGTACTACACGGTCGAGCATCGCGGCCCGATCCCGCTCGAGCTGCGCGCAAAATTCACCGATCACCTCTTCGGCTGCGACGATTGCCTGGACATCTGCCCGTGGACGACCCACGCCGGACGATTTTCGGGCCTGCTCGAACCGGAACCCGAGCTGGCGCACCCGGACATCAGCCAGTTCTTCGCGCTCTCGAGCCACCAGTTTGAACGGCGCTTCGAGACGACCGCCTTCTCGAGGGCGCGGCGCAAGGGCATGGCCCGCAACGCCGCCATCGTGATCGGCAACCTGCGCGACCCAGCGCACCTCGATCTGCTCGAGATCGGCCTGACTGACGCGGGCTGGGAGGTGCGCGAGGCGTGCGCCTGGGCTCTGGGCAGGCACCTCGCTGATGCCGTCGCGCAGAAGGTGCTGGAACGTGCCCTGCACGACCCGGATCAGCGCGTCACCGAAACAGCCCGCTCGGGGCTCGAGGGCGCATTTCGGGCGACCTGAAGCCATCCGGGAGCCCTTTTCCTCGCGCCAGACGGTTCAGAAATAGAAAACACCGTCCTGGACGGTGTTTATGCACCAATGCTGGCTTTGCACCTGCTTCGAATGTGAAGCCGCCGAGCGCCACACCGATAATTTCGCCGTTAGAATGAAGGTGAGACGGGCTACAGGCTCGAACGACCGGGGGGACAACGCGCATGTGGCGATTGATGGTGTTTGCAGTGTTTCTGGTGGCGGCTGCCATCGGGTATTTCACGGGCCTGACCACGGCCCAGACCAAGCTCGTCACTCCAGACGAGATCAACTCCGTCGAGATCGTCAACCGATCCCGGCGCGCCGTCGTGACCGTCTTCGCCAAGATCGCGCCCGAAGCGCGGCAACCCGGCGAACCCGAAGACGTGATTTCATCCGGGTTCTTTTACAAATCCAACCTGATCGTCACCAACTACCACGCCATCGCGGACAATCCGGTGGCGGTCAGCGTGCAACTTTTCGACGGGCGGCGCGTGCCCGCCACGATCGAAGCCATCGATCAGGGCATCGACATCGCGCTTTTGAAGGTGTCCGGCGTGACCGCCCCAACGACCCTCAAATTTGGCAACTCCAAAGATGTCGCGCCCGGCCAGAAACTGATCGTGCTCGGCTCGCCGTCCGGCAAGCCCAACAGCGTCGCGGTCGGCGTGGCCAGTTCGTACAACCGCATCACGGAATTCAACGACGATATCGGCGTCGAAATCCCGGAGATGCTCCTGATGGACGTGAACATTCAGCTCGGCAACTCCGGCGGCCCGGTGATGGACTCTCGAGGCAACGTGGTCAGCGTGGTGGACGCCAACCTGACCAACGCGGTCGCGGCGGGCGGCGTGATCGGGCTGGCGATCCCATCGAACCTGGTCGGTGAAAGCCTGTCCGATCTGGAAAAATTTGGTGTGTCCCAGCGCGGTCAGTTGGGCGCGAGCCTGAAGGACCTGACGGAGCTCGAGCCGATCACCCTGAAACTGGCCGGTTTCAGCTCGTCCAACGGCGCGATGGTCGTCGAGATCGAACCCGGCGGCCCAGCCGCCAAAGCCGGAATCCGGGCCGCCAGCCTGAACCGCGACGGCAAGCTCGAGACCCTCGGCGATATCGTCATCAAGGTCGACAACACCGCCGTGCGCAACAAGTTCGATGTCGTTCAGGAGGTCGCCAGACGCCGCCCCGGTCAGAACGTGACGTTGACCGTCTGGCGCAACAAGCAACCCGTGCAGTTGAAGGTGCAGATCACTGCCCGGACGCGCTGAGAAAACACCGTCCAGCACGCATTTCAGGATTCGCGTGCTGGACGGTGCCGCTGCCCTGTTGGCGTTTTTTTCGCGCTGCAAACCCGATCTCGAGGCAACCTTACATCGCTTCGGTGATCATGAGCTTCCCACGAAGTGAAGTACAGCCTTCGACTCCAACGGCTGAGGGCGCATCTAGCACGACCTCCAACGACACCGTGTGAAGGCGGGGCAAAGAAACTCATCCTCGAGAAGCTAGAATCCGTGCATGATTGCCCGGTTTCCTCGAGCCTTCGCGTGCGGCGCGCTCGTCCTGACGCTCGGTTCGTGCAACACGAACACGCAGTCGGGCGGGCAGGTCTTGCAATTCTTGACCACCAGCCTGCCGCCCGCCTACGTCGGAGAGTCCTACCAGCAGAACATCCAGCTCTCGAGCGGCACGCGCCCGTACACGCTCAAACGCGCCAAGGGCGAACTCCCGGCGGGGCTGGTGCTCTCCGGCTATTCGCTGTCCGGCACGCCGCTGGGCAAGGTGGATCAGCCCAAAACCTACACCTTTTCCCTGGAGGCGACCGACGCGAACCTGGCCAACAAAGTCCAGGAGTTCATGCTGACGCTCAACCCTGAGCGCCCCAGCAGCCTCGAGTGGACGCTGCCCGGCACCAGCGTTCAGGGTGAGCAGCGCATTCCGGTGACCATGAAATCGCCGCGCCTGGTGCGTTCTTACCGCGTCACCATCCCGTTTCCGAAGGGCGCGAGCCTCCTCAGGCTCGAACCCGCCGAGGGCAAACCGATCCTTTTTTCCAAGCTCGAAGCTGACGTGCTGACGATCCACGGCGGTCTGACCGAACCGATCCAGACGATGAAGTCAGTGACGGCCTTCTACCTGGTGATCAACCTGCCGACCAGCACCAAGATCGAGGGCAAGATCGGCTTCGAGGTGCGCTCCAACGGCAGGAGCGTGGCGGCGCAGGAAATGGCGACTGGAACCCCCAAACCCGCGCAGCCCGCACCCACCACACCGAACCCGACCGCGCCCAACCCGCCGGATCCCACCGCTCCGCCACCAACCAGCCCGACGCCAACCAGCCCAAACCAACCCGGCCCGACGCCACCAGCGCCGCCCGCCTCTCCGCCACCGCCCGCGCCCGGAGGTGGATCGTGAAAGCGCACGCCCTGATCCTGACGCTGGCCTGCGCCATCGGGACGGCCTTCGCGACCGTCTACACGAAACTGAGCCTCGAGCAGCAGATCGAAAAGGCCGAGGTGATCGTCCACACCGCCATCAAATCCGTGAGCGCCGAGACGCGCGCGGGCAAACCGTGGGTGGTCTACGCGCTCGACCCGAAACGCTTCGTGCTGGGCGTAGCCACCGACCTGCCGCAGACGGCGGGCGCACCGAGCTTCGCGGTGTACGGCAGCGCCACCGTCCGGCTCGAGGGCGCACCGAGCTTCAAGGTCGGTGACGAGGTCGTCTTGATGCTCTACAAGAGCGCCTACGATTCGCCCGTGGTGGGCTTCCGCCAGGGCGCGTACCGGATCGTGGACGGCAAGGTGCAGACCCTGGACGGCAAGCCCGTGGTGCTGACGATCGAGGGCAAAACGCTCGAGGTCACGCGAGAACAATTCCTGGCTCGCGTGGATCAGATCGCGAAGGCCAGATGAAACGCTCCGGTTTGATTCCCGCGCTCGTCCTCGGGGCGGGCGTCGCGTTGGCCGCGCCCTTCGCGTACCGGGTCGCGGTCAGCGAAGGCATGCCGTCGGGCTTTCCCGGACAGGTGGATCGGGCTTTCAAGCAGTGGGGCGACGTGCAAGCCACCACGCTGAAAATCCAGAAGCTCGACAACGCCGACGTGAGCTTCAACTGGGGCAACGACGGCGTGGTATTCAACCCGGATGCCGCCACGCGCACCGTCATCACCGACGGCGCGGCCTCGGGTGCAGCGCCAAAGATAGAGGTTCGATTCAACCCGAATTCGCCGCTCGACCGCGATAGCGCGCTGTTTGTCGAAGCCGGATTGCGCCTGGGTGTGGACATCGACCCCGCCGTGGATGGCAAACGCGCCCTGACGGAAACCGATGCCAGGGCGCTGCGCGCCCGCTACAGCCCGGACGGCGACCTGAACGGCGACGGGCGAATCGACATCGACGACCTGGAACTGATGGCCGCGAATTTTGGCAAGCGCGCTGCGGCGGGCTCGAGCGTGCTGGGCGACCTGAACGGCGACGGCGCGGTGGACGACAAGGATCTGGAAATCCTGAAGAAGAACTACAGCTTCGCCGCCCCGCCATCGCCCGCCGCGCCAGCCAGCCCAACGAATCCGCCCGCCAACCCGAGTGCGCCCAAGACGCCGCCCGCGCCGCCTTCGCCTCCGGGCTCCACACCTCCGACCAGTCCTGCCCCGCCCGCAAATCCCACGCCACCGGCCAGCCCTACTCCTCCGGCACCGCCGAGCCCGCCGCCAGCATCACCGCCCGGTGGTTGAACCTCGAGAGACCCAGTACAAAGGGACGCATTTTGTGCGTCCCTTTTTGTTGCTTGCGCCCGATCTCGAGACGCCGTTCAGGATTGATCACTCGCGGGAATTCAGCGCACCAGACGCATCTTCGTGTCTCAGGCGGTTCCTCGAGACATCGGGCCTCTTGCGAACATCCGTCTCGAGAACGAGTTGGCGCGAGGGCAACCGTCAAGTTTGCCCGTACAGGACAGCGTTTTGCAGGCGTAGGTCTGTGACTTACCCTTTCCTCGGGGCGAGTTTGATCACGCTCGCAGGAGGTTTAGGGTCTGGTTGGTCAAATCAACGAGCAAACCGATGCTTAACGAATCCCCGTGTCGTACTGAACGCTCACCTGGGTCGTCACGCCATCCGCGAGCGCCACGGTCTGCACCGAGGCCCTGGGCAGCGCCACACCGCCCGGTGTCTGAGGAACGAGCGTGTACGATCCCGGTTTTGCTGCAACAGAAAAATGTCCGGCAGCGTCCGATGCGAAGCGCACGATGGTTTGACCCGAACCATCGCGCAGGCTGAGCGGCGCGATGTAGGGCTTGTCGGCGCAAGCCGGATCGTTGTCCCTGATGACCGGGCAGGTCGGGCCGAGCGTGACCGTGCCTTCCAGCGTGGCGGTCAGGCCGAAGTCCTTCGACGATGGGATGTTCTGCACCGGGCAGGCCACCAGCCAGACCGCGACCAGCCCGAGCGAAACTATTCGGAGCGCGTTCATATTTTGAAGTCTACGCGACCTCGTGAGAAGGGCTCGAGTTTAACCAGCGGCACCGTCCAGCGCACGGATTCAAGAACGCGTGCTGGACGGTGTTCTTTGGTCAATCCTCGAGAATTAGGGCGTCGGTTGGAGGCTGTCTTTACCGAAGTACGGCCTGAGCGCTTCCGGCACGCACACCGTGCCATCGGCGTTCTGATGGTTCTCCAGGAGCATCACCAGGATGCGCGGCGTGGCGAGGGCGGTGTTGTTCAGCGTGAACGCGTGCCGAACCTTACCGTCCGCGTCGCGGTAGCGCAGGTTCGCGCGGCGCGCCTGCCAGTCGTGAAGCGCGCTGCACGAGTGCGTCTCGCGGTAACGGTTTTCGGATGGAACCCACGTCTCGAGGTCAATCTGGCGCACCTTGCCCGCGCCCATGTCGCCCGTGGCGACTTCCAGCACGCGGTACGGCAACTCGAAGGATTTCAGGATGCCTTCGGCGTTCTCGAGCATGGCGTGGAAGGTGCGCTCGCTGGCGTCGGGATCAGCGCGCTCCAGCACGTACTGCTCGACCTTGTTGAACTGGTGGACGCGCATCAATCCGCGCGTGTCCTTTCCCGCCGCGCCCGCTTCCGCCCGGAAGCACGGGCTGATGGCGACGTACCGCGCTGGCATCTTCGCGTCGTCCAGGATTTCATTCATGTGGAGCGCGTTCAGGATCACTTCGGCGGTTCCAGCCAGGTACAACTCGCTCGTCTCGAGCGCGCCATCTTCCGGTCGTTGACCCAACTCGTAAACCTGATCTCGGGCGTTCGGAAATTGCCCGTGACCGTAAAACGCGTCCTCTCGAGCGTAGCTGGGCACGCTGAAGAGCGTAAAGCCCGACGCGATAAGGCGATCGATCGCGAAGCGCAACACGGCCTGCTCAAAGAGCGCCAGATCGCCCTTCAGGGCATAGGAACGCGTGCCCGAAACTTTACTGATCCGCTCGAGTTCGCCCCAACCGTTCTTCTCGATCAACGCGACGTGATCGAGCGGGGGAAAATCGAAGCTTCGGGGCGTGCCCTCGCGCCGCGTTTCGAGGTTAAAAGAATCGTCCGGGCCGATGGGCGCACCTTCCCACGGAATCTGAGGAACCTGAAACATCAAGCCGCGCATTTCCACCTCGAGATCGCGCAATTCCGGCTCAAGTTCCGCGAGTCTCGCACCCAATTGCTTGCCCTTCTCAATCAGCGCGGCGCGTTCTTCAGGGCTGACCTTGCCACCCGCCTTGGCGTTCTTGTTGCGTTCGGCCTGCACGTCCTCTGTTTCGCGCTTCAGGGTCAGCACGCGAGCATCCAAGGCCAGCAGCGCGTCAAGGTCGAGATTGATCGCCTTATCGCGGATCGCCTTACGAACGATATCCGGGTTCTCTCGGATGAATTTGATGTCCAGCACGGTGATCTCCTCTATTTCAAAGGGGCGCAATCTGCGCCCCTCGAGTCTCGAGATGGCAGCTTCAATACCGCACGGCGGGCATCCCCCCGCAGGGGGAGGACAGCGACGACGCGACCTCGAGCATCCAGGCTCGAGGCTCGGGGCGTGCGCGTCCGACGGTCATGCAGCGGAGTCTAGCAGGAACGCGGTCACGACGGCTCTAGAAATCTGGGGCGCTGCGACTCATCTGGCCCGCGTCACGTCACGGAAGACGTTCCAGCCCCCTCGCCAATTTACAGGGAAATGACCAGAACACCGTCCTGAGCGCGATTCTCAGGGGTGCGTGCTGGACGATGTTATTCGACGATGCGAGGAACCTTAAAGAAGCCATCCTCGGCGTCTACGGCCACGCTCATGGCCTCGAGTTGGGTGAAGCCGGGTTGCGCGATGTCCTCGCGCATGATGTTGGTCAACGGCACGGGGCGGGGCATCTCGGGCAGTCCGTCCAGGTCGAGCTTCTGGAGGGCTTCGAAGGATTCCAGGATCTTGTTGATGTCGCGCTTGGCGCGTTCGGTTTCAACCGCGTCCATTTCCAGGCGCGCGAGTTTCTTGAGGTGCGCGATTTCGGCGTCGGTGATGGTGTCCACGCGTCCACTTTAACCGGTGATCGACCCGTCCTGACCGGTGATCGACCCGTCCTAACCGGTGATCAGCCTGGCGAGGGCGTACACGGCGGGAGCCAGAATCAGCGTCGGCAACAAAGACCCGACGCGGACGCGCTTGTCCTCGAACTCGAGACCAGCCAGCATCAGGTTCACGGAAATACCCACGATCATCGCGCCCCCAGCGCCCGTCACCAGCAGCACGCGCGGGTCGGTCGCCGGATCGGGAATCAGCGACGCCAGCGAGCCCGCCAAGAGCGAGATGCCGCCCTGCAAGACCAGCACCACGAGTGCGCTCGCGCCCACGCCCAGGCCGTAGACGCTGGTCAGCGCGAGGGCCGCGATCCCATCGAGCGCACTTTTGATGTAGAGCGCGCTGGCGTCGCCCTGAAGGCCGTTCTGGATCGAACCGATCAGCGTCAACGGCCCGACACAAAACAGCAAACTGGCCGTGACGAAACCCTGGGTGAACGATCCGCTGCCGCGAAAGCGCGCCTTGAGCCAGTCGCCGAGTCGCTCGAGCCTGTCCTCGAGCCGGATCGTCTCGCCGACGACCGCGCCCAACGCGAGCGACACCAGCGCCAGGATCACGCCGGGAATCGGGCCAGCCCTGACCTGACCCAGATCGCCCGCCATGCCCAGCCCGATGCTCAAAACCACCAGGCTGAGGACTTGCAAAAGCGTTCGGTTGATGCGTTCGTTGATGCGGCCTGCGACCACCAGCCCGACGCCCGTGCCGAGCAGCACAGCGACGACGTTGACGAGCGTGCCGGAAGTCTTAGAGATCAAGTCCACGAGCGCGGATTCTACCCCGGCTCGCGAAGCCTGAGTCGGTTTCAACACCGTCGTGGACGTTGATTTGACCGATTCAACCGCGCCAAATCTAAAAGCTGTCCAAAAAGATCGTCCTGGACGGTGTTTTTACGCATCAAAATTTGTTGAATTTTCCTTTTATCTGATCTTGAGGCGCGCACCCGACACTGAAGCCCTAGGGAACGCGCCTCGAGTCAACGCGCCCAGCCGGGAGAACGACCTTGAAATCGAATATCAACGCCATCGTTGCCGCGACCGTTCTGAGCCTCTGGCTGGGGGGCTGCGGAACGCAGAATCCACCAGCCCAACCCATCGTCTCCAATCCGGGCGACGAGATTTCAGCTCAGGCCTTCCCGGAACCCGCGCTGCCGCAAGCGGCCATCACGACGGACGCCGCCACGCTGGGCTACTGGTCACCGACCCAACCGTGGCCGCTGACCGCGATCCACGCCAGCCTGATGCCGAACGGCAACCTGATGACCTGGGACATGAACGGCGACGGTGGCAGCAACCCGGCGGACGGTTCAAACATCACCTTTGAACCGCAGAATTCGGTCAGTACGCGCGGCGGCTGGGATTCTCCGACCGGCGACTGGCGGCGCGTGGACATCTGGGATCCTCGAGCCAACGCCCACACCTGGGCGAACAACATGACCACGAACATGTTCTGCTCCGGGCACGTGCTGCTGGCGGATGGACGCCTGTTCGTCGTCGGCGGTCACTACGGGCTGCCTTCCGACGCGAATGGGAACCTGCAAATCCCTTCGGGTCAGCAACCACCGTTCGATCTTTCGGCCTACCAGGCCCTCAACGCCAACGGCCAGAAGATCGCTTTTCAGGCCACCGGTGGCGGCAAAAAGGACATCAACCTTTTTGACTGGCGCACGAACACGTGGTCGCGCAGCGCCGACATGGCCAAAGCGCGGTGGTACGCGTCCGGTACGGTTTTGGCCGACGGTGGCGTGATGGTCGCCGGTGGCGACAACGAATTTGCGAAATCGGTTCCCGAAGTCGAAATCTGGCGCAACGGGGCGTTCTCGACGATGACCTCCGACAACGCCAACGGAGCCGCATGGGCTTCGTACTATCCGCGCTTGTTTCAGGCATCGAACGGGCAGGTATTTCACGCGGGGCTCCTGAACGACATGTATTCGGTTGATCCGTCGAACACGAACCCGATGCAATTCGCCGGGAAGCGCGATGGCGTTTACCGCAGCTACGGCAATACAGTCATGTTCGAGCGCGACAAGATTCTGGTGGTCAACGGCCAGCAACCGATTGACCTGACAGCCAACCCGCCCGTGAACAGCATCGGCTACACGAAAACGGCTGAAATCATCGATATTTCCCCCGACGCGGGCGGCACGACCGCGCCGACCGTCGATTCGCTGCCGAACCTTCCCAGGGGCCGATTCCAGTCAAATGCGACCATCCTGGCGGACGGCACGGTGCTGGTAACGGGCGGGAACGACGATCCGACCGGCATTCAGAACTCGGGCAGCCAGAACTCGAACCTGTACGCCGTGATGACGCCACTTTTGTTCAAACCCAACGCGAACGCCACCAACGGAACGTGGTCGAACATGGCGGACATGGCGCAAACGCGCCAGTACCACAGCGTCGCGCTCTTGATGCCGGACGGTCGGGTGTTCTCGGCGGGTTCGGGCAACTGCACGCGCGAAGGCTGCACCGACCTTTCGGACCGTTCCCACGAATTCTTCTGGCCGCCGTACCTGTTCAACGCTGATGGCACGCTGGCGCGCCGTCCGAGGATCGTCAGCGCGCCCTCGAGCGCGCGCTTCGGGCAGACCATGCGCATCGGCACGCCGGACGCGAGCAGCATCACCAAGGTCACCTGGATTCGATTGGGCAGCGTCACGCATTCGGACAACATGAACCAGCGCAGCATGACGCTCTCGTTCTCGCGCAGCGGCGATTCGTTGGTGGTCAACGCGCCCGCCAACGGCAACGTTGCCCCTCCGGGGCATTACATGCTGTTCGCCGTGAACGCCAACGGCACACCGTCCGTGGCGCGGATCATCAGGATCGACAACTGAACCAAAAGGATCGCGAAGGGGACTCGAGGCTCGAGTCCCCTTTTTTTTGCGCTCGGGACGTTGAACCTGGAATCGGTTTTTTCAAGAAGACCATCCAGCACGCAGTTTTTTGGATCTCGAGCGATGCGCGCTGGACGGTCTGCCGCCACAGTGCGCGTCGCCACCTCGAGACCAGGAGCCTTGTTGGCGCGAAGTTTCGCCGTGCCCGCTCGAATTGCGACTGTTCCGTCACGGTTCCCCGGATCAGCGCCAGTAGAATGCTGAGCGTGAACGAGAAGCTTCCACCGGGCGTCTACCGAACGGATCAGCCGTCCGACCAGAGCGCGCCTGCGGGCTTCGAAGCACCGGAAATCAAGCCCGACTGGAAAGACTTCGTGGCCCTGACCATCGCGGCCTACCAGATTCTGCTGCTGCCGCTGGCCGCAATCATCGGCGGGGTGGTCGGGGTGTTCTTGCTGTTGCGTTTGCTGTTTCATTGATGCCGTTCCAGACAAAGGAGACCCATGACCGCGACCCCGTACCCGACCGAGCAACTGCGCTGGGATCTCTCGAGCCTGTACGCCGGGCTGGACGATCCGCGCCTGGAAAGCGATCAGACGACCGCGCTCGCGGAAGCGATGTCTTTCGCGGACGCGTACCGGGGTCGAATCTCGGGATTGTCGGCTGAGGAATTCCGCAGCATGATGCAATCGCTGGAACGAATCGGGATTCGAGCCCAGCGTCCCGTCTGGTACGCGGGGCTGCGCTTCGCGGCGCAGACGGACGACGCGGCGGTCAAGGTTTTACTGGATCGCGTGCGAGCCCGAGCCACGGAGATCTCGAACCTCTCGACCTTTGCGCAGCTCGAACTGACCAACCTGCCGGACGAAGCCGCGACGCGATTGCTGCGGAGCGCCGATCTGGGCGAGTACGCGCACGCCATCCAGAGCGCCCGCCGCTACGGGCCGCACACCCGCTCCGAAGATGAAGAGCGCTTGTTGAACACGAAATCCCTGACCGGACGCGCCGCCTGGACGCAGCTGTACACGGAAATCACCAGCGCCATCAGGATCACGCTCGCGGTGGACGGGGAACAAAAAAATTTGACGCTGGACGAGGTGCGCGCGCTCAGATCCAGATCGGATCGCGATCTGCGCCGCCGCGCCACGGAGGGCCTGTACTCGGCCTTCGCGGAGCGCGAGCACGTGCTGACGTTCATCTTCAACACGTTGTATCAGGACTGGAAGTTCGACACGGAATTGCGCCATTACGACTCACCGATCGCCGCCACGATCCTGCGCGACGAACTGCCGCCCGCCTCGGTCGAGGCGCTGATGAGCACCACCGAAGCCAACGCGAAGCTCTTGCAGGCGTATTACCCCCTGAAAGCGCGCTTGCTCGGCATCGCGGATTTCTCGAGCTTCGACACGCTCGCACCGCTGGAGGATTCGCCCAGGCGCTACAGCTTCCCGGAAGCCCGCGATCTGGTGCTCGAGGCGGTCAACAGCTTCAGTCCGCAGTTGGCGGGCCTGTGCCAGGCGTTCTTCGATCAGCACCGGATTGACGCGCTGCCGCGCCCCGGCAAGCGCGGCGGGGCGTTCTGCTCGAGCTTCTCGCCCAACGATCACGCGTTCATCCTGACGAACTTCAACGGGCGGCTGGACGATGTCTTCACGCTGGCGCACGAGTTGGGCCACGGGGTTCACGCGGAACTCTCTCGCGGGCAGAACGCCACGAATTTTGGTCACAGCTTGCCCTTGGCGGAAACGGCCAGCACCTTCCTGGAAATGGTCTTGCTGGATTATTTGATGCAGCGCGCCGACGAGCGCACGCGCCGCGACCTGCTGGCCAATTTGATGGAGGACGCGATCGGGACGATCTTCCGTCAGGTGCAGATCACGCGCTGGGAGCAACTGGCGCACCTTGAGCGCGCTCTGGGTGTGGTTTCCAGCCAGCGTTACGGCGAGTTGTGGCTCGAGACCTACCGCCGCTTCTACGGTGACGCGGTCGCGCCGACGGAACTCGACCGGTGGGGCTGGATCGGCATTCCGCACGTGGTCGGGTCTCGGTTTTACTGCTATTCCTACGCCTTCGGCAACCTGCTCGTGTACGCGCTGTACGAGCGTTACCGCCAGGAGGGTGCGGCGTTCGTGCCCAAGTACCTGGAGTTCCTGTCCGCCGGGGAATCCGCCACACCGGACGAACTGGTCGCCCGTCTGGGCGTGGACGTGACCGACCCCGGCTTCTGGCAGTCCGGTTTCGATTACATCGAGCGCCAACTCGAGGCGTTCCGGGCCTTGACCTGAGCGCGTGTTGATCAGCAGCGAGAGCAAAGACGAGAGGTAAACGAACAAAGGTGAAAGTAAACCCCATGAGACGCGCGATACATCGGAATTCTTGCGCCTCACTTTTTCCTTTTCCCGTTCACCTTTTACCTTCACCGACCCGTTCTGAACGCCGACGACGCAGGAGTTGGACACCGCGCGAGAACACCGTCCAGCGCGCGATCTCGAGAATATCGTCCAGAACGGTGTTCTCGAATTCTTCACACGGGCTTCCGAATCGTGTCTAGGGCGACCGAGCGCCTCACATTCTGGGCTCACAAGTACGGCTGGGCCTTCAGACTTGCTTGAATCTGGCCTCGAGTGTCGGTTCTGAGACGTTTCTGTAAGAATTCGGGCGTAATACTAGGGCATGAACCTTGAAGAGGTACTGGCCAGACTGCGCGAGATGCTCGAGCGCGTCCGCGAGGCGGTGCGCGCCCCCCAACCGGTCGCCATCCCCATCCCGGTCAACCGCTCACCGCGTCGCTGAAGGAAAAAACCCGTCCCCGATGGTCTTTCTAGTGAAATGACCGTCGGGGATTTGCGTTTGGATTCGCGGAATCGGTGATCGAACCCAGATCGAATCGGTGATCGAACCCAGATCGAATCGGTGATCGAGCCCAGATCGAATCGGTGATCGAGCCCAGAACGAATTGGTGATCGAACCCAGAACGTGCGCAGCAAGCGCGTCAAGATGCAGAGGTGAGCGACCTCCGCGCCGAACTTCCCGATTGGGCCTTCCACAGAGACGACGAAACGCCGGACGAGCGCTTCTACGCCAGCCCGCGCCTGGTGACGCACATCGACGCTGGCGCAATCGAGGCCGTGACGCGGTTGTACCGCGAGTTCTTCCCGGCGGACGGCGCGATCCTGGACTTGATGAGTTCGTGGGTCAGCCACCTGCCGGATATCGCGTACTCGAGCGTGACCGGGCTGGGCATGAACCGCGCGGAACTGGAGCGCAACCCCAGGTTGACGGATTTCGTGGTGCAGAACCTCAATGCGAACCCCGTCCTGCCGTTCGGGACGGCATCCTTCGATGGCGCTGGATTGTGCGTCAGCGTGGATTACCTGACCGACCCCGCGACCGTGCTGCGCGAGGTCGGGCGCGTCCTGAAGCCGGGCGCGCCGCTCGTGATCACGTTTTCCAACCGCTGCTTTCCGACCAAGGCCATCCGCGCGTGGCTGTCGCTGGACGACGCCGGGCGCGTGGCGCTGGTGCAGCGTTTTCTGCTCGAGGCCGGGAATTTTTCGGGGATCACCGCACTGGATCGCAGTCCCGCCGTGGGCGACCCGTTGTACGCGGTCATCGGTCGGTCAGCGTAGAACCACCGTCCTGGACGCATATTTTTGAACTTCAGGAGCATCGTCCTGGACGGGTTCCCTGCGGGTCATCCCGCCGGAAAGCCCGGCGACTGACGGATGCGCTCGAGTTGCACTCGATGGTGCGCGATGTGGGTTCGCATGAATTCCAAACCCTGACGGAGCGAAATCGATCCGGCGACCGGGTGAACGAACCTCGATCGTTCGAGCGCCGTCGCCTCGAGCGGTTCGAGCAGCGCCCTCAGATTGACGCGCACGTCGCTCCAATCGGCCCGCACGTCGTCCAATGGGCGCCGTTCCCTCGGCACGGCGGGTGGAAGGGTCGGAACGCGCAAGCCCGACCTGAACGAGACGGTGATCAATCCGAGGATCAGATTCGAGCGCCAGTTGAGCGACCTGAGCTGAGTCCCTTCGCTCGAATCGACCAGGGCTTTCTCGACGATGATCAGGTGCTGGCCGACCTCGAGCATCGACCAACCCCTGGGTGCGGGTTGGAACTCGAGCTGCGCCACCGAGTGCCGCTCGAGTTCCGTCACGAACGCGGTCGTGTCGCGTTCGAGGGCGTCGAACTGCGATTGGATGCGTGCGTCCATCAGTCTCCCGCCGTCTGCACCTCTGGCTCGAGCTCAGGCTGCGGCTCGATCTCGACCAGCGCGGGTTGCAACCCGATGCCGACCATCCACTCGCAAAAAGCGTCCAGGCCGCGCCGGAACAGCAACGGGCGTTTCTCGCGCTTGCCGAGCTTTTTCTTGTTGCGCCATTCTGCGGGCACGCGTTCGCGTTCCAGCTCGGGTACGAGCGCCCAGTTCGTGTTCATCGGTTGAAAATTCTTGGGTTCAGCGCTGGCCAGAAAGCGCGTCAGCGCGCCCAGCATGGACGCCTCTGGCGGCACGACCACCGCAAGCCCCTGCGCCAGCCGCGCGGCGTTCAATCCGGCCAGCCAGCCCGTCGCGGCGCTCTCGAGGTAGCCTTCGGTTCCGGCCAACACGCCCGCCGTCAGCTTGTCCGGGTGATCCTTGAATTGCAGGCTGGCGGAAAGCAGCCTGGGCGCGTTCAGGTAGGTGTTGCGGTGCATCACGCCGTAGCGCGCAATTTCGGCGTCCTGAAGGCCGGGAATCAGGCGCACGACGGCTTTCTGATCGGGCCATTTCAGTCCGGTCTGGAATCCGACCAGGCTCCACAGGCGGCCTTCTCTGTCCTCCTGCCGCAACTGCGCGACTGCGTAGGGTTCGCGCCCGGTGCGCGGATCGGGCAGGCCCTTGGGTTTCATCGGGCCGAAGCGCGGCGTGTCAATGCCGCGCCGCGCGATCTCTTCGATCGGCATGCATCCCTCGAAGAACTCGAGTTTTTCCCAGTCGTGCGGCGTGTGGTTTCTAGCGTCCTGGAGGGCGCCATAAAAGCGCTCGTACTCGGGTTTGTCGAATGGGCAGTTGAGGTAATCGGCCTCCTGACCGTAGCGTCCGGCGCGGTAGGCGATGGAGAGGTCGATGCTCTCGGCTTCGATCACGGGCGCGGCGGCATCGTAGAAGCTCAACCGTTCACCGCCCGCGAAGCGCGCCAGCAAGTCCTCGGCCAGCGCGTCCGAGGTCAACGGCCCCGTAGCGATCACGACGATGCCGTCCGGCACGCGGGTCAGTTCCTCGCGGTGAAAGTTGATGTTCGGGTGCGATTCCAGGGCGCGCGTGATCTGCGCCGCGAAACCATCGCGTTCGACCGCCAGCGCGTTCCCGGCTGGGATGCGGTTCTCGAGGGCCGCCGTCATGACCAGCGCGCTCGCGGCGCGCATCTCGGCCTGAAGGAGACCCTTGGCGTTGCCCTCCCCTTCCCCGCCCAAAGAATTGGAGCAGACCAGTTCGGACGCGTCCCGTGAGCGGTGCGCGGGCGTCATGCGCGTCGGGCGCATCTCGTACAGGTGCACGCGCACGCCCTGGTTGGCCGCCGCCAGGGCCGCCTGCGATCCCGCCAGTCCCGCTCCAATGACGGTAATTCCAAAATGCTCGCTCGCGCCCGCCGGGATGTCCTTCATTGGCGCGAGTGTACCCGAACGGCAGTGGTTTCGGCTCGAGAATCGTGCGGTAGCGATTCTCGACGCGCCAGGCGAGATCGAACACGAGTTCTTTCCCTACAGCACACGGTTTTCGTATGGGCAGGTCTGCGACCCGCCCTCCCCTCGAGAAAATCGGGTGTCGAGCCATCACCGGCGTTCTATAGAGGGTCGCTGAATTTTGAGCAGTCAAAAACACCGTCCAGCACGCGATTCTCAACGACACGCGCTGGACGGTGTTCCCGTAAACCTCAGTTCGAGGGCCGATCCTCGGTCAGCACGTAATTGAGCGTGCCATCGCCTCTGGAACCGACGATGAAGAGCGTGTAGACCTTGCCCGCCTCGAGACTCACGTCCGGCACGGGCAGAACGCGGTCGGCTGAATCGGCGAAACGAATCTCCAGGTTGAACAACCCCGGCCCAAAACGCAGGTAGCTCGAGGCGTCCTTGAACCCCACGCCGCGCAACAGCGACAGGTTGCCGCGCATTCCGATGTCGAGCGTCGGCGCGTCCGGGCTGGCGTTGATCACGCGCAGGCGCGCGAAATTCGGGTTGGGCGCGAGGTTATCGACGAACACGACCGGGCGCTGCGATTTCTCCGGCCCGAACCCGGCGGCGGTGATGGTGTAGGTTTCGTCGCCGAAGCTCAGGTTGCGGCCTTCCAGGATCGGGTTGCCGCGCTCCCCGGCAGCGTAAATCGTCACATCGTAAACCCCGTTCGGCACGTGCAGGTAGGCGGTCACGGTGCGGAACGGAATGTTGGAGAAGGTTTTCTGACCGTTCAGGTACACGTCGACCGATGGGGCTCGCGGCGCGAGGTGAGAGACGCGCACGTTCGCGGCCAGCGCGGGCGAGGCCATCGCGATGATCGCGAACACCGCCAGTTTCAGTCTTTTCTGGTTCATACGTACCCCGTTGTTGATGTCGCTCGAGCCTACACGTTCGGCATCTCCCGAAGATCATCCGGCCTCACGGTCGCGGTGCTGCACCCACCGACCGCACCGGACGGACCTCGCATTTGCACGGGATTCCGTCCGGCAGGATGATCTTCACGTCGCTCGGGCCGGGTTCATTCAGCGGTCCTGCACCAGCAGCGCGCTGAAGGCGCTGGAACCGGCGGCGGGATCGAGCGCCACGCCGGTGAACACGCCGGTGGAAGGCAGCGCGACCGCGCCCGTGTCGATCACCGGGGTTTTGGAGTGCGGCGCGGTGATCCGCACGCGGTACGAGCCGGAGTTGACCTCGAGGTACTTCGTGTTGGCCTTGAACGCGAAGTTGCGGATGGTTGGGTCAATACCGGTGATGCTGGCATCGGGCGCGGTGATGTACACGTCCACCGTGCCCGCCTGCGACGCGGCGTGAACCAAGCGCAGTTTGGCTTTGCCCGCGCCGGGTCTGGCGTCGCCGTCGGCGCTGTCGTTCAGCACCAGCGCCTCGATACTGGCGACCGGGTTGATGGCGATCACGGTGTAATCCATGTTCCTTGAGAACCACAGGTTGGCCTGAATCGCGGTGGTGCTGGTTCCAGCGACGTTGACCTTGATCTGGCGCTGACCGTAGGGAACCGTGGCGTAGGCCGTGGCCTTGCCGAAAACCAGGTTCTCGAAGGCTTTCATGCCGTCCACCAGCACGTCCACGGCGGGTGCGTCAAAGGACGCATGAATGGCGCGCACGCTGGAATCGGGCAGCAATACCGTGTCAATCGCGTGAATCACACCGTTGCTGGCCTGAATATCCGCGATCACGACCTTGACCAGACCGTTCAGCACCAGCGAATCGCCCTGCCTGGTGATGAAGATGCCCTCGCCCGCCAGGGTCTGAACTTCCTTGAGTTTCATCAGGTCGCTGGCGGTCAATTTGCCGGACAGCACGTGGTATTTCAGCACGCGGGTCAGCGCGTCGCCACCGGGAAGGCTGGCGAGCTTGGCGAACGCATCGTTGGTCGGCGCGAAGACCGTGAACGGCCCGTCGCCGGACAGCGTTGCCACCAGGTTCTGGGCTCGCAGCGCGCCGACCAGCGTGCTGAAGCGCGAATCCGCCGCTGCGATCTCGAGGATGGAGGGCGCGGGCGGGATCAGCACGGTGTCGATCACGTGGATCACGCCGTTGCTGGCCTGAATATCGGCGGTCGTGACCTTGACGACCCCATTCAAAATCACGTCGCTTCCGACCTTCTTGACGGTGACCTTCTTGCCCTGAAGGGTCGTGACCTCGCCAGCTTTGAGCAGGTCGGTGGCCAGGAATTTACCGCTGGCGACGTGGTACAACAGCACCTCTTTGAGCGCTTCGCCGTCCGGGATGGCGCTCAGTTTGGCGAAGGCGGCGTTGGTCGGAGCGAAGACTGTGAACGGCCCCTTACCGGAGAGGGCTTCGACCAGGTTGGCCTTCTGAAGCGCACCCACCAACGTGCTGAAGGCCGGGTTTCCGGCGGCGATCTCGACGATCGATTTCGGCGCGGGCGGCGCGGTGGTCGGGGCGTTGAACTTGGTCTCGTCGATCAGAATGGCGCCGAACTTGCCCGCATCGTTCGGCTTGTCGATCGCGACGGCGGTCAGCACGTCCCCGGCCTTGACCTGGAGCGCTCCGGAATCGATCACGACCGTTTTGGTGTCGGGCAGCGTGACGCGCACGCGCAGGCCACCCGGACGGATGCGGAAGTACGAGCTGATGCTTTTGAAAGGAATGTTCTCGAGGATCGGGTCGATCTTGCCCAGATCCGCGTCTGGCCTGGACAGGTACACATCCACCCGAGGTGCGCTGGGAGCACCGTGCAGCACGCGCAATTTCGCGGCGTTGCGCGCTTTGTAGCGCGTGTCTTCGAGCACCAACGGCGCGATCTGCGCGAGCTTCCCGGCGGCGTAGACGCTGTAGCGGCGTCCCGCCTCGAGATCCAGATTCGCGTCGATCACGGTCGTGGTCGTGTTCGCAGCCTTGATCTTCAGGTTGTGCGAGCCCGCCGCTAACGGCGCCGGGCCGACGAAGTTGGTGTACGTCAGGTCTTCGCTCAACAGCGCATCATCGGCGAACACGTCCACGGCGGGCGCGTCCGGCGAAAGGTGAATGGCGCGCACCAGCGCGTTGCTCGAGCTGCCGATCTGCGCGCCCAGGCTGAATTCGACCGTCTCGTCCGGCGCGTCTTGCGGGCTCATCAGCATGGAATCCTGGGAGCCGGGAACCGGGGCCGTGTTGCAGGCCGCCAGCCCGAGCGCGACCACCAGCGCCGTCAGGCTTCGTTGGAATACGTTCATGAAATCCCCCTCTAGATCGTGCTGATTGGTTCTCGAGCGTCGGTCTGTGGCGCGAGAGCAACCCTCGCGCCACAGACGGCGTCATCCGTTTCCCTGAACCCATTGCGCGAGTTCAAGATTGGGATTCACATGGGCATCAGCACGGTGTCAATCACGTGAATCACGCCGTTGCTGCCCACGATGTCCGCCGTCGTCACCGTCGCATCGTTGACCATGACCTTGCCATCCTTGACCTTGATCGCGATCTCCTGACCGTTGACCGTCTTGGCGCTCTTACCGTCCATCTTGATCGCGTCCGCCGCCATGACCTTAGCCGCCACCACGTGGTACGTCAGGATCGAGGCCAGCTTGGCTTTGTTCTCGGGCTTCAACAAGTCTTCGACCGTGCCTTTGGGCAGTTTGGCGAAGGCGGCGTTGGTCGGAGCGAAGACGGTGAATGGACCTTTGCCGGAGAGGGTTTCGGCCAGTCCGGCGGCTTTGACGGCGGTCACCAGGGTGGTGAAATCCTTGTTGGCTGCCGCGATCTCGACCACGGTTTTGCTCATCGTGTCCTGCGCGAAAGCGGCAGCGGCGAGGGCCAGAACTCCTGCGAAAATCACGTTCTTCATGTTGACCTCCTGGGTCTGGGCGGCGTTGCGCCCGTGTCAGAAGGATGCGGGTCTGCCGGTTGACCACCAGTCACGGTTCAAGCTGGTTTTGTCACGCGCTTAAAAAGCTGGCCCACAATTCTGGCAAGGTTTCCCCGACTTCCTTCATGCGTTCGCGGCCCGACTGGTACTCGCGGGCCAGATCGCGGCGGTTGCCCGCACCGCGCAGCGCGAGGCACAGCAACTCGAGCGCGTCGCGATCGTAGGGTTCCATGCCAGTCAGGATGCGAGCCGGTCGCACGGCGCTGCGCGGGTCGCGCTCGAGCAGGCTTTCCAGATGCACCCTGAGCGTATCCGTCAGGCGGGAGCGAACGCCGGGTTCCCAGCCACCCCCGTCCAGCTCGATGTCCTCCAGGTACGCACCGCGCCACAACTCGGGGTTCGGATCGCGCAGGAAGCGTTCCGCGTCCGACTCGAGCGCCCCGAGCGCGTAGCCGTTGGCGGTGCGAACCACGACGCGATCACCGAGTTTCTCGCGCAGGCGGTACACCAGGTTCTTGGCGCTCGATTGCGCTTTTCCCTCTTGCAATTCGGGCCAGAAGGCATCCCAGAGCTCCAGGTCTGGCACGTCCTCGCGCCCGGCCATGCGGGCTTCCAGCAGGCGCGCCAGGAGCGCGCGCCCCTGACTGGAATGCCAGCGCAATTCCCGGCCATCGCGGCGCACCCGCACCGCACCCAACACGAGCAGTTCAATCCCGTCCTGGACGGTGTTCTGAATCACACCTGCGTGCTGGACGGTGTTCGCCGTCCGGAACCCCGCCAGTTGCGGAAAATAAATCCGCACCAGGTTGGCCGCGTGCTGATGGCCTCGAGCCTCGAAGGTTTCCAGGCGGCAGCCAGCGGATTTCGCGTCGCCCGTCAGCCGATCCACCTCCAAAGCGGCGCGCTCGGCGGCCACCAGCCTCGCCGAGCGCAGCATGGTTTCCGCCGTGCGGTACGCCGCTATCGCTTCCTCGGTTCGTCCGAGCGCCTCGAGCGCGGCGCCCCTGGCACTCATCTCGATGGCAGCGTGATCGGCCTGCCCGATGGCGCGCGCGATCTCGAGGGCGCGTTCGGTGCGTTCCAGCGCCAGACCGGGATCGCCGTAGCGGGCTTCCGCCAGCGCCGCCTGCGCCAGCGCCATGTTTTCCAGAACCGGCGTGGTGCTGTGCGCGAGTTTCAGGGCCGCATTCGCGTGGCGCAACGCCAGGGAACGCGTATGGGGTGCATCCCACTCCAGGTACAGGTGGCTGATCTGGCAATCCCAGACGATCAACGAATCGCGCGCGTCCGCCCGATCCGGCAACTGGCGCGATTCGAGCAGCAGTTCTTCGGCACGCTCGAACTGCGCCAGTTCCGTCAGGACGCTGGCCAGCCGCAATTGCGCCCTGGACACGCCCCAGCCGTCACCGAGTTCGTTGCGGAGTTGGATCGCGCGTTCGCTTTCGGCGGCGGCATCTGTAAAACGCCCGAGGTGCTCGAGCGCTTCGGCGCGCAATTCGATGGCGCGCGCCAGGTCGCGCGGCGCGTCGAGCCGCTCGAGCGTTCCCGCCGCGATGCCCGCCAGGCGCTCCGCGAGCGTCGGATCGCCCTCGAGGGTCGCCAGGTACGCCAGCGCAGCCGTCACCAGGGCGCGTTCGTGTGGGGTCGCGGCGGCCTCCACGGCGGATTCCAGCAATTCGCGGGCCGCCAGGAATTCGCCGAACTGCATCAGCGCCCAGGCCACGTCGCGCTGCACCAGCGCGGTCGCGTCCGCGTGGCGCTCCGGCTGGGCGCGCCACAAGTCCAGCACGGCCTCGAACTCGAGTTGCTGGGTGCGCAACGCGATCAGACGCGGCCACCAGGCGCGCTCGAGCGTGTCGGCTTTTGAAACCGTCTCGATCAGGCGTTGGGCTTCACCGACCTGACCCGAGAGCGCCAGCAGTTCGGCGGACAAGAGCGCCGATTCCGGGCTCGGGTGCGCCCGGTGCGCGATCTGCGCCAAGCGCGAGGCCTCGTTCAGATCGGTGCGGCGCAAGCCCTCGGCGGCCCGCAGCGCGAGTCCCGCCTGGCGTTGACCGCTCGCGTGCGACGCGGCGCGAGCCAGCAAGCGCGCGGCGCGTCTGGATTCGCCGCGCTTCGAGACGCGCTCGGCAGTCGCGGACAGGCGCTCGACCGTGTCCATCGGCTCGAGCTGCGCCAATTCCAGCAGTTCAGCCGCGATCAAGGCCAGCGAGAGGTCTTTTTGAGCTGCGTCCTCGAGCGATTCGAGCGCACGCCGCGCCAGTTCGCGCCGTCGGCTGCCCGAAACCCGCCCGATCATCACGTCGCGGTAGAGCGGGTGCGCGAAATCTAACCCGCGCAGCACGCCGTGGCGCTCGAGTTCCGGTCGGATCATCTGGAGCTCCACGAGGGTCAAGCCCGCCGCGTTCGCCCAGAGCACAGCTGGAGCACCGGGCGGCAGGATGCTCAGGGCCTCCAGCGCCGCCCGCGTCGGGTCATCGGCGGAGGCCCGTTCCAGCACGCGAGCCAGCAGACCATCCAGGCTGGTCGGCAAGCGGTCGTCCTGCGGTGCGCGCCAGCGCCAGCGCGCGCCGTCGCTCCAGAGCGAACCCTGGCGCGTCAGGAACTGAAAATATTCCAGGCTGAAAAGCGGGTTGCCGTGCGCCCGCGCCCAGATCCAGCGGAGCGCCTCCGGGGGCAGCGTGCCGCGAGCGGTGGATTCCAGCAGCGCAACGGCCTGCGGTTTCGGCAGCGCGTCCAGCCGCAGCGCCTCGAACGGTTCCGGCGGCGCGTTGCGCGACGCGACGATCAGGGCCACGCCCCTGATGCGCTGAACGCCGCGCGCCAGGGCCGCAAACAGCTCGAGCCGGGTCGGGCTGGCGGCCTGCAGATCGTCCACGAACAAGGCGATCGGCGCGACCTGCGCCAGCACCGCCGAGATCGCCTCAGCCAGCGCGTTCGGTTCCGTGACCTCTCCCCGGTTGGCTTGCTCGAGCCGCCTGAGCGCCCAGACCGGAGCCTCGAGCCTGATACCGGACGCCTCGAGCGCCGCCTGAATCGACGTATTGGCGCTGATGATGACCGACCGGATGGGGGCATCCTGCAACCACGCGCGCACCGCGAAGCTCTTGCCGACGCCCAACTCGCCCCAGACGCCCAGCGTCAAACTGGAACGCCCGGAGGCGATGCTGCTCCAGTTCGGTGCGCTCAGACGCGTCATGCGAATCGCATCGTACCGGGCGAAGATTCAGGCTGTCTGAGGCGCGACGCACGCCGAACGACACCGTCCAGCACCCGAATTTATGATCGCGTGCTAGACGGCGAATTCTTACACCCGAGCATTCCTACACCTGCTCCAGGAGCGGTCGGTGGCAAGCCCACAGGCTCGAGGTCGCCCGCCACGAACCGGGCGCGATCCCGACGTGCCGCACGGGTTTGACGGGTCTACCGATGACATCGAACTCGAGCGCGGCGAACAGGGAATCCAGGGTCGAGCCGAGCCGCTTCAGGCCGTGGAAATCCAGCCGCAACTGCGCGTGCTTCGCCTCTAGGGAACGCAATCCCGCGAAGGGCTCGAGTTCCGAAAGCGTTCGCACGGCGCGCGGCGGCCCGACCAGCAACTCCGCCAGCACCGGCACCAGCCCGGCGTGATCTCGTCCCAGGCGTTCCGGGTCGAACTCGAGCGCCAGTTCCAGGTTGATTTCGACATCCTGCCAGACGGGTTTGGAAATGGGGTGCGCCATGAATCATTGTGGGATCATTCCCCAACCGAGTCAAGCCGGAAAATCACGTTCAGGACGGAGTTCAGGCGCGTTTCGAGGTGGCAGTCTCGGGGCGAGAGTGCCAGACACGGCACTCAGGAGCGGGCACGATGCTCGAGCCCGCATCGGCGGCACCGTCCAGCACACGAGCGACGGCATGCAAAAACACCGTCCGGAACGGTCTTCTCGAGCACCACACCCCGCTCAATCCGCGTCCGAAGGCTTTTCGCTTTTACGCTAACTTCTGACTTCTTGACCCCTGACCGCTTTTCGTTGCCAATTCTGAACACTTTTTCAACGTTCCACAGGCTCAAATTGGGCGGTGCTTCACCGTTCTCACTGCGCTCAACGGACAATGGTAGCCATGAAGGGCCGCCGATCATGACCCAGACGGACAGGGGTACGCGCATCGCGCTGATCGCGCTGGGTGCGCTGATCGCGATCGGGCTGGTGCTTTCCTTGCTGCCCAACCCGGCGACCGCGCCATTGGCCGAGGTCAAACTCGAGAAGGTCGATCTGGTGCTGTTCCCGGCGTCCGATCCGAACGCCCGCTGGACCTTCAAGGCCGCGAACGTCACGTACAACCCGGAATCTCGAGAATCGCTGGCGTCGGGCTTGCAGGATGGCCAGCGTTACGTGACCGTCAAGGACGCCAAAACGGGTCGGGAAACCCGAGAACTCGACCTGAGCCTGAAAGCCCAGGAAATCAAAATTGACGCGCAGGACAACCTGAGCACCCAACAGGCGACCATCTTCATTCCGAAAGGCTGTTACTTGCTGCGCCTGGGCAAACCGGGAGACACGCCCGTGATGATCGATCAGAACACCGGCTTCCGCGCCAATTACGTCGATCTGGATTCGCCCAACCTGAGCTTCACCGGCACGGAATTCACGTCCGATTTCGCCCTCAAGAACGCGGGCGGTTTGATCGAAGCCAAAGCCGCCGAGAAAGCCCTCAAAACCTGCGCCAGCATCAAGACCGCATTTCAGTAACCGTCAGGAGCCAAGATGAACATCAACTTCAAGATCGTCCTCGCCGCGCTGGTCGTCTCGAGCCTCGCGCTCGCACAGTCCGAGAACCGGATCATCACCATCAAGGGTCGGTACTCCGGCGACCTGCGGATGGGGCCGTACAGCTTTAAGGGCGACGTGGAAGCCAGCGTTCAGAACCTCAAGATCAACGCCCCAGAAGCGACCCTAAAAGCCCCCGACAAGCTCGAGATGAGCCAGGCGCAGGGCAAACGCATCGCGAATTTCTCGGGCAACGTGACCGTCACGCGCGGGCGCATGACCGCCAACGGCCCGGCCCTGGAATACAAGGAAGAAACCGGTCTGGGCGTGCTGGCGGGCCCCACCAAAGTCGTGCAGAAACCGGAGAAAACCGGCGATGACGACGTGGTGATCAACTCCCAGACCGCGACCTTCGACGTGGACACGGATGTCAGTTCATCCAAAGGAAGCGTCAAGCTGGTCAACGGCAACCAGTCCGCCACCGCCGACCGCACCAGCTTCGACGAGAAAGCCGACCTGGCCTGCCTGTACGACCCCAGCAAGGTTGTGCTGGTGCGTGAGCCCAAAAAAGCCGGGGAAAACAAGCTGACCATCAACGCCAAGGAATCCAGGATGCTGACCGACAAGAAACTGCTGATCGCCACGGGCGGCGTGACCCTGGTTTCTGGCGGTAACACCACCACCGGCGACGCGCTGTACTACGATGACAACACCAGCGTGGCCTACGTGGTCGGTTCCTCGAGCAAACCCGCCGTCAACACCAACGACAAATCGGGTTCGCGAATCAGCGGCGGTACGATCGAGCGCAACATCAACAAGAATCAAGTCACCCAGCGCGGTACGGCCTTCTCGATTCCGTTCGACAAATTCAAATGCCCAACCGACAAGTGAGGACTTGAGCCGACACCGTCCGGGGCACATAACGTAAAATACGTCCCAGACGGTGTTCTCGAGACAGAGGAACGCGTGCGAAGAAGCGAAAGAGCTCGAGTCATCGGCGTCCTGTTGAGCGCAATGCTCGGCGGGACGTTGCTCGCGCAATCGCAACCCGCTACGCCGCCAACCAATCCGCCGCCAGCCAACCCGACGCCACCGCCCGCGAGCCCTTCGGCTGCCCCGAGCGACCAGAAAGACCCCGAACAGCCCTTCTACGGCGATTCCAGCCCGCGCGTCACGGTCGTGCGCGACGACAAGACCATCACCGCCACCAAATACGGCCCGGACGACAAGGGCCTGGCGATCATCTGCCCGCCGAAGGACGACGACCCGGATCAACTGACCCAGACCGTCTATTACGATGTCGCGCCGTACTTCGTGCACATCAACGTGGACAAGAACCTGATCAAAGCGCCCATCGCTTTCGTGACCGCCCAGGACGGCGGCGACGGCAAGATCGAGGCCTACGCGGGCACGGCCACGGAATCCAAGGACGAGAAAGCCTGTTTGCCCGACCTGAAACCCGACCCGAAACCCGGCACGGTGCTGGTCGAGCAGGGCAAGACCAAACTGACCGGTTCCAGGCTCGAGTACGACCGCACCACGGGGATCGCGGAAGTCGCCGGGCCGATCGTCTTCGAGCGCCCGCAGCAGAACGACGCCCTGAAAGGCACGTCCGACAGCATCCGGATTTACGTGGACGACGAGAAAACCGTGCTGGAAGGCAACGTCACGCTGACCAGCAAGTGCCGCACGTCCACCGCCGAACGCGTCGAGTACGACGACACGAAAAACCGCGCGATCCTGTTCGGCAAGCCCGCGATTTCAAAGCAAGTCGATGGCAAGGGCGAGATTCAGGGCACGGTGATTTCCTATAACCTCGAGACGAACGACGTGATCGTCACGGAAACCTACGGTGGCGTCAGCGGCAAGTTCGACGACACCGCCGAAGCCTGCCGTTGAATGACAGGAACACCGTCCAGTACGCATTCTGTGATTCGCGTACTGGACGGTGTTCTCGCACCGAAGTGCGAATCCCAGGCTCGAGCCACTCCGACGTGATGACCCACAGCCTGTCATCCTGAGGAGCTTGCGACGAAGGATCTTTCGCTGTTGCGTGGTGCATGTCTTACCCGAGGCGCGTCGCTCTAGCATCCCGAACCCGTCAACTCGAGCCATCCGGCTCGGTGTGAACCGAAGCCGAGGCCACGAGCGAACAGGGCGTTGGTCACTTGCGCGCTCGTGCCATCCGTCGCAAGCTACGATGAGGAAACGCTCGGGCGGCGAGCTCGGGCTTCAAAAGTGGCGTCGAGTACGACCCGGAACGGTTTCATCCCGGCGACTCGAGCCGACATCCAGGACTGAGGTTGACCGTGTTCAAGACCATCTCGCATCTCGTCTCCACCCGCCCAAAACTCATGCTGATCGTCTGGGCGATCCTGCTGGTGATCGCCGCGCCCATCGCGTCTTTGACGCCTAAGCGCCTGTCCGGGAACGCCTCGAGCGTCAGCAATTCCGAAGCGGCCCGCGTCACGACCCTGCTCGAGACGCAGTTCGGCCAGAAGCCCGTGGATCGCACGCTGATCGTCTCGGAATCGAGCCTGAAGACGGATGATCCGACCTTCCTGACGATTTACGGCACGCTGGTCGAGAAGTTGCGCGCCACCGAGGGCGTGAATAGCTTGACGCGTTTCGATGCGAAAAACCCGCTCAAACTCTTCGGGCAGGTGGACGGGAAATACGTCACGGCCACCATCCTGGACACGCGCCTGGCGCACCCCGAACCCGTTCTGGACGCGATTCGGCAGCTCACCAGGGGCGTCACGCTCGAGGGCACGAAGTTCTACGTGACGGGCGCGAGCGCGGTCACGCAGGACTTTATTGGAGCCACCGAATCGGACGTGAAACGCAGCGAGTTCAGCGCCCTGCCGCTTACGGGGGCCGTGCTGATCTTCGCTTTCGGCGCGCTGGTGGCGGCGGGCATCCCGTTGGTGGTCGGCGTGCTTTCGATCACCGCGACGATGGCGCTCCTGTTCGGGCTGACGCAGGTGATGCAGGTCTCGAGTTTCGCGCAGAGCGTCATCACGATGCTGGGCCTGGGCGCGGGCATCGATTACGCGCTGTTGATGGTCAACCGTTTCCGCGAGGAACTGGCGCGGAGCAGCGACCCGCGCCTGGCGGCGGCCAACACGACGCGCACGGCGGGACGGGCGGTCGCGTTCAGCGGCCTGACGGTCGCCATCGCGATGGGTGCGCTCTTGATTCCCGATCTGGCCTTCGTGCGCAGCATGGGCATCGGCGGCGTGCTGGTCGTGCTGGTGACGGTGCTGACCTCCATCACCGCCGTGCCTGCGCTCTTGGCGCTGCTGGGGGAACGCGTCAACTCGCCGCGCAGGTTGGCCTTCAAACTGACTTCCTCGGGTACGGTCAACCCGTTCTGGGGGCGTTGGGCGGGGCTGGTGATGGCCCGCCCGTGGCTGGCGGCGTTCTTGTGCATCGGCGCGATGCTGGCGCTGGCCTGGCCCGCACTGGGCATGAAGATCGGCTACACGGGCGCGTTCGGGCTGTCCTCGAACATCGAATCGCGGCGCGGACTGGAACTGATCCGCCCACTGGAATTGGGCGGCAGTCTGGATACGTTCGAGGTCGTTCTGGATCTGGGCACGCAACCCTACGGCTCGAGCACCAGGGCCAACTGGCGCAAGCTGGACGCGGAACTGGCGGGCTGGTCGGACGTGCGGCTGGTCGTCTCGCCGTTCATCGTCTCTCGGGCGGACGTGGGCAGCGGCACGGGCGGCCTGGCCGACCTGGCCAGCCTGACGGAGCGATCCATCAGCAAGGATCGGCGTTACCTGCACCTGAGCGTGATCCCCAAAGAACCCGTCCGCGCGCCCGAGATTGACCGCTGGCTCGAGCGATTGCGCGCGGCATCGAACAGCGCCGGATTTCGGGACGTACTGCTGGGCGGCGCTCCGGTGGGCAGCAAGGAGTTCACGGACGCGCTGGTCGGTTCGATGCCGCTGGCCATCGGCACGGTCTTCGCCGCGACCTTCGTGCTGCTGGGCATCGCCTTTCGCAGCGTGATCATTCCCTTGAAATCCATTCTGATGAACACGCTAACCGTCGGCGCGGCCTACGGCGTGATCACGCTGATCTTTCAGCACGGCATCGGTGCGCGCCTGCTGAACGTCCCGACGGACGTGGGCGCGATCGACTCGAGCTTGCCCTTGGTGATGTTCGCCGTGACGTTCGGGCTCAGCATGGATTACGAGATTTTCTTGCTCAGCCGCGTGCAGGAAGCGCACCTGTCCGGATTGAACACCCGCGCGAGCGTCCGTTCGGCGTTGGAGCGCACGGCGGGCGTGATCACCAGCGCCGCGTTGATCATGCTGATCGTTTTTTCCGCCTTCGTGCAGGGCGACGTGGTGGCCAACAAGACCATCGGTGTCGGTCTGGCGGTGGCCGTGTTCCTGGACGCTACAATCATTCGTCTGGTGTTGGTTCCCGCCGTGCTGGTGCTGGCGGGCGAGTGGAACTGGTGGCTGCCGAGCGCGTTGAAGCGCGCCCTGCCGAAGGTCAGCCTCGAGCATTGAGTTCCTGGCTCTCGAGAAGCGCAACAACACCGTCCGGCACGCATATTTGAAAACGCGCGCTGGACGGTGCTCTCACGTGGGCGAGGAGGGCCATGAGCATCGGCTTTCGTGCCACATCAGGATCACCAAATCCATCGACCGTTTGTACGGGCGAACGGTCTGTTCGCCCTCGGGCAGCACCATTCCTCGAGATACCGCCATCATTGCGACCGAAGCTCGAGGTTGCTGTTCGAGTCACGCACGAGGCGACCGCCAGACGAATCCCGAGGCCCGCGCTTTAGTCGCTCGAGCATTGGGCTGGAGTTCCTGCGAATCTCGAACGCGTCCAAGCGGCTCGGGCCGATCGAGTGGGTGCAGCGTCGACGGCTCGAGCCTCCGCGCAATCCCAATTGAACACCGTCCCGCACGCATTTAAGAAACCGCGTTCCAGACGGTATTCTGGAGCTTCGCGCAGTTGCGCTGCGGCGGGTAAAGAACCCACCGATTTGTGCATTGGCGCTTGACAAAACCGAAGATCGGGACATAACCTGCAAACGTTTAGATAAACGTTTGCAGAACCGCATCCGTCCCGACGGATGCCTTCGACTCGCACCGAGAGGCGTCGGCATGACCGCACTTCGCAGGCCAACCATCAAGGATGTCGCCAAGGCCGCCGGGGTCACGTACCCGACCGTCTCGAGGGTGCTCTCCGGCAAGCCTTACGTCGCGACCGACACGCGCGAACGCGTCATGCGGGCCATCGAGAACCTCGGCTACAGGCCGTCCGCAGCGGCGCGAAGCATGGTGCTGAACCGCACGCAGACGCTCGCCATGCTGGTGCCGCACCTGGCCGACCCGAACTTCGGCATGTTCTTCATCGGTGCGGAACGCGAGGCCAGAAACCACGGTTACAGCGTGTTGGTGGCGGATCACGAATCCATCACCGGGAGCGACCACCTGCTGAACGAACACCGCGTGGACGGATTGCTGATTCTCGAGTCGTACCGTTTCGGACCCGAACTCGAGGGGCTGGGCGTGCCGATCGTTCACCTGGACGACGCCCCGATGGATCAACTCGGCGGGGGCCGGATCGTCGGACGGCACCTCAAAGAACTGGGGCACGAGAACATCGTGCTGATCGGTGGCCCCGCCGATGCGCCGCACGCCAGCCTGCGCTACGACGGTCTGCTCGAGATCCATCCGCGCGCGAAATGGATTCCGGGCGATTGGACGGCGGAATCCGGGTACGCGCTCCTCGATCGCGCGCTCGAGCGAGGCGTCACGGCCATTTTTGCGGCCAACGATTTCGTAGCGCTCGGCGCGATGCGCGCCCTGCGAGAACGCGACCTGGACGTGCCGCTCGATATCAGCGTGGTCGGCTTCGACGACTCGCCGCTCGCGCGGCACTTTTACCCGTCCTTGACGACCGTGCGCCAACCCATCGAGGTGCAGGGCGCGCACGCCGCCGCGATCCTGATCGCCAGGCTCTCCGGCCAGAACGCCCCGAGCGCCCCGCCGCACCCTCTGGAACTGATCGTGCGCGACTCGAGCGGCACGGCCCGCACGGGCGCGACCTCGAGCCGTAAAACCTTCACCAGTGCTTCACCAATCCACGCGAAGGACTCGACAGGTCCACCGAAAAAACGGCATACTGACTGACACGCAAATCATTTTTAGAGGAGGTTCGCCTGGTCGATCTCGACGTTGTTTGATGCTGTCTCGCCTTAAATCCGTTTCACCTAAAGAGGTCTACATGAAACTGAAACCGCAAATGATGTTG
>CAXTKV010000008.1:0-8971 GCA_964244895.1 uncultured Deinococcales bacterium
CTTCCCGTCGGTCAGCTTGACGAACGGATCGACCTGCGCGATGAAGCTTTCCTGATCCTGCTGGACGCTGTCGTTCTGCGCCACTTGCGGATCGGGCAACGGTGCGGTCGCGGTGTTGCAGGCGTTCAGAACGACGGCCATGCCCGCAGCCAGGATGACAGCCAGGAATCTGTTGTTCATGCGTTCTCTCCGTTCCCGAGCAGGGTTCTCGAGCGGGATTCTCGAGCAGGATTCTCGAGCGGGATTCTCGAGGAATCAAATTCGGCTTTTCGGGCACGAAACGGCCCGCGATCCCGGTGAGTGACCAGGATCGGTGGGCGCTTCACCTTTTCTCTCTACGTTCGGGCTTACGGGTAACGCGCGGTCGTGCCGTAGAACGAACTGCTGCCGAAGTTACGAACCGCGCCGTAGAACACCAGGGCGTCCACCTTGCAAGCCTGTCGGAGCGGGTACTCCCACCAATGATTCCAGTAGCGATCGCACTTGAGGCGCATGTTGGACAAGAAGCGCGTGTCGATGCTTTTGCGCACCGTTTCGTTGCGTCCCTGACGGTATTGCGGCACGTTGCGGTAGCCGAAGTCGTGCTGGCGGCAAGCGTTGTTGTCGAAGATCACGGGTGGCGTCGGGCCGGAGCAACCGTCATCCGTCCAGTTCGGCCCGGAGTACTTCTTGTAGTAGCTGCTCAGGTAGGTTTCGTAGGTCATGCCGGTGGCGACGCTCAGGGTGTACCCGTAATTGGGCCAGCGGGAATCGAGCGGCGCCAGGTCGTCCACGGCGCTGGTGCTCAGTTTCAGCAGGCCTTCCGCTTCTGAAAACACGGCGTCCGCCTGTTCGTCCGAAAGCGCACGGATCTGTTCGGGCGTCATCTGTTCGATGGTCTCGAGCGTGACCTGCGATGGTGGCGCGACGGGCGGCGTCTGGGTGGTGGAACACGCGGCCAGAACGGTGATTCCGAGCAGCAGAGCGAGCTTCTTCATGGATTCCTCCCGTGAACTCGAGATGTGCGCAGTTGCGCCGGATGCCCAGTGCTGGATACTCAGTACCGGATACTCAGGCCCCGATGGCCCTCCTCGCTGACCCAGGATTGGTGTTCTGGATCTGCATTCAGGCTAGTCATTTCCCTGGCTGGCCGACAGGGGGGCGTTGCGGTCAGCTTTAAAAAGTAAAGCTTCGCCTACAGGCCGTGCTTTTGGCGGTACGCCTCGAGCCTCGAACGCCATCCGGGGCGTGCGGTTTCGTCGGCTTCCCGGCAGAGCCGCTCGAGCATCGCGGCCACCCTCGATGTCCGCACGATCAACGGATCGTCGTGACCCTGCAAGAGCAGCTTCAGGCGCAGGCGCGCGGAGCGCACTGCTCCGGCGGTCATGCGGGGTTCTTGGTCGGTGGTTTCCTCGACGATCCTGACCATCGATTGGGCTTCCAGGTGCAGCACGCCGCGAATCTCGATGCCGTTCGGACTGACCAGCGCCAGCGTCTGACGGGCAGCATCCTGCAACTCCAGCCCATCGTTTGACAGGCCAAGCATCAGGGTCGTGGCGTACGGCGTGGCGCGCGGCAGGATGCGGTGCGCGATCGCTTGCGGGTGCAGGCGTTCGTGCAGCAACCAGCGGGTTTCCTCGACCAGCGCGGGCAGGTCGTGACCGACCAGCAATTCTGGAGCCTCGAACATCAATTCGAGCAGGCACATGTTGCGCAGCAAGCGCAGATCCCATTCGGAACGGTGAATGAACGACGACTGGAAATGCTCGAGCGCGCGCTGGAACTGCCCTCGTTTCAGCTGCGCCCAGCCGAACCCCACGTGCCATTCCGCCATCGGGCGGGGGTGAAGGTTGCAGGCCGACGGCGGCGGACTGTCCAGAATGAATTCCGGGTCGAGCGTCAGCATGCCCTTGACGGCCCGCAAGCGCCCGAGTTGAGCCGGGTCGGTGATCTTGCTCCAGTCGGTCTGGTCATCGAGCTTGTTCAGCACCAGCACGAGTTCCACGAATCCCTGCCCGTGCAATTCGCGCGGCACCTCGAGCGCGATTCGGAGGGCTTTCTGGTAGTGGCCCTGGCGGTAGACCAGGCGGATCAGGCGCATGTGCGCCTCGAGCCGGCTTTCCTCTGATGGAGCCGCCGCCATGAACTCGCGCAGGAACCGTTCGCGGGTTCCCAGCGCGCCCGTCTCGGCGTGCGAACTGCGGCATTCGTCCTCCAAGAGCGCGCACAATTCCAGGTAGTGCGCCATGCCGCAAGCTCGAGCGGCGCGTTGGGCATCTTCGAGGAAGCCCAGCGCGCGCGTGTACTCGTGCAGGTACATGTGCGCCTTGGCCATGTGCGCCCAGGTGCGCGCCTGCGCCTCGAGCGTCAGCGGTTCGCGGACGTCCGGCACCCGGAGATCGAAGCTCAGCATCTCCTGGAAGCGCTGCTGCACGTCCAGCAGGTTGATGCGGGTGGCGCGGATCAGCGGGTGGTCGTATGGTCTTCGCAGCACTTCCGCCGCCGGGCCGACCTCGCCTTTGAGCAAGAACAGTTGCGCCAGGCGCGCGTTCCTGAGGGCGGACGGCTGTTGATCCTGAAGCTGCGTTTGCAAGCTGGCGAAATTCGCCGTGCTGGCCGTGAGCGCGTCCCATTCTGCGGGCGAGCTGATCCAGCCGATGTCGGACGAGGGCGGGCGCGATACGAAGGAGTTCAGAATCCACCTCCTGTCTGAGCGATTTAAGGACAGTTCACGCGTGTTCGATGCGGTTTTCTATCACGAAAAAGCCGCTCAAGGACATGAAGTCTTTCGCAACCTTGCCCAAACATCTCATGCTCGAGAACACCGTCCTGCACGCATGTTTTGATTTGCGTGCAGGACGGTGTTCCTGGGGTTTCAGCTTCCGCGCTGGCGTTTCAGGACGCGCATGAACGCCGCCACGATTTCCGCATCGAGCGTCGTGCCGGACTGCGCTTCGAGTTCCGCTACGGCGTCCGCGTGCGACCACGGCGCTTTATAAGGACGGGTGCTGATCAGCGCGTCGTAAACCTCGACCACCGCGAACAACCGCGCCAGGTACGGGATTTCGGGGCCGTACAACCCATCCGGGTAACCGCTGCCATCGGTGCGTTCCTGGTGGTACCGCACGACCTGAAGGGTCTCCAGGGGCAAAAAGTGCAAGTCCTCGAGGATGCTGTAGCCGACCACCGGATGCTCCCGGACGGTGCGCCATTCCTCCGGCGTGAGCGGCCCCGGCTTGAGCAGGATCGCATCCGGAATCGCGACCTTGCCGATGTCGTGCAGGTACGCGCCCCACTCGAGCCATTGCAAGCTGGCGCGATCCAGCCCGAGTTCCCTGCCCAGATCGAGCGCCAGTCGCGTGACGCGATCCGTGTGGCCCCTGGCCTCGAAATCGCGGGCTTCCAGGGTGCGCGACAGCGCCTGAAAGCTCGCCGCGCGGGTCGCCATGATTTCCGCGACCTGATCGCTGCGCTCCAACGCGCGCGCGATCCGGGCGCTGATGAATTCCACCAGTTCCAGCGTGCCGTTCGGCAGCGCGCAGGTCACACCCTGGCTGGCCGCGCCGATGAAGCCGCGCGTCCGACCACCGAAACGCACCGGAGCCAGCACCACCGTCCGCACCCCGGTGGACGCAAAATCTGACGCGGCGTGCGCGTACTCCAGGTAATCCGGCACGATCACCGGATGACCGCTCCTGAGCATTTCGGTGAACAGCCCGCCCTCGACCGCGTTGCTGGGGCGCTCGGTCAGCTTCAACATCATTTCTGGGATATCGCCGCGCGTCTCGATTGGGATCAGTTGTCCGTTGCTGATCTCGTAATATGCGCCCGCGTCCAGCCCGGTCAGTTCCAGCAGGGTTTCCAACCCGTCCCCGGCGATGGCGCGCAGTTCGTCCATCGCCTCGAGCCGGGCTGAAAGTTCCGCCAGTTGCTCGAAACCCCGCGCGCGCGCCGCCGCCTGATCGCGCGCCTCGAGCGCCACGGCTTCGGCCTCGCGCAGGGCGGATGTTTGGTTGATTCGCTCGAGCGCCCGCGCGATGCGTCTGCCGACGAAGCGCGTGATTTCCGACGTGCCGGGCGCAAAGGTGCGCGGCTGGCTGAAATTGGCCGCCGCCACGTACCCGACGAAGTTCTTGCCGATCCGCACCGGAGCCATCACCACCGAGCGCACGCCCGCGCGCTCCACCGCGCTGCCCGCCAGTTCCGGCACCGCCAGCACGTCGCTGGCGGTGAATACACCCTCCGCAGATCGGAAGCCCGTGTCGCGGATGAACTCGCCGCCCCAGCCGAACGTGTCGCTGCCGTCGTAGACAGCCATGAACCCATCCGGGAACCAGCCGCGCCGCTCCGCCACGCGCACGCGGGTGCCATCGAGTTCCACGTAAGCCGCACCCTCGAGCTCCGTCAGTTCGATCAGCGTTTCCAGCGCGCGCTGCGCGATATCACGCGGGTCATCCATGGCTTCCAGATCGGCGGAAAGCTGCGCCAGCCGAATGAACGCCCGAGCCTGCTGCTTCGCCTGGGAAAGCGCATTGAGCGCCCGCACTTCGCTCTGCAAGACCTCGCCCAGGTGCGCCACCCGCTCGAGCGCCCGCGAAATTCGGCCCGTCAGGAACTGCACGAATTCGTTGACGCCGCCCGGCAACGGTTGATGGCGCGACAAACTGGCCGCCGCCACGAAACCCTGCGGGCGATCCTGAATCCTGACCGACGCGATCACGAAGGTCGTGATGCCCAGATCCCGGAAGCCGATCACACCGCCCTCGCGGTTGATGTAATCCTCGATCACCAACGGCTCGGGCGCGTGAAGGGCCGCCAGCAGCCCGCGGTCCGCCCATTCGTCCACCGGGTTGCCGTCGTACCACTCGATCACCTGCGCGGGCACGATGCCGTGCTGATCGAGCACCCGCACGTGCCCATCGGTGATTTCCGCGTAAATGGCACCGTCCAATCCCGTCAGTCCCAAAAGCGTCTCGAGACCGCGCCGCGCGATATCGCGCGGGTCGTCCATGGCCTCGAGTTCCGCCGAGAGCGCCGCCAGTTGCGTGAAGGCCTGCGCCCGCTCCTCGGCCCGGTCGAGCGCCTGCACGGCGGTCGCCTCGCTGACGGTGATCTCCTGGAGTTGGGCGGCGCGCTCCAGCGCTCGCGAAAGCCGTCCGGTCAGGAACTCGACGATCTCGGAGGTGCTGGCCCGGAGCGTTTTGGCCTCGCCGAAACTGCCGACCCCCAGAAAACCCTGCACTTCAGCGTTCAGGTACACCGGCGCGAGCAGCAAACTGCGCAACCCGACCGCCAAGAACGAAGCGTCCGGCGCGGGCCTCTGCCGGTAATCCTCGATGATCAAGGGTTTACCCTGGGCGCTGGCCTCACCGAACAGGCCCGTCTGCGGTGAAACCTCGAAGGCGGCCCGCATCGGCTCGAGCGCGTCCTGACTGACCCCTTCGATCTGAGTGACCCGCACCCGCCCCGATTCGATGGTGGCGTACACGCCAGCAGCGAAACCCGTCAGGTCGATCAGCGCCCGCAAGCCCTCGCGCGCGATGTCTGCGGGTTGCTCGAGCTTCTCGAGGCTGCTCGAGAGTTGCGCCAGCCGCTCGAAAGCCCGCGCTCGCTCCCGCGCCTGCTCGAGCGCCTGCAATCGTGCGCGGGCGCTGCCCAAAGCCTCCGCCACGGCGGTCAGGCGGGCGATGTCGTTCTCGTCGAAAGCTTGGCTTTTCGCGTTCGCATCGACCTGTAAGCTGCCGATCGCGCGGCTGACCTGCCCGTCGGTCACGCGAATCGGCACGCTGATGGTTTTTCCCGGCGCGCCGACCGGCTCGGCGTCGAGCGCATCAACCCCAGCACCTCGCAGCACCACCCGGGCGGCATCGGCATTCGTGACGCTGATCGCGTGGGTCACGGCAATCTGGTCGAGTTCCGCCTCGGATTCGGCGGTGCGCAGCGTGCGAGTCGCCTCGACCAGCGCCTCGAGCCCCAGGCGTTCGCGTTTCAACCGCTCCTGATCCAATGTGCGCCGGTACGCCAGCGCGAACTGCGTCACGATCAGGTGCGCGTCGCGTTCATCGTCCGGGTCGAACTCGTCGCGGCGCTCCTCGAGCGCCAGCAGCAAGCTCCCATCCGGCAGGGGCATCGTCGCGTACAGGCCAAACGCTGACGCCGCGCCCAAGCGCGTCACTCGCCCGCTCGAGATCGCCCGCCCGAGTTCAGCGCCGACCAGAACCGTTCGCGGCCCAGGCTCGCCCGGCGTTCCGACCCGCGCCAGCCAGGTCAGGTGCTTCGCATCCCCGCTGGACAGGCCGATCCCGACCCGCCGCACGCCGAACAGCGTCCGCAAGCCGAGCGCCAAGACCTCCAGCATCGAGCCCAGCGGCGTGTTCTCGAGCATCAGGTGATCAATCCGGTTCAACAATTCCAGCAGGTTGTTGCGGCGCTCCAGGATCATCCGTCCGCGCGTCTGCTGAAGCTGATTGCCGAGCGCCGCTCCCAACGACGGCATCACCGGCCCCAGATCCACTTCCGGCGCGTTCCGGTACAGCAACACGATCGTTCCGATCAATTCCCCGCCCACGCGCTGCCCGACCGAGATGATCCGCCCGAAGCCGTGCCGCCCCAGCAAACGCGGAAACGGCCCGCTCGCGCCCTGCGGTAAATCAGCGCTCAGCACGCCGCCCGCCGTCAATTGCGCCAACTCATCGACGGTCGGATGCACCACCCGCCCCGCCTCGAGCAGCGCATCGCCCAGACCGCGCGATGCCATCAAGCGAAACCCCTCCGGCTGGCGTTCCCGCAGGATCGCTGCGTCCGCCCCGCCGGAAGCCGTCAAACCGTCCAGCACGGCGCTCTGCACGGCCTCCGGGGTGTTCGCACCCGCCATCGAACCCAGGCAATCGCTCAGGATCACCCGGCGCACATTCTCCGCGTCTCTGGCGGTCACGTCCCGCACGACCGCGATTAACCCCTCGAGTTGTTCAGCCTCGTCCAGCAAGCCGCGCACGCTCAGATCCGCCCGGAAGCGCCGCCCGCCCGGAGTCGTGTGCCAGACGACCCCCCGCCAGATGCCACCGTCCCTGACGATGTTGAACGCCTCGATCATCGCCTGCGACGGGGGTTGCCGGGTGAACTCGCCTCCCAGAGCATCGCCGATCAGTTCGTTCAGCATCCGACCGACCGCCCACTCGCTCGTGACGCCATACAGCTTTTGAGCGATCTCGTTGATGGCCGTCAGCCTGAAGGTCACATCCAGCCCCAGGGTCGCCTCCCCGAGGGTCTCGAACGCCGTGTTGGTCCAGTCAGGTGAGGGCATGAGAAACGTCCGGTCAGCCTAGGGCAGAGGTGCGGATTTCCGTGTGCTTTGCCTCTCTCCGACGCCAGAGGCACGCGTTCACCATTCGTCCGGCAGAAATGTTCGCTTCCTCCGAGACGCAAGGTTTTAGCACGACCCAGTCCAAGATCCGAAAGACTTTTGCCCCGACCTCTATTCAAACCCACTACTCGACACGACAGAACCCCAAAACCCACAGACCGTTCTGAACTGCGCGCCCGAGCCTCGCGGTAGGATCGGTGCGTGAAAACCTTCCCCGGAACCGACGCCGAGGCGTACAAGGCGCTGGCGCGCCACTGGGCGGCCTCCGTCAACATCGTGACCGCGCAGCGCCAACCCGACGAAACCAGCACTGACGCGCCCGAACGCGATGGCTTCACCGCGACCGCCTTCCTGACGGTTTCAATTGAACCCCCGATCGTTCTGGTGTCCGTCACCAACGCCTCGAGCGCCGCCGAAATCCTGAAATCCGCCACCAGTTTTGCCGTCAACATGCTCGCCCACGGCCAGGCCGAACTGAGCGGCGCGTTCGCCCGAGGCCAAACCGAGCGGGCGGCGCTCTGGGACAGCATCCCCTGGGAACCCGGATTGATCGGCGCGCCGCTTTTGGGCGGAACGCTCGGCGCGTTCGAGGCCCGCGTGCGCGAACTCGTGCCCGCCGGAGATCACACGCTGGTGCTGGGCGACGTGATCGCGATTCATCACGGCGAGGGCGAAGGGACGCTTCTGTACCACAACAGGGGCTACGGCGGGTTTCACAAGCACGATTGAGCCACGAAGCGAATCACCGTCCTGCACGCGCACCCTGATCCTTAGGGGAACCCGTGCAGGACGGTGTTCTCATCCGATCACGGTGAATCAAACAGGATCGTGCTGGGCTCGAAGTGCACACGCGGTGCCTCGAGAACCACGCCTTTGGGCATCCGAACCGCGTCCCCGGCACGTATCACCATGTGAAGCGCTCCTGACGCTTCCGTCGCCCGACGAGAACCCCCTGTGTCGGGCGATGCTTCGTGGTCTCCCCTGAGAGGCACCTCACATCCTGATGCGAACCGCGTGCGTAAATCAGCCTGGAGGTCAACATGAAAAAACTGGTCATGGGTGTCGTAGCGCTCTCGCTGGCCGCGTTCGCCGTCTCGGGCGCACAGACGAACAAGGCCGTGGTGCGGTTCGCCGATGTCGCGGGCGCCGGGCCGCAGGGTACGTTCGTGTTCGTGACCATGCCGAACGGCACGCACAGCGCGTTCCTGCACCTGACCGGCCTCAAACCGAGCGAAAAGGTCTATGCCAACCACGTTCACTTCAACGACAAGGGCGATGCGAAATGCGACCTTCAGAACGGTGACAAGGTGCTGCCGTTGACCAGCGTGACCGCCGACAAGGACGGCAACGCGACCGTCTTCACATCATTCCCGGCTACCGCCAAGTATCCGGCAGGAACGACTTATTACAACATTCACTCGAACGACCCGGCTGCGGTCGGCCCGAGCATCGCGTGCGGCGATATCGTGCTGAGCAATTGAATCGAGGATAACTCGGGGCTCGAGGATGCCGATCGCGTCCTCGAGCCTTTTTGGTGCTTCTCGAGAACACCGTCCTTGCTCGAAAGACAGCACCTTCTTGATCCCAAGACGCACCTCACGGGCGGGATCGCTTCTTGATCCCAAGACG
>CAXTKV010000008.1:9071-53185 GCA_964244895.1 uncultured Deinococcales bacterium
TGATCCCAAGACGCACCTCACGGGCGGGATCGCTTCTTGATCCCAAGACGCACCTCACGGGCGGGATCGCTTCTTGATCCCAGGACGCACCTCACGGGCGGGATCGCTCACGGGCTACTCGCGCTTCTTGCTCGAAAGACAGCACCTATCGGGCTACTCGCGCTTCTTGCTCGTGAAATAGCACCTAGCGGGCTACTCGCGCTCCAGCACGCGAATTTTTGATGCTCGAGAAACGCGTGCGGGACGGTGTTTCCCTCTAACTATCCCTCACCACGGGCAACCGAACTCCTCGCGCTGATCGAAGATCACGTCCGGCGGGCCGGGCGTGATGTCCTCGGTGAAGCCGAAACCGCCGAAACCGATGCGCAAACTGATGGCGGGCGTGTTGATGCGGCTCGAGATCGGGAAGGGGTTGGTCACGAACGTGACTTCCAGGCGGAAGGCGCGCAGGAATCCGGGCAGGAATTCCCAGCGCGGTTCGTACCAGGCCAGCACGCCCAAACTGGGTTGCAAGCGCGTTCCCTCGAAGACACCGCTCGCGCCTTCGAGCGGCAAGCTCAGGTTGGCGGTCGCGCCCCAGTTCCAGGCGTTGTAGCCGACGCTGCCGCCCGCCACGGGAATTCCAGCGCCCAGGAAGCGGCTGGAATCGCCCAGTGGAACCTGGAATTGCAGTTTGTAAAACCACGCGCCCAGCCCGTCGGATGGGCTCGAGCCCGCGATCCACAGCACCGGGTCGCCCAGGCCGATGGTCGTGTCGGTGATCTGCTTGGCGGCTCCAGTCCCGAATTGGGCGTACAAGAAGACCTGGTTTTGCTGGCTCGGCGAATTCCTTCCGACGCCCAACAGCGTGTGGAACGCATCCAGCGGTGCGTCCAGGATGCCGCCCCAGAGCGCTTTGATGGAAAATTGCGCGCCCGCTTCAAAAGTTTGATCCTCGAGTGCGCCCAACGATTGTCGCAGCGCGAACTCGAGCTGCCACTCTTCGAGGTTGATTTCGATCGCGCCCCAACTGCCGGATTCGCCCTGAAGGTTGTTGGCGATCAAAAAACGCGCGCCGAGGTTGCACGATCCCGCCATCGGTGTAAACGGGTAGAACGGCAGCTGGTACGGCGCGATCAACGGGTTGCCGTTCTCTCCTGCGCGGGCCGTACCGAACGCGAGCAGTGCGATCAACGCCAGGGTTTTGAGGGCAGAACGCACGGCGAAAGTTTACCCTCGGGCGACACCTCACGTCTCGAAAGATCGCGTCTGGGCTCGAGAAGACCGTCGGGGACGGTGTAGACTTGGGTCATGATCTCGCTTTCAGACCTGAACGCCTTGTCTGAACAGGATTTTGTGAAGTCGCTCGAGGCAATTTTCGAGCATTCGCCGTGGGTCGCGGTCGCGGTCGCACCCGCGCGCCCGTTCTCGAGCGTGCAAGTGCTGCACGCCGCGATGGTGCGGGCCGTTCAGGATTCGGGTCAGGCGGCGCAGCTCGAGCTGATCCGCGCGCACCCGGATCTGGGTGCGCGGTTAAAAATGACGGATCAGAGCGTGTCTGAACAATCCGGCGTCGGGCTGGATCGGCTCTCGCCGGAACTCTTCGAGCGCTTTTCGAAGCTGAATAACGCGTACAGGTCGCGCTTCGGCTTTCCGTTCATCATTGCGGTGCGCAATCACACGCGCGCCAGCATTCTCGAGCAATTCGAGCAGCGTTTCACAAACGATGCCGACCGGGAACGCGACACCGCGCTCCATCAGATCGCCGAGATCGCTCGGTTCCGCCTCGAGGATCTGATCGCTTCCTGATTCAATAAACACCGTCCGGGACGCAATTCTTTGAACGTGTGCCGGATGGTGTCCCGCATTTTATGCGCGTTTTCAGGGCGACCACGTAACCTGAAGGTGTGTCGGACAGCGCGAGTGAACCCTTGACCCAACGCGAGCCCGCAACCTCGAGCCTCGCGGCGTGGTGGAAACCCGTGGTTCTGCGGCGATCCGGCGCGGCTGTGGCCCTGTGGGGCGAGGCGGGCATCGGCAAGACCCATGCCGCGCGCTCGATGCTGCGCGAAATCTCGTGCCGCAGCTTCAGCCTTCACGCCGATGCGCCCCTGTCCGAGCTCGTGAGGGCGCTGCCCAGACCCAAGCGCCTGCCCGTCTGGGCCGAAAGCAACCTGGAACGCCTGGAACGCGACGAACACCTGGATGCCACGGATGCCGCCGATGCGCTGGCCGCCGTGCTGGTCGGGATTGCGCCCGTGGTCTTGCACATCGAGGACATTCACGAAGCAAACATTGGGCGCACCGAACTCTGGGCGACGCTGGCCGGAATCGCGCTGCGAACGCGCGGCCTGGGCGTGCTGACCACCAGCCGCGCCGAACCGCTACCACCTTTTTGTCCCGTGCGCCTCGAGCCGATGTCTCGCGCCCTGAGCGACACCCTGATCGAGGCCGAAGCCAGAGCGGATATCCCGAATCAAGCGCTCGAATGGATTCACGACCGCGCCGCCGGGAACCCGTTGTTCGCGCTGGAATACTTCCGTTTTCTGGCGCGCATGGGGCAACTCTGGAGCGACACCAGGCGCTGGCACTGGCGCGCGCCCGAAGGCAAGCTGGTGCCCGTCACGGTCGAAGCGCTGATCGAATCCGTGATCTCGAGGGTTGCGGACGCGCCCCAACTGACCGGTGCGCTCGAGGCGAAAGCGATTCTGCCGCCCGGCGCATCCGAGACGCTCTGGGCGACCGTGGCCGGACTGGAACCCGAAGAATTGACGGGTGTTCGGGATCAGCTCGAGGAGCGCGGCTTGCTGGTTCGCGGCGAATTCGCGCACCCGTTGTACCGCGAGGTGATCTCGCGCAACCTCGACCCGAACGGGCGCACGAACCTTTCCCGGCGCGCCTTCCGGGGACTCGAGCCGGAGAACCCTCGGTCTGCGGCAGCGTTCGTGGGTGACGCGAAGCTCGAGCCCGAAGAAGCCCTGCGGTTCCTCGAACGCGCCGCACAAACAGCCCGCGATTCCGGCGATGCGATCCAGGCGGCCCAGTTTCTGGCCCAGGCCGTGGATGTTGCTCGAGGCGAAACCAAGGGACGGCTGGCGCTCGAGGCGGCCAAAGGACTTCGCAGCGTCTACTCCGCCGAAGCGGTGCGCCTGGCGGAACTGGCCGTGAACCACCTGACCGACAACACCGAGGCGATCTTTGAACTGGCCGAACTGCACGTCACGGAACAGCGCATGGACGACGCGACCCGCGCGCTCGAGCGCTTATCCGCCAGCGAACGCGACGGCGAGCGTTGGTGGGCCAGGCAGATCTTCGTCAAATCCTGGGCCGCAAACCCCAGCCAGGCCATCGAACTCTGGGAAGCGCACCCCGAATGGCACGAGCGCGCCGATGCGAACCTGATGTACCGCATCGCGTGGGTCTTGCCGCAGGATCGCAACGCTGAGCGCGCGGCGCTGGCCGAAAAAACGCTCGAACGGCCCGACCTGAGCGCCCTGGATCGGGCCAAACTGCTCTCGGTGATCGCGACCGTGGCGTACGCGGAGTTCCGTCCCGCGCAATCCGCCGAGGTGTACACCGAGGTGATCCGACTGGCCCGAGAGGCCAAAAACCGTTCCGGCGAAGCGGCCATGCTGGGCAACCGCGCGAACGCGCTCTTTGACCTGGATCGGTACGCCGATTCGAGGGCCGACCTGGAGGCGTCCATGCGCCTTCACGCCGAGAGCGGCAGTCGGCTGGGCGTGTCTTTTGCGCAGCAGGATCTGGCTGACCTTCTGATCGACTTTGGCGATTACGAACCCGCCGAGGAGCTGCTCCTCGAGGCGCTCGAGGTGATGCAGCGCGTGGACGCCTCCGAGTTCCTGGTGGACGCCCACGTCAAGCTCTGCAAGCTGTACCTCGCGTGGCAACCAGCCCACGGTGCGATCATGGCGCTCAAGCACGCGCAAGCCGCGTTGCGCATCGGTCAGGGACTCGGGTTGCCGCGCGCGATCCGCAAGGGTTTGGTGGGCCTCTCGACGGCCTTGAACGCCAACGGTGATCACGCTCGAGCCCTGGATTGCGCGGATCGGGCCATCGCGCTTTCGGAGGCGAGCGGTTTCAGGAATTCGGTCAGCGCCCAGGCGGAACGCGCGACCGCGCTCGAGGGTCTGGGTCAGCGCGGCGAAGCCCTCGAATCGTTCCGCCGGCTCGAGCGTGTGGCTCGCGATCAGGAACCTCAAAAAACCCTCCACGAGATCGGGCTCGAGATCGACCGCCTGACCGACGATGCCCGAAGCGCCCGCGAACGCCTGGAATGGTTCCTGGAGCGCGGCCTGAAGCGCGACGCGAACCTGGTGCGGCGGTATTTCCCGATGCTTGAAACTGGCGAACCGCGACCCAGCGCCCCGACCCAATCCGAATCCGCCGCCAGAATTGAACTGCTCGGCTCCGCGCAGATGCTGGTCAACGATCAACCCGTCTCCGGTCGCGGCGCAAAACGCCTGGAGCTTCTGGCCGTGCTGCTCGAGGCCAGAATCCGGGGTCGCGCGGAAGTTCCTCAACTCGAGTTGTGCGACGCGCTCTACCCGGATACGCCCGAACCTCAGGCCGTGCAATCCCTCAAAAAGATCGTTCAGCTCGTGCGCGGCAGTCTGGGCAAGGGCGCGATTCTGACCACCAGCACCGGGTACGCCCTGGGCGAGATCGCGTCCGATGTCGAAGCCTTCCTGCGGACGGGTGACACGCGGCTCTGGCGCGGCGCGTACCTGGATGGCGTGAACCTCTCGCGCGATGACGAAACCGTCCGGGATGCGCTCTACGATGCGCTCCGCGCGAAAACGCAGGCGCTCGTGAGCGCCGATCCGAAAGAAGCCGCCCGCACCGCACGGTTGCTGCTGGATGCCGAACCCTACGACCGCGCGTGCCTGGAGCTGGCCGTTCGCGCCTTACGCGCCAGCGACAACCACCGTTCGCTGACCCGGCTGTACGACGAAGCCCGCGCCCGCTTCCAGGACATCGGTGAAGCGCTGCCCGAACGCTGGCGGGATCTGCTCGAGCCGCAAGTCGTGTAATACAGAAACACCGTCTGGGACGTATTTTTTGCGCATCTCGAGAACACCGTCCTGGACGGTGTTCTTTTTTGGCCACCCAGATTCCGGCAAAAACCCGGCGAACGTTCACCGCCGCGTCACCGGCCCCCCGGCAGGATGCGCGGTGAAAGGAGGCCACGTCGTGCCCGACGATTTCATCCACTCGACCGAACCCGCCGCGTACCGCCTCTGCCCGCGCTGCTTCCGGGCCGTGCCCGCGCGATCCAACGAGCGCTACTGCGTCAACGACGGCTCGTGGCTGATTGAGCGCTGCCCCATCTGCGAGGCGCGCATCACGTCACCCTACGCGCGCTTCTGCGCGCAGTGCGGGCTCGAGTTCGCCACGCTGGCCGGAAATCACGCCCAGGATTCACGCGAAGGAGTGAGCTGATGAAAACACCATTGATCCCAATCTTGATCGTGCTGGTCGGCGCGCTGAGCGCCTGCCCGAACACGACTGCGCCGACCACCTGCCCGGACGGAACGGTCTGCTTCACGAACCTCTCCAGCGATGCGCCCGCCAGTCAGCTTCAGAATTTCAAGCCCGTCACGAACGGCGTCGGTTACGAGTCCGGTCAGCAGCGGTTGTTCCTGGGACTCGAGAATTTTCCTTCCGGCCTGAACGCGCTGCCCGCCGGTGCGCAAAGTTTCGTGGTCGGCATCGTCGGTGCGACTGCACCCAAAGCGGGCGATGCGATCGCGCTGTCGCAGGTTCCCAACGTCAGCGGCATCGAATACAACTACTACACGGGCAGCGCAATCGTGCTGTGGGTCGTCAGCGCGGGCACGCTGACGATCGATTCGGTCAACGGCGGCCAGATCGCGTATCACCTGACGGCCAACATGCACCCCGGCACGAGCGGGCTCTCGGGCAAGGGGACGTTCACGCTGCAATTCAGCGGCACGGGAACCTACGGCGCGAACTGAAACGGTCACCACGCCGCGACGCAATCTCCAGAACACGGCCTCAGATCCATCAGAAGGAGACACCTGTGAAAAAATCTTGGTTCGCCATCGTGCCCCTGCTCGCGGTCGCCCTGAGCGCCTGCCCGACCCAACCGGCCCCGCAAAGCGTGGTGATCGCGCCCGCCACGGGCTTGACGCTGCCCGTCGGTGCGGGACAGTTGCTGTACGCGACCGTCACCAACTCGAGCGGCAATACCGTCCAACAGGCCGTGAGCTGGGCCTCGAGCGATTCCAGCAAGGCGAGCGTCGGTGCGGACGGCACGATTATCGGATTGGCGCTGGGCGAGACGAACATCACCGCCAGCGCGGGCGGCGTCACCAGCGCACCCGTCAAGGTCACGGTCGGCAAACTGACCAAGGGGGTCGTGACGCTCGCCGCGCCGACGGTGCAAGACCCGACCGCGACCGTGCAACTGCCGGTCGTGGTGTACAAGGATTACGCCCTCTACCAGGGTGACGTGATCTTTGCGCTCAAGAACGTGCAAGTGGCGTCATCGGGTGGTTGGACATCCCTGAAGCCGCAAGCCAACATCCAGCCCGCAGATCGCGGCAAGCTCTGGGCAAACAGGACCGTCCCGTATTATCTCGATCCTGGTTTGCCGAAAGAAATCAGGGATCATGTGGTGCAGGCCGCCGCCGTGTTCAACGACAAGGCCGGGATGACCCTGCAACCGCTCTCGAGCCCCGGCGGGGATTACGTCTACATCTCGAGGGCGGACGCGGGCAAGCCGATCTGCGGTGATTCTTACGTGGGTCGCCAGGGTGGACGCCAGGATCTTCACTTCCAGGTCGGTTGCCCGTTGCGCACGTACCTGCACGAGTTCGGTCACGCGTTGGGCTTGTGGCACGAGCAATCCCGCAACGACCGCGACGCGTACATCGCGGTGCAGTATGACAACATCGTCAGCGATTACACCGACCAGTACGATAAATCCAGCGGTGACGGCGCGGGGTACGGCACCTACGATTACGGCTCGGTGATGCACTACTCCGTCTACAACGGCGTCTCGAAGATGAGCGGCGGCAAGCCGTTGCCGACCTTCACGGTCAATCGCGCCTTCGATTCCGCCAGTGAAGTCACCAGCGCCAACCAGATCGGCAACCGCGACGCGCTGAGCGGCGGCGACCTGAAAGCCCTGTCGTTCCTGTACGGCAACATCGCGCCCGCAATTGCGTTGGTGCAACCCAAAGGAACCGTCAACCTCGAGATCGGTCACCCGTTCGGCATCGATCTCGAGGCGACCGTCAGCGATGTCGAGGACGGCAACGCTTGCTGCAAGGTGACGTGGTACGCCTGGAAAGAGGGCACGATCGGTACGACCACGGGGGCCGATTCGAAGATCAATTACCAGTTCAAAACGCTCGGGTCGCAGCTCGTGACGGCCACCGTCGAGGACAGCAAAGGTGCGACCGACCGGGTCAACTTCGCGGTGAACGTCACGCACGCCAAGCCGGACGCGGGCATCTCGAACCCGACGCCCGCCGCGACCGTCTACCGCAACCTGCCGTTTCAATTGATCAAGCTCGCCAACAGCGGGCAGGACGCCCCGTGGGACGTCAAATGCACCTGGACGATTCCCGGATTGAGCCCGAATCCGACGGGTTGCGCGACCAGCGTGCTGCTGGGAAATGGCTTTCCAAAAGGATCGTTGAGCATCACCCTGAACGTCACCGACAAGTACGGCGGTACGAATTCGAGCGCCCTCAACGTCAACGTGGACGAACTCGCCACGCTCGGCGCGAGCATCGTGACGCCCGCCAACAACGGTTCCGGAAGCGTCAACGCGGGCGATGCGGTCACGCTCGAGAAGGCCGTGATCAACGGTGTCGCACCGATCTCGCGGGTCTGGACGTGGCAACCGACCAAGCAGGGTTGCGCCGTGCAAACCGTGACGGTTCATCCCGCCGTGGTGATCCAGCCGGGAACGAGTCCGGACGGATACTGGGATCTGAACGATCAACTCAGCGTTGCACCGCTCGGTTGCGGTTGGGGCGATGGCGTGCTGACCGTGACCATCACCGACAAGAACGGCCAGACGACCAGCGCTTCAATCAACTTCCGAGTGGACTACGCTCCGCCGCCCAACTGATCGTCACTGACAGCCCTGCCCTCGAGAACACCGTCCAGCACGCGTTTTAAAAACGCGTGCTGGACGGTGTTCTTTGGGGTCACGCCTTCAATTTCGGCGCGCGGCGAGCCTTCGTGGCCTGCTCGAAGGCGAAGCCCAGACGGATCAGCGCGCCCTCATCCCAGGCGCGCCCGAGGAAGGTCACGCCGACCGGACGGCCCGCCTCGGATGCCGTGGCGGTCGTGAATCCTGCGGGCACGATCAGGCTCGGGTAGCCCGCCTTGGCGCTGATGATGCACCCCCAGAAGCTCGGCGTGATGATCGCATCCAGACGGTGTTTCTCGATGGTCGCGTCGATCCCTTCCGCGCGCGAAAGGCGCAGGTCGAGCTCGCGCGTGTAACGGTACGTTTCCGCGCGCGTGCCGCCCGCCGCGAGCGCCGCCAGCATCAGCGTCTGACCGTAGCGCAGCATCGTCTCGGGTCTGGCCTCGTTGTAGCGCACCAGGTCGCGCAGGTTTCGGATCGGCGTCTCGAGCCTGGACTGGTTCACGCCGCGCAGGTACGCGTTCAGGTCGCGGCGGAATTCGTAGAACAGCACTTCCGGGTGCAGGTCGCCCAGGGCTTGCATGGTCGGGATGTCGGCCTCGATGATCTTCGCGCCCGCGTCGCGCATGGCCTGTAGGGCAGCCTCGAAGACCTGGCGTTCTGCGGCTGAAATTTTGTCCATGAACCACGCCCGCGGCGCGCCCAGCCGCGCGCCGCGCAGACCGTTGGCGTCCAGAAAAGCCGCGTAATCCGTGGCGCGTCTGGCCGATGCTCGAGTGGCGCGATCCCGCGCGTCCACGCCCGTCATGGCGCTCAGTAGAGCCGCCGCGTCGGACACGCTGCGCGCCATCGGGCCCGCCGTGTCCTGGCTGGCGGAAATCGGAATGATTCCTGACCTGGACACCAGCCCGACGGTCGGTTTCAAGCCCACGATGCCGCTCTGGTTGGCTGGGTTGAGGATGCTGCCGGAGGTTTCCGTGCCGACCGCGACCGCGCAGAATCCCGCCGAGACCGCCACGCCCGACCCGGCGCTCGAGCCGCCCGGTGCGAGCCTGGCATCGTAGGGGTTGATGACCTGCCCGCCCCGAGACGAGTACCCGGACGGCATGGCGCGCGCCATGAAGTTCGCCCATTCGGTCATGTTGGCCTTGCCCAGGATCACCGCGCCCGCCGCGCGCAGGCGTTCGATCAAAAACGCGTCCCGCGATGCCACGTTTCCCGCCAGCGCCAGCGATCCGGCGCTGGTGTGCAGTCTGTCCGCCGTGTCGATGTTGTCCTTGACCAGCACTGGGATACCGTGCAGCGGACCTCTGAGGCCTTTTCCGGTGCGCTCGAGATCCAGCCGATCCGCGATTTTTCCGGCGTCCGGATTGACTTCCAGCACGCTGTTGAGCCGCGGGTCGTACTTCTGGATGCGATCCAGGTAGAAATCCACCAGCCCTCGAGCCGTGATCTTGCCCGCGCCGATCGCGCTCTGAAGCTGACTGATGCTCGCGGTCGCTGGATCGAGTCTGTATGGTGTGCGCGCCATGCGCGGATTCTAATGTTTCGAGCCTCAGGCGCGCTTGAAACGGGTGTCATCGAAACCCGACCCGAGAAGATCGTCCTGAACGCGTTTTCCAGTGATCAATTTTTGCCGTGCTGGACGGTGCTTCTTCGCGCCGCACCTCGAGCCTTCTCGTTGAGCAGATCGATTCTCGAGGCAAATCCAGTCCACGAACCCGAACATCTGTCACAATTTGGTCGCAAAAGCGCCATTCGTTTGTCACGGGTATCACCTAGATTGAGCCAATAAATATCACGCTGATTACCCAGTCGAAGGGATTTCGAATCGTGTCTTTGCGCAAATACGAGTCGTTTTATTCGGAATAGACAATGTTCTGGATGCACCACCGGAAGAGAATGCGTGCTTTGATGCTCCCGGCGCGTCGGCGGGATCACTGCTGACCAGCCACAATCGCGCGAGGAACGGGTGATCGATCTACCGCTGGACGCTCGATTCTGCGGCGTTTCGCGGGACGCGTTCTGTCAGACAAAAACCGGGTCATCCGCCGGAAGCCTCGAGCCTGAGGCGTCTCGAGCGGGAACGATCAACCAGAAGACCGTCCAGGACGCGATATTGAAGATCAAAAAAGGGCCATCGGGGCGCAAAGCCAGCTCGACTTGCCCCATCACGCGGCAGCACGCCGAGGAGGATTCATGCGAAAAACACTGGTTCCCATCGCGCTCGTCGGTCTGGGCCTGGGGCTCGCGCTGGCGGTCACACCGAAGAACACGTACGTCGAAATTCTTCAGGACGTGCCCGGAACCCTGGACCCCAGCCAGGCCTACGACACGGGTTCGGGACAGTTCACGGAAAACGTCTACGAGCAACTGCTGGGCTACAAGGGCGCCGACCTGAAGGTGCTCGTGCCGCTCCTGGCGACCGAGTACAAGCCCTCAGACGGCGGAAAGACCTGGACGTTCACGCTGCGCAAGAACGTCAAATTTCAGAACGGTGACGCGTTTACCTGCGACGACGCGGAATACACCTTTCGCCGCTCGGTGATCGTCAACAACCCGAACTCGTGGGGTGGCGTGGTGCTGGGCACGACCATGTTCGGCACGCCGGACAACGCCAAGGACGATCCCTCGATCAGCTGGGATCGGATCGAAAAAGCGATCTCGTGCAACGCCAGCGGACAACTCGTGTTCAAGCTGGCCACGCCGGACGCGTCCTGGCCCTACAAGATGGCGTTCACCTCGGCGGGCATCATCGACAGGAAATACGCCTCTGCGGGCGGCGAGTGGAGCGGCACCGAAAAGGACTGGAAAGCCTGGATCGGCAAGGATTTGCAGGAAGCCAACGGCTTTCTGAACCAGAACATGATGGGTTCGGGGCCGTACCAGCTGGTCTCCAAGGGTCAGAACCAGTACGTCTTCAAAGCTTTCGAGGGCTACTGGGCGGGCAAGCCGAAGCTGGAGAACGTGATCCTTCAGGTCGTGCCCGAAGAGGCCACGCGCGTCCTGGCGCTCCAGAAGGGCGACGCGGATTCGACCGGCGGAACCCTCTCGAGGCCCACGCTCAAGCAACTCGAGGGCGTGGCGGGCGTCAAGGTCATCGATGACCTGCCGAACCTGGCGCAGAGCGTGATCTTCATGAACCAGAACATCAAGGACCCCGCCGTGCTGGGCGGTGGCAAGCTCGATGAAAAAGGCATGCCCGCCAATTTCTTCGGCGACATCGACGTGCGCCGGGCGTTCAGCGCGACCTACGACTACGACCGCCACATCAAGGAAATCCTGCTGGGCAAGGGCAAACGCCGCACGATGGCCTTACCGGAGAGCTTCCTGGGTTACGACGCGTCCATCCCGATGCCCAGCTTCAACCTCGAGAAATCGAAGGCGCTCTTCAAGAAGGCTTGGGGCGGCAAGCTCTGGGATGCGGGCTTCACGCTGGTGATCAAGTACAACCAGGGCAACACCACCCGCAAGCGCGTGGCGGAACTGCTGAAGCAGAACGTCGAGGCGATCAACCCGAAGTTCCACGTGGACGTGCAGGTCATCCCGTTCGCGCAGTTCACGCAGGATCAGCAGGCCAGCAAGCTGGCCATGTCGGTCGGGGGTTGGGCTCCGGATTACCCGGACGCCGACGATTACATCCCGATCTTCTACGGCAGCGCCAGGGTCGGCGGCTACTACGCGCCCGCCACCAACTTCGAGAACAAGACGATCGACAGCGCCATTCAGCAGGCGCGCCAGACGACCAACCCTGCCAAGCGCGAATCCTTGTACAAGCTGATCGGTCGGATCGCTGCGGATCAGGTTCCGGTGATCGTGCTGCCGACCGGGATCAACTTCTTGACCGTGCGGGACGACCTGAAGGGTTACTACTACAACAACGCCGTCAGCGGGATTTACCTCTGGAAGGATCTTTCCAAGTAATCCGGCCCGAGGCGCAGGTTCTGGAGGCTGGGCTCGAGACGTGATGCACCGATCGCTCGAGACGTGATGCACCGATCGCTCGAGACGTGACGTGCCAATCGCTCGCGTCTCGAGCCCGCAGGTTCCCGGATGAAAACACCGTCTCAGACGGATGCTACCCAATAAACACCGTCCAGGACGCGAGAAAAGAGGCCACGTGCTGACCTTCATCTTCAGACGAATGATCGCGCTGCCGTTCGTGATGCTGGCCGTCACGGCCCTGATCGTGTTGTTGATGCAGTTCCTTTCTCCGGCGCAACGCGCCAGTTCCTTCGTGCGCAGCGACCAGCAACTGCAGAACGTGGACGCCGTGATCCGGCAGTACGGTCTGGACAGGCCGTTCTACGTGCAGTACTGGAGCTGGCTCCAGAACGCCTTCCAGGGCAACCTGGGGTTCTCTCGGGCCTCGCGCCAGCCGGTCTTGCAGACGCTCCAGGAACGCTTCCCGGCCACGGCTGAACTGGCCCTGTACGCCTGCTTGCCGATCATCGGGATCGGCATCTGGCTGGGTACGATCGCGGGCTTGAACCGCGATAAATTCGTGGATCAGATGGCGCGCGTGATCGCGGTGCTGGGCTTTTCCCTGCCGACCTTCGTGCTGGGCATCTGGTTGCTGATGCTGTTCTACGGCGGGTTGGGCATCCTGCCGGGCTTCGGGCAGTTATCTCAGGAAAGCACCCTTCAGACCGCGATCGCACCGTTGCGGCATTACACGGGTTTCCTGACGCTGGACACGCTCCTGAACGGGCGCTTCGGGCTGTTCCTGGACGCCGTGCGCCACCTGATCCTGCCCGTGCTGACGCTGACCACGATCTCGAGCGCGGTGATTTTGAAGGTCATGCGCTCGAGCCTGCTGGAAGTCCTGCAGCAGGATTACGTCCGCACCGCGCGCGCCAAGGGCCTGCCGGAGCGCGTGGTCAACCTCAAGCATGCGCGCCGCAATGCGCTCCTGTCCGTGGCGACCATCGCGGGTCTGACGGTCGCGGGTTTGCTGACGGGCGCGATCATCACCGAAACGATCTTCGCGTACCCCGGCATCGGCTCGTGGGGCGCGCAGGCGGCGGTGCAACTCGATTACCCCGGCGTGCTGGGCTTCGCGATTTTCACGGCCTTCCTGGTGGTGCTGGCGAACCTGGTGGTGGATTTGCTGTACGGATTCATCGACCCGCGCGTGAGGTTCGACTGATGCGAGAGGTTTCGGTTTTCGAGAACACCGTCCAGGATGCGAGAAGTTGTGCCCCGAGAAACGCCGTCCAGAACGGTGTTCTTGAAATTGAGCATCGAATCTGGCCTGAAGGCGAAGACCGTCCCTGGCGCGAGGTCGAACGCGTCGCGCGTCGAACCCCGTTCTCATGGGCGAAACGCGCGCCTGGACGCGCCGTTCGCTCCTACAAAAATCGTGCGGTTCTCGAGCATCGCGTACCCCAGAGGATGACCTGATGGCGGCCAGCATCCTGTCCAGCCCGCCGCAAACCGGGCGCGATTCGTGGTGGGATTCGCGCGTGATCAGGCGCTTCCGGCGCAACACGCTGGCCGTGATCGGGCTGGTGATCGTGCTGGCGTTCGGATTGATGGCGGCCTTCGCGCCCTTGCTCGCGCCCCCCGAGCAGTCCTGCCTGCGCGACCTCGGCGCGAGCGAATCGGGCAGCGTCTACAACCTCGCGAGTGGCACGTTCTGGCGCGCCATCTTCCGACCGCCCGCGACCTGCTTCGTCATGCCGCGATTGAGTTTCTCGCCGATTCCGACGCCGCCCGGTCAGGACGGGCGCGCGCTGGGAACGTCCAACGGCTACGACACGCGCTACGGCCTGGTCTGGGGCGCGCGCACGGCCTTCTACCTGGGGTTCCTGGTGATCGCCGCGACGCTGGTGATCGGCGTGTTGGTCGGCAGCATCGCCGGGTATTTCGGCGGCTGGATCGACAACGTGTTCATGCGCTTCACCGACATCGTGTTCGCGTTTCCGGGGTTGGTTTTGACCATCGTGCTGATCGCCATTTTTGGTCAGAGTCTGAACAACATCGTGCTGTCGTTGGTGCTGGTCGGCTGGGTGATTTACGCGCGGTTGGTGCGGGCTGAAATCCTGAGAATCCGGCAGCTCGAGTACGTCGAGGGCGCTCGGGCGTTGGGCGCGAGGGACGCCTGGATCATCTTCCGGCACGTCCTGCCGAACGCGCTGACGCCGTTGACGGTGCAGGTCACGCTCGACATGGGCGGCATCGTGCTCTCGGCGGCGGCGTTGTCATTTCTGGGGTTGGGCACGCCGGTCGGCTACAGCGATTGGGGGCAGTTGATCAACTTCGCGCGCGGTTTCTTGCAGGGCTCACCGGGAAATCCGTTCGAGTACTGGTACGTGTCTTTTTTTCCTGGATTGGTGCTGATCCTGTGGGGTTTGTCTTGGAATCTGTTGGGGGACGCCGTGCGCGACGCGCTCGATCCGAGGAGTCGGTGAGGTGGCCAGCCCTCAGTCAGAGAGAGGGGAGATGAAGACCGTCGGGAGCGGTGTTTTTGCGTCTTCAAGAAAGCGCGTCCAGGGCGGTGCTCTCGAGCCTGGAGATTTGAATTCGGCGCGGGCGAGGGAGGCGATGCTCCTTTCGGAACTGCTCGATTGCCTGACGTGCGCCGGAGCTTGCGCGCCTGAATCCCTGAACGGCGCGCCCAGGGCGGAACGCTTTTCTCGGGCGTTCGGGATGGATGAACGGGACGATCTGGTCGGCTCGCTCGTCTCGAGCGCGCTGGGAAGGCTCGAGGCGACCCGCTGGTACGCGCGCGACGCGCTCGAGGTGCTGGTGGATTTGTGCGCCGTGGAATCCGGCAACCTGATTGCGGCTTGGCGCCCGGAACTCGAGGTCTCGCTGGAAGGCGCGATTCAGCGCGATCATCGGCTTCATCACCGACGCGCTGCACTCGCCGCACGAGAGCCGATTGCTGATGGCGCTCCTGCGGGTTCACGACCGCGCGGCTCCGTCCAGACCGATCCGCTGGTGGATACCGCGCACGCTCGCCTGGTCAAAGGAGGAACGCATGGACGCACCCGAGATTTCCAGCCCGATCATCACCGACGCGATCCTGGCCGCGCTCGAGATGGCCTTCCGGGGCGACGAAACCCAGCACGGCTGGTACAACGGTCTGCTGGCCTCGCTGGACGGTGTGACGGCCCTGCAAGCCTCCAGAACCCCCGCGCCGGGTCGCACCAGCGTCGCGGCGCACGCCGAACACGTCCGGTTCACGCTGCGCGTCGTCAGCGCCTGGGGTCGCAATGAGCAACCCCAGGTGGATTGGGCGGACAGTTGGGCGACTTTCAGCCTGACCGAAAGCGAATGGGATGCCCTGCGTTCCGGCATCCGCCACGAGTTCGAGGCGATGCTGACCGCCGTGCGGGCGCGCACCGCCTGGAGCGAGCGGGGCCTGCAAATCGTCATCCATAACATCGCGCACACCGCCTACCACGCGGGCGCGATCCGTCAGATCCTCAAGCTCGAGCGCACCGTCTGAGGCGCGCTTCTCGAGAACGCGCGCTGGACGGTGCACATTCTTTAGAAGCCGACCTGGGTGCGCCTTAAAACGACCCGTTTTCCCGCAGGAAGCCCAGCAGCGCGCGGTTGAAGGCCTCGGGTCGTTCCAGGTTGGAGAGGTGGCCCGCGTTCGGGATGACCTCGAGCCGCGCGTCGGGAATCGCATCGGCCATCAGCACGGATTCAGCCAGCGGCGTGAGGGCATCGGCGGAACCGACCAGCACCAGCGTCGGCACGCGCACGCCCGACAGCAGTGGCCTGGAATCGGGTCGCGCCGCCATCGCGCGCTGCGCCCCCGCCACGCCGGGCGCGGACGCCCGAGCGATCAGGCCGCGCACGGTGTTCTTCACGGCGTCGCTGGCGCTGGTCGCGACCAGGTTGGGCAGCATCGCGTCCGCGATCCAGCCCGTGCCCTCGCGCTCGACGCGTTCGGCGGCCTCGAGGCGTTTGTGGGCGGCTTCGGGCGCGTCGGCTCCGGCGCGCGTGTCGCACAGCACCAGCCCCGCGATCCGTTCCGGCGCGCGCTCGAGCAACCGCAAGGCCGCGTACCCGCCCATCGAAAGCCCGACGATCACCGCGCGGTCGCGACCCGCCTCGTCCAGCGCGGTGATGGCGATGTCAGCGAACGCCTCGAGCGTGTGCTCGCCGCGCTGGGGCGCAATCCCGAAGCCCGGAAAATCTGGCGCAATCACCGGCCAGCCCGCGCCGCGCACGGCCTCGAGTTGGGCGTCCCACATGGACGCATTGAGCGGGTAAGCGTGCAGGAACATCGCGGGAACGCGTTCGTGGCTCATGCCAAAAAGATACCCGTCATCGATGAGAACACCGTCCAGCACGCGTGCTTCAATCCGCGTGCTGGACGGTGTGCCGGGTTTACAGCCAGCCGCGTTCGCGCAAGAAACCCACGCTGGTCGCCACGCTTTCCAGCGCGTCCCCGGCGCTGAAATCCTGCTCGAGCACGAACCATTCCACGCCCGCCGCCGCGCCCGCCTCGAGGGAGGCCTGGACGGGAACCTCGCCGCGATCCAGTTCCACGGTATCCCAACCCGAAGCCTTGCGGCGCACGTCCTTGACGTGCAAAAGCGGCAAACGACCCGCGTACTTCCTGACGTAATCCGCGCTGGTCACGCCGCCCGCGTGCGCCCAGGCGATGTCCAACTCGACCTGCGCGTCCGGCACGGCGGCGAACAGCGCGTCGAAGGCGCTCGTCTGACCGACGCTGCGCTCGAACTCGAAAACGTGATTGTGGTAGGCCAGCTTCAAGCCCGCCGCCTGGACGCGCCCAGCGATGCCCTCGAGCGAGGCGAAGACGGCTTTCCAGGCGGTCTCGTCGGCGTAGCGCGATTCCGGCAACCACGGGCAGACGATGTACTTCGAGCCGACCGCGCCCGCGAACTCGATCTGGGCGTCCAGATCGGTCTCCAGTTTTTCGATGCCGATGTGCAAACCCGCCACCTGAAGGTTCAGCCCATCCAGGAACGCCCTGAGCGCGCTCGCGTCGCGCCCACCGTAATTCCCGGCGAGCTCCACGCCGTGAAATCCGAGCTTTGAAACGGCTTCCAGCGTGCCATCGAAATCCTGCTTGAGACGGTCGCGGACGGTGTAGAGCTGCAATCCAATGTTGGCCATGCTCCAGTCTAACGCCAAAGGGGCAACCCCGACGACCGATTCTGCGATGAAAACATGCTCCTGGACGGCGTTCTTGCGCGTTGGGCGCGAGGCATCTCGACCCAGCCTCGAGGCCCGAGCGCCCGTGCCAGAAATAGCCACCCGAACGCCCCAATTTGCATTACGATAATTCACACAACCTGTGCAGCACGAAGAAAAAGGCCGATTTGAAGAGCTAAAAATTCTCGAGTTTCAGCACCGGATCGCAATACTGAAGCCGACCCCACCAGCGCAAAGACTGACAACCATGACCGATCACCGTTTCAAATCCGGCACCATAGGCGTCCTTCTGGATGTCGTCGGTGATTACTACACCCCGATCCTGAACGGTATCCGCAGTCAGGCCGAAGCCGCAGGCTTGAGCGTGCTGATCTTCGTCGGGCGGCAACTCAACCCGGTTCAACTCCACGATGCGCCCGCCAACGACACCTACCGCCTGATTCCACAAGACCTGATCGGACTGGTCGCGTTCACCAGCGCCATCGGGCATCACGTGACCGATGAGCACATACGGGCTTTCCTCGATGGTTTCGCACCGTTGCCGATCGTCGGCATCGCGCGGGATTTACCGGGCGTTCCAGCCATTCTGGTGGACAACACCTCCGGGATGCGAGAACTCGTGACGCACCTGGTGGTCGAACGCGGTTACCGCCGCCTGGCCTTCGTGCGCGGCACGGACGGCAGCCCCGAAAGCCTGGAGCGCGAACAGGCCTTCTGCGACGTATTGCGCGCCCACGGCATTCGTGTTCGCCCGGAACTGATGATCACCGGAGATTTCTGGCACATTCCCGCGTACAACGCCACCGTTCAATTGCTCGACCAGGGGCACACCTTCGATGCGATCGTGTCGGCCAACGACGAGATGGTCAACGGCATCACCCGCGCCCTTCAAGAACGCAACCTGCACGTCCCGGACGACGTGGCCGTAACGGGTTTCGATGATTTGCAGCAGAGTCAGTTCACCTCGCCGCCGTTGACGACCGTGCGCCAGCCGTTGTTCGATCAGGGTGCGGAGGCCGTCAGGCTGCTGCTGCGCCGCGCCAACCGCGAAGACGTGAGCTCCGTGCGCCTGCCGACCCGGTTGGTGGTTCGCGCATCGTGCGGATCGGAAGTCTTTCCCAATCTGAAAAGCCTTCCGGCGTCCGGCGCATCGGACGCATCCGAAACCAACGCAGATGTTCAACGCGCCGCCTTCGCCCGAGCCACCGCGCCGCTCGAGATCCTGAGCGACCAGCAATCCGCCCAGTTGTTCGACGCCATCGTGCAGGACGCGCTCAGTCCGGGCGGCGGTCGGGCGTTCCTGCCGATGTGGCGCACCATGATGCGGCGCGTCGCGCGCAAGGAACCGTGGGTGAGCATGCTCGAGCAACTGCGGGATTGCGCGCTGAAATGCCTGAGTGAGCGCAGCGCCATCGAGCACCTGCTGGCCACCTGGGGACAGGCGCGGATCGTGCTGGACGAATTCTCGCTGATCGAACACACCAGACGCGTGCTCGGGGAACAATACGATTTTGACGGCCTGCGCCAGCTCGAGCGCACGCTGATGGTCGCCTCCGACCTGTCGGAACTGCTGGCCTGCATCCCGCCCCAGCTCGCCCGGTTGGGCATCAGTCGCTGCTTCGTGGGGCTCTACTCGAGCTTCGAGGCGCACGCCGCCCAGACCGCGCAGATCGTGCTGGCGCACGACCGCGATCAACCGATCCAACCCGACGAAAGCGTATTCCCATCCAGGGAACTGCTGCCCGCGTCGATGCGATCACAGTTGCGGCGCGGCGCGATGTTCATTCACCCGTTGTTCACCGCCGACGTGCACTACGGTTACATCCTGACCGACGCCACCGGCGACGCGCACCGCAACCACGAAGCCCTGCGCACCCTGATCAGCGACAGCCTGCACAACATGACCCAGACGACCGCCCTCAAAAGTTACGCCGCGTCCCTGGAAGGTCGCATCCGGCAACGCACCGAAGAACTCGAGAACACCAACAATTTGCTCAAAGACGAGATCATCCAGCGCCGAACCGCCGAAGTCTCGTTGCTCGAGGCCAACAATCAGTTGCGCCAGATGACGCTGACCGACGGCCTGACCGGCGTCAACAACCGTTCCGCCTTCGACGAGTACCTGGAGCGCCAGTGGGGTCACCACCACCGCCACCAGCGCCCCCTGAGCTTGTTGATGTGCGACATCGATTACTTCAAACGCTTCAACGATTCTTACGGTCACGTGCAAGGTGACGAATGCCTGCGGGCTGTCGCCAGGGCATTGCAGGCCGGAGCCAGCCGCTCCGGGGACATGGTCGCACGCTACGGCGGCGAGGAATTCGCGATCATCCTGATCGAAACCGACGCTGCCGGTGCAGACCGGGTCGCCGTCAGGTTGCACGAGATCATCAACCGACTGGGCATTCCGCACGCCGCATCCGACGTGGCCGCGACCGTCACGCTCAGCATCGGCGTCAGCACGATCGTTCCGAACGTCACGTACACGACCAAGACCTTGATTGAAGCTGCAGATCGCGCCCTGTACCGCGCCAAGAACGCTGGGCGCAACCAGTTCGTGCGGGGTCACGTTTCCACCAACCAGATCAGTTGATGGTGCCGCGCCAGCGCTGGATGAACTCGAGAACCGTCACACACGCATTCGATGCTCGCGCTACGGACAGCATCTTCTCGATCCCAAGACGCACCTGCCGGGCGAAATCGCTTCTTGATCCCAAAACGCACCTCATTCGTCATCAGCCGAAGGCGGGCTGATGGCACCTCATCTATAAAATAGGGGAGGACTGAATTCAAGAACACCGTCCAGCACGCATATTTAATGGCGCGTGCCGGACGGTGCTCTTGCCCTCAAGCCTCGAGAATCCGTTCGTCGAAACCCGCGCGCAGCGCACCCGGTCGCGCTGGACGGCTTTCAATTTCCACGCGATGACCCGAACGCGCGGATTCCAGGCTGGCGTGCATGACCTCGAGCGCGTGGTACGCGAGCGCGCCGCTGGCGCGGTGATCGCGGTTCGCAGCCATCGCGTAGACCATCTCGCTGACGCCCAGACCGCGAGAGTTCTGATCGTAGCCGTGCGTCAAGGCGATCTCCTGCGCGTCCTGTGTGCCGCCTTTCAGCAGGCGAATCGGGCCGCCGAAATGGTTCGGGTCGTTGCACAGAAGCGTGCCTTCGGAACCGTGAATCTCGAGGTGCGCGTGCTCGCGCGGGTGAATGTCGAAGCTCGTGACCAGCGTGGCAATAGGGCCGCCCTGAAATTCCAGCGCCGACGCCACGTGCGTGGGCGTGTTGACCGGGATTTTCTCACCTGATTTCGCGGTGCGCTCCGCGAAGCTCGCGCGGGCGGCGCTGCTGACGCGCGCGATCGGCCCGAGCAGGCTGACCAGCGCCGTCAAATAGTACGGCCCCATGTCGAACATCGGCCCCGCGCCCGGTTGGTAGAAAAACGCCGGGTTCGGATGCCACGCGTCCGGCCCGCGCGAGTGCATCCAGGCGGTCGCCGCCACGGGCGAGCCGATAACGCCGTCGTCGATCAGTTTGCGGCAGGTCTGCAAGCCCGCGCCCAAAAAGGTGTCCGGTGCGCAACCGACGCGCAGGTTTTTGGATTGCGCCAGTTCCAGTAAGGCTCGAGCGTCGCTGAGTTCAATCGCCAGGGGTTTCTCGTTGTAGACGTGCTTTCCGGCCTTCAGGGCGCTGTGCGCGACCTCGGCGTGAACCGCCGGGATGGTCAGGTTGATGACCAGTTCCAGATCGTCCATCGCCAGCAATTCGTCAGGCAATACAGCCCTGGGAATGCCGTGCTTTTGCGCCTGGGATTTCGCGCGTTCCAGGTCGATGTCCGCGCACGCCACGATCTCGAGGTTGCTGAAGCGTTCGTTCGCCTCGAGGTAAATTCCGGAGATGTTGCCGCAACCGATCACGCCGATACGCATGGGAAAAGGTTAACACGCGCCCCGTGGTGGACGGTTCGTGCGCCGCGCACCAGGATCGCTTCGGGCGGGGATCAAACAACCCGGACTATTCGCGCCTGGGTTTCTGGCTGACGGCAATGTCCTGGGATTTCGGGCGTTCAGGCACCACGACCGTACCCTCCTCGAGCGCCAGAGGTCGTTTCTGCGCGGCCCGCAACCCCGCGATCAGCGCGGCCAGCGATCTGGGCCACGGCACGCGCAGCACCAGCGGTTCCAGCCGCCAGAAATGCAGGAACATCAGGTCGCCCGCGCCGATTTCCGTGAGTTCCACGAATCGGAAATGGTGCGGCTCGAGATACCCCGACGGGGCGCGTCCCTTGCCGCGAGCCGCCAGCGCCCAGCCCGAGGGTTTCTGCGGCCCGCCCGCGCCCAGCACCAGCCGCAGGCCGTGGGTCGTGACCAGGATGGCCGCCGCGCCAGCCCGTTTGAATTCTCCCCTGGCTTCGAGCCCGAAAAAAAACGTGCCCAGACCGTGCGCCAGCCAGCGTTCGCCGTTATCGAGCGCCCAGGGTGCGCCGTAGGGTGTGGGCGCTCCGGCGTCGTGACCGAGCTGCGAGATGTGCGCTTCGAGTGCCCGTTCTTCGGGCCAGTCTGCGCCCGCGAAATGCGCGGTGATCGCCTCGGCCAGCACCTCGTCTTTCGAGGCGGCCAGGGCGTGTTCCGGCAGGCGACGCAAGCTCACAAAAGCCTAACTCGAGAACGGGAACTGGATTCCGGGGCCGCGTACCACGCTGCCGTGACCGCAGCAGACGGCGTCCAGCTCGAGCTTTGATTCCGTTTGAATGGATTCCTTGCCGCGTTGCAGATTCCAGGTGAACGGCCCCGCCCCGAAGCTCAGCTTGCCACCGTTGGCCATCATCGAATCGCCCGCGAACAACACCCGCTTTGACGGCGCGTAAAACGAGACGTGATCCGGCGTGTGACCCGGCGTGGAAATCACGTTCAGCCCGCCCAGCACGGGCAATACCTGTCCATCGTGGATCACGCCATCGGCCCGTTGCGGGGTTATTTTGGGCATCATCAGGTTGATCATCAACTTGATGACCGCGCCGTTCGGGGGACGGCTGGCCTGCCCCTCGCCCATCGCGTCGGCCTCAATCTGGCTGGCCAGGATGCTCGCGCCCGTGGCCTTCTTGAGTTCCGCCGCGCCGCCCGTGTGGTCGGGATCGGAATGCGTGATCAGGATGCGTTTCAGATCGCCCGGCTTGCGCCCCAGCGACGCAATCGTCTCGAGCACCAGCTTCGGCCCGGAGCGCCCCACGCCCGTGTCGATTAGCGTCAGACCGTCAGCTTCGAGGATCAGGTACAGGTTCACGAAAGAATTTTTGAGCTGGTGAATGCCCGGCAGGATTTCCATTGTCGGCTCCTCGCGGCTCGAGCATAACAATCTGCCCGTCCGGCATTGATGCGGTGAGCACGGTCTGGGAAGCTCAGAATTCAAGGGTCAGGTCAGGCTCGATCCAGGGCGCACTCATCCTCGATCGTCCCGTTGCGGCTGATCCTCGAGAAAGACCGTCCGGGACGTGAATTTGGTGTCTCGAAAAACACCGTGCTGGACGGTATTTCGGTCATTCTTGAAACTCGAGAAACCTGTTCGAGACACTTATTTGCGGGGTGTTTTCAGGGTTCTCGATTTGCTGGACGCGACCGCGCTCGCAGGTTTTTCTCGCGCCGCTAGAGCTGCCACCTCGCGCGCCGCCAGCGCAGCGACCTCGCGCGCCGCCAGCGCGACGTACCCCTCCACCAATCGCACGATCACCGGGTTGTGCGTGTGAACGCCGTGGGGTTCGACCTGACCGTCAAAAACCATGTGCGCCACGACCGCCGCCTCGCCGTCGCGGGCCACCAGCAGGGGGTCCTGCCCGGACGCTGCGATCGGTGGTAAGCCTTCAAGCGCACCGCGCACCACGTTCACGCCGCGCCCGACGCGGGCTTCCAGGCCATCCAGGAAAGCGGTGTCCCCGGCCAGGTGAAGGCTGCGGCGGGCGTTGCTGGCGATGTCCTCGATCAATCCCCGGATCGCGCCCTCGCCGCGCAACGGGTAGACGGCTTCGGGTGCGGGGTCGGGCGTCAGCCTGGACAGGGCGCGCTCGAGCCCCTCGATCCGACCCGTGAACTCGCGTTCGGCCCGCGCGATGTACTCGCGGGTGCTGAGGGGCGCGTACTCCAGCGGGGCGCTCTGGGTGCGGGTGGCCAGCCCCCTGGCCTCGAGCCGTTCCAAGGTTTCGTAAACTTTCGGTCGCGGAATCCGCGATGCCCGCGCGATCTTGGCGGGTTGCGCCCGCCCCAGACCGAGCAGGGCGACGTAGGCTCGGGCCTCGTATTCGGTCAGACCCAGGGCTTGCAGGTGATGGTGCGCTTCCACGGGATCATGTTACGGCCTGGGTGACACGCGGCGCGAACGCCTCCCGACCCAGAAACCGGGATCGTGAACGCCCGAGACTCGTTTTTGGCCCGAAAATACCGTCCGGGACGGTGTTCCTGATCCATAGCGCGGCCACGAAGCCAAATTCTCACGCTCGAGCTACGATGACCCAATGGCCTCAGCGATTCGACCGGGCGCACCGCAGACGGCTTTCCTGCTGCGGGCGGACGATGTTCAACAGATCGACGCGGCAGCCGCCGACGCGGGCATTCCCGTGGTGATCCTGATGGAAAACGCGGGGCGAGCCGTGGCCGACGCGATCCGCCGAGAACACCAGAAACCGTGCCGCGCATTGGTGGCGTGCGGCAAGGGCAACAACGGCGGCGATGGCCTGGTGGTCGCGCGCCACCTCGCGGCGTCCGGCTACGGCGTGACCGTGCTGACCGCGCCCGGTGCTGGTGAATCCGAACCGTCCAGCACGATGCGTTCTGCCCTGGATGCGTGGCGCGTCTCCGTCAGGAATCTCGGGGACGAAATCGAGCATCTGGAAAATGCCGCCTGGCCTTACGAGATCGTGGTGGACGCGCTCTACGGTTCGGGTTTCAGACCGCCCTTGCGCGACCTCGAGGCGCGGTTCCTGCGCCGCCTGAAGGACATTCGCGGTAGCCTGGAGGTCTGGGCGGTGGACGTACCGACCGGTTTCACCGACGCGCTCGAGCCATCGCCGGATGCGGTGGGTGCGGATTTCACGGTCGCGCTGACCGGACTCAAGCCTTCGCTGGTCTTCAATCCCGCCGCTGATATGGCCGGTCGAGTCCAGGTCGGTGATGTCGGCGTTCCGCCGTGGATCACCGCCCAGCACGCCACCGCCGGGGTCGCGCAACCGAACGCCTTTCCTCTGCCACACCGCGCCAGGGACGCCCACAAGGGAACCGCCGGACGCGTGCTGGTGCTGGGCGGGTTGGAATCGTACCCCGGCGCACCCGCGCTGGCGGCGCTGGGGGCGTTCAGGGCGGGAGCGGGACTGGTCGAGGTCGTCGCACCGGAACGCGCTGGGTTGGGCGCACCGATGGAGGCCACGCGGCGAACGATTCCAAGTTGGACTCGGGAAAACCTGACTTTTTTGGCTCACGAAAAATTCGATGCGCTCGCGGCGGGCATGGGCATGGGCGCGGTCGAAACGGACGCGCTGGAGCTTCTTTGCCACCTCGAGAAACCCGTGCTGCTGGACGCAGATGCCCTCCAGCCCGAACTGGAAACCTGGCTGAAATCGCGCTGGGCATCGCACGACCATCCCGTACCGGACGCCGTGCTGACCCCCCACCCCGGCGAGGCCGCGCGACTGCTGGGCGTTAAAACCACCGATATCACCCGCGACCCGCTCGAGGCGGCTCGAGCCCTGACCGAGCGCTACTGCGCGGTGGTCGTGCTGAAGGGCGGTCCGAGCGTCGTGGCGCACCTGGAGCGTTCCCCGGAGGGCGTCCGAACGCGCCTGTGGGTCAATACCACCGGCAATCCCGGCATGGCGACCGGCGGCGCGGGAGACGTGCTTTCCGGCGTGATCGCGGCCTTGATGGGACAGGGTTTAGGCGCGGTGGACGCCGCACGGCTGGGCGTGTACCTGCACGGTCGCGCGGGCGATCTGGCGGCGCAATCGAAGGGTTACGGCCTGATCGCTTCAGACGTGGCCGAGCAGATCCCGGCGGCCTGGCTGGAACTCGAGCGGGGTTAGACCGTCCCAGAGGCGTTTTCTCGAGTAGAAATAAATGTGTCCCAGACGGTGTTCCATTGCAAAACCTGAGATTCAAATCAGTTCGCGGAACGCGCCGATGCTAACCTTCTGGCATGATCGCCAAGGAACGAATCGGCATAGACGAAGCCAGAGAAGTCCTCGAGACCGCCAAAAACATCGCCGTGGTCGGGGTCAGCGCCGCACCGGAAAAACCCGCGCATTACGTGCCGGAATACATGCACCAGCGCGGCTACCGGATCATCCCCGTGAATGCGTCCATGGCCGGACAGACGCTCTTTGGTGAACCCGTGCGCTCGAGCCTTCAAGAAATTGCTGCGCCCGTGGACGTGGTGGACATGTTCCGCCGCGCAGAGCACCTCGAAGGCCACCTGGACGACATTCTGGCCATGAACCCCAGGCCGAAGCTGGTGTGGTTGCAGCTCGGGATTCGCAACGATGAATTCACCAGAAAGCTGCTCGAGGCGGGCATCGAGGTCGTGCAGGACAGGTGCTTGCTGGCCGACCACCGCAATCTGGGTTTGTGACCGAAGGGGATCTCGAGCCCCCGCTTTCACCGAACTGTTCCCGTGCGTGCATGAAAACACCGTCCAGCACGATCTTCTGATTGCGCGCGCGAACCGTTTGAAACGCGCGGGCCAAACCGTCCAACGCGCCCGGCGTAGACTGCCGCGATGACAGCCGCACACCTCCAACTCCAGGATCTCGAGGTCACGCTCGCCAGGACGCGAATCCTGAACGGCGTCAACATGAGCCTCAACGCGGAACTCGTCTGGCTGGTCGGGCGCAACGGCGCGGGCAAGAGTACGCTGATGCGCGCCATCGCGGGATTGCTGCCCTCCAAGGGCGAAATCCTGATCGCCGATCACGCGCCGCGCTCGCTCGAAGCCCGCGCGCGCTTCTGCTACGTGCCCGACGAACCCGCGCTCTACGAGGACCTGACCCTCAAGGAGCACGCGCGTTTCGTGTCGCTGGCCTACCGCCAACCCGAAGCCGAAGGCCGCATCACCGCCTGGCTCGAGCGGTTTTTACTGGATGAGCGCACCGACGAATTCCCGTCCAGCCACTCGCGCGGCATGAGGCAAAAACTTTCGCTGTCCCTCGCGCTCGGGCTGGACGTGCCCCTGCTGATGCTGGACGAACCCTTCAACGGCCTGGACGTGCAGGCGCAAGAAGAACTCTCCAAAGGTCTGCGCGAGCGCGTCAAGGCCGGGAAGGCCGTGCTGGTGACGGCCCACCAGGGCGACGTGGCGCGCAACATGCTGGGCGGCGGCGTCAAGGCGCGCGTGATGCAAATTGAAGACGGTGAACTCCACCAGATCGACCTCGAGAAGGGCGTGCGCATCGAACGCGAGGCCTTCGAGGAAGAGGCCAGCGCGTGACCCGAGGCAACCCCCCGGAGGACGCCGTGCGCTACGCCCGCCGATTGACGCTTCTACGCGGCCTGCGCGGGTACGTGGACTGGGTGGGCCGCGCGGTCGGCTGGGGCACGGTCGCCTGGATTCTGTTCTGGCTGGTGATTTACGCCATCGCCAGCGCCCAGATTCTGCCCAGGATCAACCCGCCGATCAACACCAGCAACCTGCCCGTCATTTTCTCGATCTCGAGCGCCGCGATTTTGTTTTTCGTGACGCTGCGTTCCCGCACGCCGCCCGCCTTCCTGGGACGGCGCGACCTGTACCGCCTGGGGTTGCCCGCCCTGGCCGGAACCGACGTGATGGCCTGGCCGATCAACCAGGCCAGAGGTCTGCGCTTTGCCATCGGTGTGGTGCTGGGCGCGGTCTGGACGCTGGTGGCGAGCGCCTGGTTCGGCGTTTCTGTGCCCTGGGCCGCGCCGACCCTGGCGCTGGTGATGATGGTCAGCCTGGATCTGGAATGGCTGTCCTACGCCGCGCGCGACCGCGACAACCGCGCCGCGAACCTGTGGCTGAACGCTGCGCTGGCGGTCGTGATCGTCTCGAGCCTGACGGCCTGGTTGCTGGGTGTCGGCCTGCTGAGCGGCCTGTGGAACCCGAACCCGGCTGGGTTGATCGCGCCCGTGGCGCTGGCCGCGATCGGTTGGGTCGGCACGACCGCCAGCTTGCGCTTCGGCTACCCGACGCGCTTCGCCACGCACGCGCAGATTCTGGGCGAGTTGCGCGCCATGCAGTTCATGATGATCCTGACGCGCTCCATGCCCGATCCCGACCAGCAGCGCCGATTGCGCGACCAGTTGCGCGATTCCCCGACCGCCATCCGGCCCAACCGATTCCTGCCCGTGCCCGCACCGGATTCCGGCGCTCGAGGCGCGCTGGCCTGGCGCACCGCGCTGACGCTGTACCGCCGCCCATTGCTCGAGCAACTGGATTTGATCGTGCGGTTGGGCGTGGTGGCCTTGTCCAGCATCAGCCTGGTGCGCGGCCCCGGCGGGCTTTTGCTGGAAGTGATCGCGCTGGTGTTCCTGCTGCCGCGATTGATCGGCCCGGAAGCGCCCAACCCGATGATGCCGATCAACGGCGGCGAACGCACGCTGGGGCGCACCCTGCCCGGCATCGGCGTGATCCTGATCGGCAGCCTGATCGCCGCCTTGATCGCCGCACTGATCACGCCTTTCGACCCCAACCTGATCGTGACCGCCGTGACCCGCACGATCCTGGCGCTGGTGGTGCTGGAAAAATTTGCCGTCTGGCGCGGCACCAGCCCGCGCTCGATCGAATCCTCGATCAGTGCCGCGCTGCTGGCGGTTCTTCCGACGGTGCTGCTGGACGCGTTCGGGCTGGGTTCGCTCGCGCCGACGGTGCAGATCGCGCTGATCGGGTTGCTGCTGCTGCCCACGCCGTAGCTCGAGGGTGCATGACCCTCAAGAAACACCGTTCAGCACACGTATTCTTATTTGCGTGCTGGACGGTGTTCTCGAGCCGGGATTCTTACTTCGACTGGTGGCAGACCACGCAGGCCATCGCGGAACTGGCCACGACCAGCTCGGGTTGCTGGGTCGGATCGGGATTCTTGTACGCCACGGCGCGCGCCTCGAGATTGGCGACGTGATCTTCGAGGATGGCTCGGTACGGCCAGCTCTGGTAGGTCGGCGTCATCTTGGCCAGCCCGTAGATCGTCCTGGCGGCAGCCGTGCGGCCCTGTTTGACCAGCACGTCGCCCCAGTGCATGAAGAAGCCTTCCAGGTTGTACGGCGCAATTTGCGTGTTCGTGCAGGCGCGGCGTACACCGTCCGAGAGTTGGTTGCGGGCGGCGCGATCCAGGAAGGTCTGGTTGAGCGCGGGCAAGCGCGCCAGCGCGGTATCGTCGCGGCTGACGGTCACGTTGGCGCAGACCTCGAAGTTGTGCCACATCGCTTCGACGGATTCGTTGAACCGTTCCGATCCCGCCGGAAGCTGGCTCAGGCCGACGCTCAGCACGAACAAATTGAATTCCGGGTAGGCGCTCACGCCATCCTGGATGGTCAGGTAGCCGTCGGTGGTCAGTTTGGGATCGTCGTTGATGCTGCCGAGCGCCAATCGCAAAACCCCGATGAATCCGGGCAAGCGCCCGTCTTTCGGCTCGAGCCGGTAGGCTTCCTGGAGGTAGCGCTCGGAAAGAATCGCGGAATCGGTGACGCGCGGGTCTGGGGTCTGGACGCGCTCGCGTTCGCTGACATTCCAGAGGTGCGCCAGTCCCAGCAGGCGCGCCAGTTCTGGATCGTTCGGCGTCTCCAGGTACGCCGCCGTGAGCAGGCGCAGGGATTCCGGGAGTTCCGCGTAGCGTCCGGCGTGAAAGCCCTCCCAGAAGGTCTGCTGGGCGCTGCGGGCGAGCGGCGTTTCAGACGCGCGGACGGTTTTGTCCGGCGTGGAACTGAGCGCGAAATACCGGGTCGGGCTGACGATCGTGCAGGCGGCCAGGACTGCGCTCAGGCCGAGCGCGATCACCAGGGCGCGCGTCGGGTTGAACCATCGTGGTGCGGGTTTCATGGGTTCCTCCGGGGAGATGGATTCAACTCAGATGGCTTCGGGTTGGGTCGCGCCGTGAGGGTTTCTCGAGCCCAACGCGGCGCGCACGCCCAGGTAAACCGCGAAGCCGAGCGGCCCGAACATCAGGATCAGCGCCAGGACGAACGCCATCAGGAACGGGTTGATCCCGCGCTCGTGGGCGTCCAGGTACGCCCAGCGCCCCACGAACAGATCGAAGGCCAGGAAGTGAACCCACGCAATCGTCGCGCCTTGCGGCGATCCCAACAGCGCCTGAATGCCCGCCAGGTTGGGGTTGGCCAGCGCGGGCAGCAGTGAAACGACGTTCGGCAAGACCAGAACCGCGTACAACGCGGCGGCGGGCAGACTGATGTACGGCGATCCGATGATGCGGCGCGTCCACGACCAGCGCGGCGCGAAAATCATCAGCGCCCAGAACGGCATGACCAGCAAGCTACTGAGCGAGAACAGGGTGTCCATGCGCCTCCTTTGCATCGTGCGCGCCGAGTGTGCGGGCTTTCTCGAGCCAGCGCGTGCGGGTTTCCAGGCTCGAGCTTCGCACGCGGTCGAAGCGCGTCACGCGCACGGGTCGCACGCCGCAGAATGCCAGGGTCGCGCGGCGCAGGGCGTTCTCTGCGGGGGCGCGGTAGATGAGCGCGTGCCAGAAGCTGGGCGTGTCCATGGTCACGATGATCCGAGCGGTTTTGCCCACCAATAGCTTCTCGGGGAACGCCGATCCCTTGCGCGGTTTGAAGGCGAAGCCCGGCAGAAACGCGCGATCCACGAAACCTTTCAAGAGCGCGGGCATCGAACCCCACCAGCTCGGAAAGACGAACACGAGGTGATCGGCGCGCTCGATCAGTTCTTGCGCGCGGATTAAATCGGGCTCGAGTTGCGCGTCCGTGCCCGCGTAACCTCTGCGTTCGCGCTGCACCGGATCGAAGCTCAACTCGCCCAATCGCAACAGCTCCAGGCTCGCCCCGCCCAATCTCGCACCTAGCGCGTAAGCCTCGGTCAGCGCACCGCAGAGGCTGTCCGATTGCGGGTGCCCTAGAATCACGAGGGTCTTCATAGTGGCTCCTTTCTGGTTGCTGGCAGCTTTTATCGCGCGTTCTCGAGGACGGGCGATGACGCCGGGAAACGCCGCGCCAGCGATGCCTCGCTGAACGCCAGACCGTGACCCGGATGGAGCGTCGTCAGGGGCAGCCCGAGCAGACGCTGGATGCTCGAGGCCACGATGCTCAGATCGTCGGCAAAAAGATGCCGGGTCGGTCGGTTGGGCAGCACGAAATCGCCGCGCACCACGTCCGCGATCACGGCCTGACCGTCCGGCAGGATCACGGACACCGATCCGGGCGTGTGACCGGGCGTCTGGATCACTCGGGCGTCCAGGCCGTAAGCCTCCAGGCTCGTCTGGCCGTCTAGCACGATGTCCGGTTCCACGGCTTCGAAATGATCCGAGAAGAACCGCTTCAGCAAGCGCCCGTCCAGTCCCGCCGGGCGCAAGTCCTGGTGCCCCGAGCGTGCCATCTCCAGGTCGGCCCCGTGCAGCGCGATCGGCGCGCCCGTGCGCTCGCGCAGGGCGTTGGCGCTGCCGAGGTGATCGCCGTGCGCGTGGGTCAGCAGGATCAGCGCCAGATCGCGCGGCGCGAACCCGAATCGCGCCAGGGTCTTGATGACCAGATCCGCGTTGCCGGGGTTGCCCGTGTCCACCAGCACCGGGCGTTCCCCGATCAGCAAATACAGGTTGGAGATGGATGTTTTGATCAACTCGAGCTGGACGGGTTTCACAGGTTCACCCCTTATCGGAAGACCGTCCTGGACGCATTTTAAAATACGCGTCCAGGACGGTCTTTTCAGGCTCGAGACGCCACTTTTGCGGTTGCCCGAGCGTGCCCGGTGATCGCCAAGAACGCCACCAGCACGATTCCGACCAGGCTCGAGAACGCGCCCAGCGTCAGTCCGTCCGGCGCGATGATGCTCTGATCGCGCAGGGCTTGCCACGTCACCAGCCCGACCAGCCCCAGATAGCCGATCGCTCCGACCCAGACCAGCCAGACGCGATGCGATTCCGTCAGCCAGCCCTCGCGGCGGCGCATCAGCAAAAAGCCCAGCAGCGGAATCAGTTGAATCGCGTGAATGCCGATGAAATGCCCGACCCGCAGATCGCCGTGATCCGTGCTCCAGCCCAGGAACGGGATGCCGGGGCCGCCGTCGCGGATGGCGCCCACCGTGTGCGCACCAATCATGTCGAGCTTCTGACCGGATTTCAGCGCCGCCATTTGCAGGTTGTTGGGGCCGGTCATCAAGAAACCCTGCGCGAAGCCGATCAGCACGACGATCAATCCCAATCGCAGGCTCCAGGTGAAGGCCCTTGAACCCACCTTCTGGCGCATCATCAGCACGGCGGCCACCAGCGCAAACCCCCAGAAGGTGAAGATCCCGAAGCTCATGACCGCCCACAGCGCCGTGTCCAACGGCGTGGAGATGTTGAAGTGCATGGCTCGACCGCGAATCGCCTGGGTGATCAAGAGGATCATTTCGACGCTCAGGATCGCGCCCATGCCGTTGGCCACGATCCGCGCGGCTCGGGTCTGAATCGCGCCCAGAATCCAGAGCATGGCCGCGCCGTACAAGGAAATGCTGATGGCGAACTTGGTGGTCTTGGCCCAGACGGGCTGCCCCAACACCTGCCTGGGGTCGGCGAAGACGCCTATGAGCGCCAGTACGGCGATGGCGGCGCAGGCGATGGTCAACGCGGTCAGGATGCGGCTCAGGCTCGAGCCTTTTTGAATCCATTCCATCGGATTCAGGCGGGGTTGCCGGTTCGGGTTTGAAGTCGTCGAAGTCATGATGGATTCCTTTGCGGTACCGTTCAATCGGCGCGAAACGGTTTCGAGGTCAGTCGCGGGCTCACTTTTTCAGGTCGTTCAGGTTTTGTTTGGCGCGCTCGAGTTCGATTCGCACCTCGGCGTCTTCGGCCTTCATGGACGCGGCTTCCTCGAGATTCGCAACCTGTCGTCCTGGACGGTCTTCGCGCTCAGGAGCGCGCGGGCGTCGGGGCGCCCGAGGCGATTTGCGCCCGGTTCCAGTCCAGCGTCTCACGGACGGCGCGTTCCAACGGGGTCGGTTGCACACCGAAGGTCTTCTGGAAGTCATTTGAGTCCATCACGAAAGGCCCGGTGAACTCGTACAGCATCTCGACGATCTCGCGCACGGACGGGTTGAACAAGCCCATCACGCTCAGGATCAACTTGCCGCCCGCCATCGCCTTGACGGGCTTGCCGAGCGCCGTCTGGATCAGGTCGAGCAGTTGGCGTTGCGTCACCGGGGCGCTGCTGGGCACGTGCCAGGCGCGCCCGTCGGCGTTTTCTCGGGTTCCCAGGATCGCCAGGGCGCGACCGAAATCGGGGGCGTAGGTGAAGCTGTGCGGCTGGTTCAGGCTGCCGACCAGGTTGACGGTCTTGCCAGCAATCGCGGGCTTGAAGATCAGGTCGGCGTAAATCGGGTCGTCCGGCCCGAAGAAATCGGAGCCTCTGGCGGCGGTGACGCGCAATTTGCCCGCACGGTGCGCCTGGAAGGCGGCCTGCGTCATCTCGAGCCGCACCGCTCCCTTGCGGGTGTTCGGGTTCATCGGGGTGGTTTCGGTCATGGGCTGACCGTTCGGGTCGCCGTAGACGTAGAGGTTTTCGGCCAGCACCAGTTTTGCGCCGTTGTGGGCGGTCGCTTCCAGGATGGCGGCCTGCATTCTGGGAAAGTTTCCGGCCCACTGGTGGTAGGCGGGCTGGGCGCACTGGTAGACGCTGACCGCGCCGCGCGTCAGTTCGATGTTGGCCTGGGTGTCGTAGGCGTCAGCCTTGACGATTTCGACGCCGGAGGGCAGGTCGCTGGCTGCGCCGCTGCGGTTGATCAATTTGACGCGGTGGCCCATGTTTGTCAGTTCCCTGGCCGTCCACTTGCCGAGCGGGCCGGTGCCGAAGATCACGTGCAGGTCGTTCACGGTGGTTCCTCCTGGGGGTGTGCCGGTCAATCTTTACAGTGTCTAGTATCTTGCTGGTGTCAAGATACGCTATGATCTTTCTCGTGTCAAGTTCACCCGCCGTCTCGAGCCGCAACCCCAAGCCGGAGAACTACCACCACGGCAACCTCCGCCGGGCACTGATCGAAGCCGCCCAGGCCCTGGCCGTCGAGGTCGGCGTGGACGCCTTCACGCTGCGCGAGGTCGCCCGCCGCGCCGGGGTCAGCCACGCCGCGCCCTACCACCATTTTTCGGACAAATCCGCGCTGGTGCGCGCGCTGGCCATCGAAGCCTTCCAGGCGCTGACCGCTGAACTGTTTCAAGCCTCTCAGTCCAGCACCGACCCCCTGGAGAGCTTCCAGGCGGTCGGCGTGGCCTACGTGCGCTTCGCGTTCTCGCACGCCAGCGAATTCAAATTCATGTTCCGCAAGGACCTGTGCCTGCCCGACGACACCCAACCCGACGATCTCGAGGTCGTCAGCCTGAAGTCCTACCAGGTGCTCGTGGACGGCATCGAAGCCTGCCAGCGCGCCGGACAGATCCCGCCCGAGGACACGCAACTGCTCGCCCTGACCGCCTGGAGCACCGTTCACGGGCTGGTTTCCTTGCTGCTGGACGCCCCGGTCAACGTGGCCGACACGCTCGATCAGGCCGAACACGTGGCGAAAGCTGTGACACGCATCCTGTCACACGGACTGATGACCCGAACACCTGAACCAGTCATGCTCGAGGCCGCGCCCAAAGGCCGTTCGTCCCGTCCTCGAGCCGCCCGGAAATAAGTTTGATCACCAGAACACCGTCCAGCACGCGAGTTTGGATATGCGTGCTGGACGGTGTTCTCGAGATGGAGCCTGCCGCCCAGGGCGACTCTAGGCCTGCTGAGCGAGTAGACCCCGTGCGAAAACGGTCGGTAACGTCTCGAGGGAAGAGGTAGGTCATAGACCTGCCTCTACACGATCCTGTCCTGTAGGGGCAACCTCGATGGTCGCCCTCGCGTCAACGCGTTCTCGAGACTGACTTCCTAGAAAGTCTATTCAAAGCGCACTCGGGCGGTATCCGCCTGATCTCGAATCAACCCGCTTCTGTATCGTTGTACACGCGCTCGACCCGAGGGGCGATGCCCGTCAGGGTCTCGTAGGCGTTGGTTCCCGCCCAGCCCGCGACCGTCTCTGCGGTGATCCGACCGGGGCCAAAAACCGTCACGGCATCACCGACCTGCACCGCCAAACCCGTCACGTCCAGCACGGTCTGATCCATGCTGACCCGACCCACGACCGGAACCAGGATGTCAGCCACGATCATGCTGGCGCGGTTCGAGAGCGCGCGTCGGTAGCCATCCGCGTACCCGATCCGCACCGTGGCCAGCGTGGAATTCTGCGCTGCCGTCCAGGTCGCGCCGTAACCCACGGCATCACCGGCGCGCACCGTCTTGACGAAAATCGCGTGCGACACCAGCGTCATCGCGGGCTCGAGCGCCACGATGCCCGCCATCTGCGGCCCCGGCGCGTAGCCGTACAGGCCGATGCCCGGTCGAACCAGATCGAACTGCGCGCCCAACGCGCGGTTCAGCACGCCGCCCGTGTTGGCCGCGTGGCGGTACTTCACGTCCGGGTCGTGGGTACGCAAGAAATCCTGGAAGCGCCCGATCTGATCCGCCGCGTGCGCTGGATCGGCATCCTCCGAATCCACCAGGTGCGTCATCACGCCGTACAGCTCCAGATGTGATGCCCTGGACGCCTCGAGCATCACGCGCGCGGCATCGTCAGGCCTCGCCCCCAGACGGTTCAATCCCGTATTGATTTTCAGGTGGACGCGAATTCGCGCGTTCTGCGCGCTGGCCTCAGCCTGCAAGGATGCGATTTCCTGGCTGGAACTGACCACGAAGCTCGCGCCCGCCGACACGAGCTTCCCGAGATCCTCGCTCGAGGGTGGCGTCAGCAGCACGACATCCTTGGATACGCCCGCCGCGCGCAACTCGAGCAGCTCGGATGCGGTCGCCACCGCGAAACCCACGACGTGATCGTCTAACTCGAGCGCCGAGGCCACGCGCGCTGCGCCGTGCCCGTAGGCGTTCGCCTTGACGGGTGCGAGCACCGGAACGCCCGCGAAGCCGGACAGCGCGCGAGCGTTCCGACGGATGGCCCCGAGATCAATGACGGCGTGCGCGTCCATTGGGTTCAGACTATCGGAATAGGTGCCGGTCGGCGTGGCGCGGCGCTCACTTCACGAAATCGGCGGTCGTCCAGTATTCCTTGGGTTTGGACGGGTACTTGATCTTGACCAGATCGAGCATGAAATTCTCGCCCGTGACCTGCACGGTATCGCCCTTCTTGATGTTGATGCACTGGCCGCTGGGCAGGTTCTTGCCCAACTCCGCTTTCTGCGCGGCAGCGTTGGCTTTCAGATCGACGATGGTCTGCAGCGTGCCCTTGGACTGGCACGCGAAACCGTCCTTGACGACTTTGCGGGTCTCTGCGGCCACGCCGACGCTGAGAAGACCGACCAGCAGGATTGCCACCATTTTGTTCATGTGAAAACCTCAGTCTTTGAAATTGAAGATGATCCCGCGATGGGGTCGCTGCCGGGTTGTCTTGACCAGCGAATTATACCCGTGACCGATGGACGACACGGCACAAAGCGTGCCCTCGAGACGCGTGCCGGAGCGCCAGGATGAAAGCAACACCGTCCAGCACGCATCCCGAGTGGCACGTGCTGGACGGTGTTCTAGAGGCTGCCTTCGTTCAGGACGCCGCTTTCGACAAGCCCATCGCCTCGAGCAGAACGCCTTCCATCACCTCGAGCGGCGGCGCGCGCCCGGTGTACATCTCGAATTGCGCGGCGGCCTGGTGCAAACGCATCCGGTAACCGGGAATGACCGTGCAACCCGCCGATTGCGCCGCGACCTGAAGCGGCGTCGGCAGGGGTTCCGCGACCACGTCCATCACAGTCTTTCCAGGTTGCAAAATATGTTCTGGAATGATGCACACGCCCGGTTGAGATGTGTACCCGGCGGCGGTCGCGTGCACCAGGATGTCGTACTCCGCCGAGAGAGCGCTCAGGTCGCCGCCGAAACCCACACCCAACGATTCCGCCAGTTCCCGCGCCCGTTCCGGCGTTCGGTTGAAGATCGTGACGCTCGCGCCGCGTTTCTTCAAACCGAACGCGACCGCCCTGGCCGCACCGCCTGCGCCGACCACGAACGCGCGGTTGCCATCGATAGTCACGCCTTTTTCCTCGATGGCCAGCATCGCCCCCAACCAGTCCACGTTGTAACCCGTCAGCGCGCCGTCATCGTTGACGACCGTGTTGACCGCCCCGATTTCCGCCGCCACCGGATCGATCCGATCCAGGAACGCCATGATGCTGACCTTGTGCGGCATGGTCACGCCGAAGCCCCGGATGCCCAACGCGCGCATGGCCGCCACCGCCGCGCCGCTGTCAACGACACCGAACGCCACGTACGCGTACGGCAAACCCAGGTGCTCGTACATCGCGTTGTGGATCGCCTGACCGACCTGACTGGGATGCAGAGCGATTGAACCGCACAGGATCGGATGGCTCACGCCTCACCTCGAGAAACACAGCATATGCGCTCTTCAGGTCAGCATCGAGGCGATGGCCTCGAGCAACCTTGAATCGTCCACGCGCTGAAGGTTGGTCGTGTCGAACTCGAAGACCGCTCCATCAATCTTTAACGGCGGGCGTTCCTGACGCGCCAGCAGCTCCATCTCCGGCAGCATGACATCGTCCGCGTGCCCCGGATGCCGCGCCCCGCGCGCCCAACGCGCCCGGAAACGCTCGAGCAGCACATCGGCATCCGTGACGCAATGCACCTGAACGGCCCGAAAGCCGCGCTCGCGTTTCAGCGCGGTGAAGACTCGGCTGTGAACCTCGGGATCAAAATTCCCCTCGACCACGCACGAGCGACCCGCCTCGAGTTGCGCGTCCAGGACGTGAAACAAGATGCTGTAACTGGCGGCGCTCAGTTTCTTCGACCACGCCCGATCCGTCCAGCCCAACGCGTCGAACAGGCGTTCCTTGAAGCCGTCCTTGGAGATGAACGGCAACGAAAACCTGGCCGCGATGCGCTCGCCCAGCCGGGTTTTGCCGCTGCACGGCAGCCCGGAAACGATCACGACGAGCGGTTCGGTCATGGCCTCAATGATGGCACGCGGAGGCCTTTCAAATGGCGTCTTCTCGAGCGCGAGTTGGATTTCTCGTAAGCGATTTCGATACGTGTCGAGGGGAGGGTAACCACGAGGGTTGCCCCTACAAAACCTTTTTTGCACGGCATGATCGCCTTCTCGAGACACCGCACATCAGCACGGCGTCTCAAGGAACGCTCTCGAAGATCGCGCTGATGCACGCGGGAGTCCTCGTCTCGAGCATCGGCGGATTTCGGGAACACCGTCCAGCACGCGTTTCTCGAGCATCAAGAATTCTCGGCCTGGACGGTGTTCTCGTGATCCTTACGTGGTCAAACCTGTTCGGGAAGCGCGTACTCGAAGCTGTACGAATGCTGGCCATCCACGTTCTGAATATCCATCGAACCGGACAGCCCGATCAGTTCCCCGGTGCCAGAATCCGGAACCACGGTGATCGTCAGCGATGGCGCGCCGCGCGCCATCACTCCCGTGTGCATCAACACGAACGATCCCTGGCGACCTTGCAGCGCTCCAGTCACTTCCTCTATGGCTACGTACCCGGCGGAACCCTGCACGCTCGAGATGGCGCTCAGCATCTGACCCTTGCTGGTCGCGGTCAGATCGCCGTGGAATTGCTTGTCGATCAGCAACCTGCCGATGGCTGCGCTGGCGTTCTGGTCGGGTTCCTGCGGGCTCAGTTTGACTTCAAAGGGGCCGGCGATTCGGTTCACGGTTTCCTCCTGATCGCGTCGGGTCGCAACAGGGCGTGAACGCCGTTGACGCCGTTGGCGATCTGTGTGACGCGCAAATCCACCGCCGCGCTGACCAGCGCGAAGGCTTCCTCACGGGGAATATCGTAGCGGGTCGCGAGCAGTCCGACCATGCCCTCGAGCGCCTGCGCGGTGGCCTCCCAGAGATCCTCGTGAAGGCCAAAGGTGATCTCGCCCGCCGGGGTGGTCGCGTAGGGGTTCGAGAGCTCGAGGTCATCGCGCACGGTAAACGTCAACCGGGCGCGCATCGGGCATTCGATGGCGGTTCCGCTCGATTCGCCGTCGCCCTGCGCGGCGTGCCCATCACCGGTTGAAAAAAGTGCGCCCGCAACCTGCACGGGCAGGTACAACGCGCTGCCGACCACCAACTCGCGGCAGTCAATGTTGCCGCCCACGACCCTGGGCGGGCTGGTCGGGTGTCGTCCCGCCTCCGCGGGTGCGACCCCCATCACGCCCAGGAACGGCGCGAGCGGCACGCTGAAGCCGGAGGGCAGGCTGGCGGTTCCGGTCATCGGGTCGATGTCCCAGACGTAAAAGCCCTTGCGTTCCGTCAGACCCAGCCGTTCGTTGATCGGGCTGGGCCAGCCGCCCGCCGCCGTCCAGCCCCACGCGCCCGGCGTGAGCGCGTCCACGCGCACGCAGAGCGCCATGCCGGGTTCCGCGCCGCGCACCAGAATTGGCCCGCAGAGCGCGTGTCCGGCGTCCAGTGACACATCTCTGGGTTCAAACTTCTGCCCGGAGCCGTCCGGGTCGGGCCGCGCCGCGTACCAGCGCGCATCCAGCAGGTCGAACTCCACGCTGTCACCGGGATCGATCTCGAGCACCGGTTGCAGGTCGCGCGAGAAGTGGCCGTGAAGTGTCTGCCGGTTCGACTCGAGTTTGTGCGTGGTCACGGTCAACCTCAGCTTTCGTGTGGGTCTCGAGCGCGAACCGTACCGTTCTCGAGCGCGCAAATCGAAGGTTTCCGGGTCGTCGGCGGAGGCAATCAGGCTCAAAATAAAAAGATGAAAAGACCGTCCAGGACGAAATAAAATAAGATTCAGGTATCAATTTTGCGTCTGCGACGATCTAAACCGTTCCTCGAGAATACTGTTTTCGCTCAATCTGGCTCGATCAATCGCCGAAGACAAGATCCAGTACGTCCGCTTTGAACTGCACGCGCTTGCCCTGCTGCCCCAATAAATCCGAAAGCCGCTCGTCCGACCCGCCGACGCTGACGACATCGTTCTGACTCTGACCGCGAAGGCTCGAGGATTCGACCCAGGCGGGCAACGAACCGTTGAACTTGCCTTTGGCGCGATCAGAGAAGTAACTCGTGGCCCGCCGGAAGAGTTTGGGCAGGATCAACTGACCGCCAACCCCGATGGATGCCTGACTGTCCAGCGTGAAATCGCCGGTCTTGTCCGCTGCCCAGACGCCCTTGCGCGACTGCCGCGCCGTCGCGGACACACCGCGAAAGAACGCGCGGTGCGCTTGCGGCGTGGTGTTGTAGACCGTCAGGTACGCCAGGCCGTTCTCGAGCATGCGGTCGTTCATGGTGCGCCGCAAGATGGTTTCATCCACGCCGATGCTCGAGCCGTCCTTCACATTCGGGGCGTCGCGCTCCAGCAGCACGTAACTGACGGGCCTGCCGTTGGCTTCGGCTGCGGTGGACAGGATCGCGCCGCGCACGCGCGATGGGCTGGAGGCCGAAACCTGCAACCCGCCATTCGTGTACTGAATGCCTGAAAAACCCATCAATTTCAACAGCGCATCCCGAGATTCCGCTCCGAGCGGTTGCGCTTCCTTGCCGAAGTGCAATTCCGGCGCGTCGATCGCCTCGAAGCGCAACTGCACGCTGCCATCGCCTGAAAACTTGACGCGGCTCGAGTTCTTCAGTTCGCGCACGAACTGCGCGTTGTCCGGGATGAAACGCACGCTGTCCCCATCCGGTTCCTTGCCGACGATCACGAACGCGCCCTTGATGAACCGGAACCCACCGCTCGAGCCGCGCGTGCTCGGCGGTCTGGGTGCTGGATTGGAACTCGAGACTGGTGTGTTCGCGGGTGGTTTCGGCGCGTACTGAAACCCTGACGGGTTCATGGACGGCGCAATCACCGCGAAATACACGATCACGCCGATCAGCACGATCACCGCCGGAACCCAGGTTCGAGGACTCACCCCCGCAGTCTACCCCGTCCCCGACGGTCTTTCTTTTCAGGTTGCTCGAGCCTCGCGCCGCTCGAGCGCCTTCAAGGCTTCCTTTTTCGAGAGACTCGAGAGTTCCCGCTCGTGATCGTGCACGAAGGCTTTTACCGCATCCGGACTGGAATACGAATACTCGCGCAGCGCCCAACCGATGGCCTTGCGGATGAAGAATTCCGCGTCGTGCGCGTTCAGCAAAACGTACCGGAACAGGCGCTCCTGATTCGTGTCGCGTTTGAAGGCCAACTGGTGCAGGATGGCGATGCGGCGCAACCAGAAGTTTTCGTGCGTTGACCACGCCTCGACTCGAGCCAGCGCGACCGGATGTTTTTGCACCAACGCACCCGCCGCGTGCGAGAGCGGATCAATCGTGTCCCACCAGCTTTTCGCGGTCACGCAATGCTTGATCAGATCCGCGTGCGTGGGTTGCAACTTCTTGCGTTGCCGGTTCAGGTAATCGAGTGCCGCGTACTGGTACTCGCGCTCCGGCAGGTTCCACAACGCCCGCACGAGCGGCGCGTCAATCGGTTCGTTCAGCACCCCGAGCGCCTGAAAGATTTCTCGAGTCAAGGCCTTGCGCTCCGGCGATGGAATCCCCAGGAACGCGAATTGATCCCGCATGTACTTTGCCATTCGCTGCGCTTGAGCGGCGTCCCGGTGAGGCTCGAGCGCGGATTGGATTGTCTCGAGTCCATTAGACGACATGTTGACCTCAAGAGCATCAGAGCTGAAAAGATTTGCTCGAGCTGATGACATCACCCAGAATGGGATTTAAAAGACCCATACCTTTGTTCGTGGAGAGGCTTCTGTTTGAAAAAAGAGCGCCCTAGACACAAAATCTGCGGATTTGACCATGAGAGGTTTTGCCGAGTCGTATTATATGGAGCGGCGATAACTGATTGTGGGTGGCAAGAAGGTTGTGGTTCCCGGCTTTGAGACAATCGCGAATGTGTTTTTATTGGGATCGTCCTATCTTGCCTGCCTCTACTCACAATTTCTCGACTAGTAATCACGCTGAGGGGGAAAATGCGAATACTTCCTTTTACACTTATTACCTTAATCCCACTATTTGTTACGTATATCCTCTTTGCTAGTTTCCCGAATGCGGCAATAATAAATGAAAAAAACTATACACTTCAGGGTTCCGTGGCGGCTTATGCTGTTTTAGCCATGCTAGTAAATACTATTTTCAGATCTAGTAGTGGATTGAAACAACTTCAACTTGAAGATAATCAGAGGAAACAAGTAGCAACGATCAAAAAACTTACTGGAAGCTGGGTTTATGTAGAACGACTAACAGAGGTGATTAACAATATGCCTCAACCTACGCAGGAACGCCGTGGACAGGCAGAAGTTTCTATGGTAAACGAAGGGAAAATTGATATCCGAGGAAACTCAAGAGATAACAATAATAATATTATTAACACCTGGGATGTTCGAGATGTAATTATTAGGGGTGATAGAATTATTCTAATATATTCAGTTTCGGGTGAGAATGGTAGGTCTCCATGGGAAGGACTAATGGAGCTTGGCATATTTACTGATAACACAAAGAAGGTGGTGAACCTTAGTGGAAGTTTTAGAACTATCGGTCTACAGAGAAGTGGGACTGTAGAATTCAAACGAAACGAACCATAGATGTATAAACCAAATTAATCATATAGCTAAATTGGTAAATAGCGATCCGCGTCTGAGACCCAAGTTGGCAATATAACTCTTGTAAATGTTAATCGAACATCGGGTCTTGCGGGGCCTCGTAGCCCAGGTGATCGTAGGCCAGCGCCGTGACCATCCTGCCCCTCGAGGTGCGTTTGATGAATCCCAACTGGATCAGGTACGGCTCGTACAGATCCTCGATGGTCAGCGCGTCTTCACTGATCGCGGTGGCGAGCGTCTCGAGCCCGACCGGGCCACCCGCGAATTTCGTGATCATCACGTCCAGCAATTTCACGTCGCGTTCGTTCAACCCGAGCGTGTCGAGGCCCATCTTGTCCAGCGCGTCCGTGGCGCGTTCCTGCGTGACGTTTTCTTCACCTGCGACTTGCGCGTAATCGCTGACGCGCGCCAGTTGGTGCTTGGCGATGCGCATCGTGCCTCGCGCCCTCGCGCCGATCTCGAGGGCCGCGTCGTGGTCGATGCCGTAACCGCGCACGCGGGCTTCGCGTTCGACGCCCAAGGCCAATTCTTCCGGTGTGTAGTATTCCAGGTGTTCGATGATGCCGAAGCGGGATCGCATCGGTTGCGTGATCAATCCGGGGCGCGTGGTCGCGCCGATCAGCGTGAAGCGCGGGATCGGCAGTTGGATGCTGCGCGCGGCTGGCCCCTGCCCGATCACGATGTCCAGCTTGAAGTCCTCCATCGCGGGGTACAGGTGCTCCTCTGCGACGCGTCCCAGTCGGTGAATTTCGTCGATGAAGAGGATGTCGCCCTCTTCCAGGGAATTGGTCAAAATGGCGGCCAGATCGCCGGGTTTTTCAATCGCTGGGCCGGACGTGACCTTGATGCCGACGCCCAGTTCGTTTGCGATCACGTGCGCCAGCGTGGTTTTGCCCAGTCCGGGTGGCCCAAAAATGAGTGTGTGATCGAGCGCCTGCCCGCGCTGTTTGGCCGCGCCGAGGTACACGCGCAGTTTGGCCTTGAGCCTGTCCTGACCGACGTAATCTTCCAGGCGTTTGGGCCTGTTCGCGCCGTCCGGGTTGGGTGTTGGTTGGGTCACAGTGGCGAGCACCTCTCGAGTATATTACGTTTTCCACGTAATTTGGTGACTTAAAACGTTCTGAGTCCCCCGCAGTCTACCGCCCCGCCCAACCCGCCCGAAGTGACCCAGACGCGTTTCCCGAATTGCTGACGCTCGAGACCTGGTTTTGTCTTCCCCTGCGAAGTAGGGGAGGACTGAGTTCAAGAACATCGTCCAGCACGGTGTTCTTGAATGCTCGAGAAACTGCGGCTGGCACGGTATTTTTAAGGCGTTGATCCAGAATTGACTCGGGCTTGATAACCCTGAACCATGAACTCGAGTCGGCATCGGTGGTCGCGGTTGAGCATTACCTTCGCGTTGGTCGGGCTGGTCGGCGCGGCGCTCGCGGGAAGCCGGTGGCTGTCAAGCGGCGAGACGCGCCCGCGCGGGATCGTGGCCGCCGTGCGCCCCGGCGCGGCGCAGTGGGTGGCGGGTCAACCCAAATTGCTGCCGTACATCCCGACGTACTTCAAGGATGTCAAACCGATCCTGGACAGGAACTGCGTGGGTTGCCACACGGAAGGCAGCATCGCGCCGTTCAAACTGACCGACGCGCAATCCGCCGTGGAACACGCGCGGGCTGCGCAACTGGCGGTGCAATCCAGACGGATGCCACCGTGGCAACCCGGCGAGAACAGCCCCAAATACCGCGACGAACTGAAATTGACGGATGACGAGATCGCCGTGATCGCCAACTGGTCGTGGGCGGGCGCACCGCTCGGCAAGGAAAGCGACGCGAAACCCGCACCCGTCAAGGCGACCGACGCGAAACCTGATCTGACCATCGACATCGGGCGGGATTTCAAACCCGACGCGCGGCTCTCTGACGAGTACCGCTGCTTCGTGATCGACCCGAAAATCACGGCGGAACGCTACCTGTCCGGCTACGGCATCGCGCCCGGCAACGCCAGGATCGTGCATCACATCATTTTGTTTCAGGTCAGTTCCGACCTGGCCGACCAG
>CAXTKV010000009.1:0-52113 GCA_964244895.1 uncultured Deinococcales bacterium
GTGTGGCGCTCGTTCAGATCGAGTTCACCGCGCTCGACGAGCCAGAGCGCATCCAGCAAGAGCGGCAACTTGACGACGCTGGCGGCCTGAAAGAGTTCGTGGGCGTTGTGCGCGACCTCCCGCCGGTCGTCCAAACGCCTGGCCGCGAGGCCGATCGTGCCCGAAAAACCCGACGTGATCGCCTCGAGCGCCGCATTGAAATCGTGTTCGGTCACGCTCAAATGTTAACGCTCGGAATCTCAACTGCGGGGCATGTCTCGGGAACACCGTCCAGCACGGCCTGCCAAACAATCCTGACCGCTTCACGAGCCAGCTTTACGCGGCTCGCGCTAGACTCATGGCGTGACCGCGACCGCGCTCAGCAAACACCCATACCTGGCCGAACACCCCGGCATCCGCGTCAAGGCGCTCAGCGCCTGTCAGGACGAAGCCTGGACGGGACAGAACCGCAACGTCTGGATCGATATCGAATCGCCGACGCCGGAGCATCTGGTGGAACTCTCGAAATCCTTTGCGTTCAACAAACTGGCGCTCGAGGACGCGCTCGAACTCGGGCACTGGGCGCGCTTCGAGGTCTACCCGCAGCACGTCTTCTTGATCTTTCGCACGCTGGCCGAACCCGAGGACGTGACCGACCGCACCGAGCGCGTGTCGTTCTTCTGGTACCCGGAACTGCAGTCTTTGATCACGATTCGCAACGAACCCGTGACCTACCTGGAAGCCGTCTGGCAGGAGATGAACGCCCGCAAGGATCGAACGCCGGTGGACATCATGTACGCGCTCTTGCAGCGCGGCGCGGACACGTTTTTTACCTTCGTGGACGAACTCGAGAGCCGCACCGACGATCTCGAGGAGCGGGTCTTTACTGGCAAGCTGATTCCGGGCGCGGCGGCCAGTTTCGCCTCCCAGGTCTTCGAGTTGAAGCACACCATGATTTCAGCCCGCAGGCTCGTGTCCGGCGCCCGAGAAACCGTCGCGCAATTCGCGCGGCACGCCACCATGCTCTCGCCGGAGGGCGCGATCCTGTTCCGCGACGTGACCGACCACCTGGCGCGCGTCTACGACGGTCTGGATTCGGCAAGGGACGTGCTCACCAGCCTCTTGGACGTTCACCTCTCGGTGCAATCGAACCGCATGAACGAGGTCATGAAAACCCTGACGATCGTGTCCACGGTGTTCTTGCCGCTGACCTTCCTGGCGGGCGTGTGGGGCATGAATTTCAAGTTCATCCCGGAACTCCAGTGGCCGCTCGGGTACCTGTTCGCGTGGAGCAGCTTCGCGCTGGTCGGATTGGGGTTCGCGTGGTACTTCAAGCAGCGGGGCTGGTGGTGAACATCGGCTCGCGATTCTCGAGTCGCGGACGATCGAATGCCGTGCGCTCGGGCGCAGATGCAATAAAACTCCGTTCAGCACGGCGTTCTCGAGATCCACAGCCCACGGGAGGTTCATAGATGCCGTTGTACGTTCTGGCTGACATTCACGGTCGCGCGGATCTCCTAGAAGGCGTGCTGGAAAAAGTTTCCGACGACACGAAGTTCGTGTTCATCGGTGACGCGATTGACCGTGGCCCGCGCAACCGCGACGCGATCCGGATGCTCTCGCAGCTCGCGGACGAGGGACGGATGGTGCTCTTGAAGGGCAACCACGAAGCCATGATCGAGGACGTGGACGACACCTACGACCGGTACGCCCGAGAGAAGGACGGCCCGCAAGCCGACGTGCGCCGCACCGATGCCAGGAACGCCCTGGAAAACTGGATCATGAACGGCGCCGATACCGTCATCCCAGAATATGGCGGTTGGGACAGCGATTTTGACAAGGGCGGCCAATCGGACGCCTTCGGGCCGTGGGGTTTGCCACCTGAACTCCTGGCCTGGGCCGCGCGCTGCCAGCTCGAGTACCGCCACGCCACCCCGACCGGAGAAATTCTGTGCGCCCACGCCGCGCCACCCGTCAAGATCAAGGGTTACCGCAGCCTGGAAGAATCGATGGTCTGGGCTCGCCCCGAACAGGGGCCGTTCCCGCTGCCTGAAGGCGTGAAACTGAGCGTCCACGGTCACACGCCGATTTGCGCCCCGATGCAGTTGGGTCAGAACATCTTCATCGATCTGGGCGCGTTCTGGACGGGTTGCCTGTGCGCCTACGACCTGGAATCCGAGACGATCACGGTCTTCAAGGGCGAGGGCGCGAACCCCCTGGATCGCTTGCCCGTGATCGAACCCGCAGGTGGGATCGAACCCGTGACGCTGCCGTACACGGTCGTCGAACTGTAAGGGTTCTCGAGGATCGCGTTGATGGCGTCTCGAGGCAGAACGCTTCGGGTTGAGATCAGGCTTGAACGCGATGGACACGGCATTTCTCGAGATGCGCGCATTTCCTGAATCAGCGATCGAGTACGTCTCAAGGTGAGGGCAGGTACCTACCCCTACAAACACCGAGTCTTGTACGGGGTTGCCCTCTCGTGAATAAACCTCCTGCGAAAGTCGATCTTCACGCCCGTTCCCTACGAGGGCAACCATAAAGGTTGCCCCTACAGGACAGGGTTTGTAGGGTAACCCTCGCGGTTATCCTCACCTCGAGATTCGGGCTCGAAGGCATTCACGCGGCATGGATACTCGAGAACACCGTCCAGGACGCAAATTTAAACGTGCGTGCTGAACGGTGTTCTTTTAGCGCGGCACGAACACCAGCGCGTTCGGCACGGTTCTGCCCCAACGCCCGGAAAGCATTCCGCCCGAGACGTAGACCGCCGCCGATGACCCCGAATCCAACCTCACCGCGTCCATCAGCCCCGCCGCGATCAGGGCTCGAGCGAATTGCTCGGGTGTGGCCTGGTCCATCAACGCGACCGCGTACCGGCCCTGCGCGTCCAGCCCGAACGCGACCTGGCGGGTGGAACGCCAGATTTCGGCGTTGACATCGAAGCCTTCTTGCTGCGGATTGACGGCGTACTTTCCAGCCCGCACGAGCATCGGGCCCGCTGCCAGCGCGTTGGTGGCGTTCGCCCAGGCCGGGTCGGACCAGGTCACGCCCAGGTTCGCGACCGTGCCGGGATCGGCGCGGTTCAAGGCATCGAAGGCGGCGGGACTGAAGGTCAGCGTCACCAATCCGGGCGCGGGCGTGAAGACTTCGGTGCGGCGCTCGAGGATCACGGTGCGGCTGATGCCCTGCGCATCCACCTGCGGCCCCAGCGTCAGGGTCACGAAACCCGGCGCGCCGACGCTGACGAAGCCGTCTCCAACGAAGGCCGTCAGCCAGCTCGGGTTGGGTTTCGGCCCGAGCGCGTTGATATTGATCGAGGCGGCATCAGCCAGTCCGACCGTCAAGCGCACGCGCGGCGTGCCGAACAGGACACCGCTCTCGAGCAAGCCGAAACTGGCGCGGTTGCCGCGCGCGTAACCCAGCAACGAACCGCCCGCGATGGCCAGGTCGACGCTGGCGCCGGTCGCGCCGTCGAAGTAGCCGCCGTTGACGGCCACGACCGCCCCAGCGCGCCCCGCGTGTTCCAGTACGGATCTCGTACCGCCCCACGGCGCGGCGACCAGGCTGGGCTTGTAGGCTGCCGGGTCGAGCGTCACCAGGCTCAATTTCAATGGGCCATCGCCGCTCGATTCGATCGTCACGCCGGGTGGTGTCGGGTCGGGGGTTGGCGGTGCTTCGTCGGGGGTTTCGGCGTCAATCACCAACCTGTCCGGTTCGACCAGCGTGAAGGCTCGAGCGGCGGCGCGCAGCGCGATCTCGATTTCGATCACGGCATCCGGCCCGTCCTGCACGGTTCGTAACCGTGAAACCGATTCCGTGCCGACGCTGGTGACGCGCGGCGAGATGATCGTGTTCGGCAGCACCACCCGAACGCGTCCGGGTTCCACGGTCGCGTTCGGTAGCGTCGCGCGCCCCAGATCGAGCACCAACCGCGAGGCGCGACCCCGGTTGAGCCGGAAGTCCACGACCTGATTCGGGACTTCCGGCGTGTCCGGCAGCGCCTCGATCAGGATGTTCGCACCGTTCAACCTGAGGTTGAATCCGAGCGCGCTCAGGACGCGCACGGGCAACCAGGCTTGCCCGTTGACGACCACGGGCGCGCCCAGATTCTCCAGCCCGATCGGCAGGCCGCGCCAGCCGGATTCGGGGTTGTACTCCAGAGCGAACCCGGAGCGGCTGAGGCGCAATCCTTCCCCGAGCACTCGCGTCAGGACCCCGAAGCGGGACATGGCGCTGACCGGGATGCGTTCGTCGGTCACGTCTCCGGTCGCTCCGCCCAGGTCGGAGCGCGTCTCGAGCGGCAATTGCGAGTTCAGCCCGACGATCCTGACCGGGGTGGCCTGCGCCACTGCGGAGCAGGCCAGTCCCACCGAGGCCAGGTGCGCGATCAGCCAGACGACGGCGCGGGGACGGGATCGAAGAGTAAAAGAACCGTATCTGACGGTATTCTTGAGGGTAGAACCGCCTGAAAGCGCGTCAGGCAGCGCATCTTCTCGCTTCAGGTGTGCATTTGCACCAGATAATCCCATTTTCACCGCTAGAATTCCGATCATGATTGAGCCCAGTATCGCCCTCTATGGTGAGGCGTACACCCGCGTCAACGAGATCCTGGATGGACTCCTGACCAAAGCGCACGTGCGCTACGCCATGCTCGTGGATCGCAAAGGATTCGTGCTGGCGCACCGCGAGGCGCTGTGGGCTCCGAAACCTCCGGCGCTCGATTCGATCGCCACGCTGATCGCGGGCAACGCCGCCGCGACCAGCGCACTCTCGAAGCTCTTGGGTGAACGCCGTTTCAACGAACTCGTCCACCAGGGCGACCACATCGGACTGTACGTCGAAGAAATCGCGTCCGACGCGCTCTTAGCCGTGATCTTCGACGAGACCGCCCCGATCGGTCGCGTCAAACTGTTCGCCAAAAAAGCCGTCGAGGACACGACCAAGTTGCTCGAGACCCTCGAGCCCGCCCCGGCAGGCATGACGCTGGGCACAGATTTCGCGTCGTCCGCCGGTGCGCTCTTGGACGATCTGTTCGGTGGGCACTGATGAAGCGCGGTTCATGCTGAAAGCCGACGAACGCGAAGCTTCCACTCGAGAAACCGATACAATCGACCGGGGTCACTCATGAGCACAATCAACTTCGCCGCGCGCGAAATCAACTGCAAGATCGTCTACTACGGTCCCGGCGTGGCCGGTAAGACCACCAACCTCAAGCACATCTACGCGCAGGTTCCCGGCAACGTCAAAGGCGAGATGGTCTCCCTGGCGACCGAGGACGAGCGCACGCTGTTCTTCGATTTCTTGCCGATCGACCTGGGAACGGTGCAGGGCTTCAAGACGCGCTTTCACCTGTACACCGTGCCGGGACAGGTGTTTTACAACGCCAGCCGCAAACTGATTTTGCGCGGCGTGGACGGCATCATTTTCGTGGCGGACAGCGCCCCGAACCGTTTGCGCGCCAACGCCGAATCGATGCGCAACCTGCGCGAGAATTTGGAAGAGTACAACCTGACGCTGGACGAAGTGCCGATGGTGATTCAGTTCAATAAGCGCGACCTGCCGGACGCGATGCCCGTCGAGATGCTGCGCCTGGTGGTCGATCCCAAGAACGAATTCGGCGTGTTCGAGGCCAGCGCTCACGAGGGCAAGGGCGTTTTCGAGACGCTGCGGGCGGTCTCCAAGCTCGTGCTGGAACGGTTGGCGCAGGCGAAGTAAACTTCAATTCCTGAATGACCGCCCCACCATCCAGCGGTCATTTTTTGTGCGCAGAGTCGGCAGCTCGAAAGTTCACAGCGAATTAAAGATCTCCGAGGCGAGCCTCGGGGTATTCACAGCCTGAAGTCGCACCTTCGAGAAGACGGAACAGCTCGCGCGGTATCAGAGAAAAAGCGAGGCGATCCTCGGGAGTAGGTCCTCAGAGATGGACCACGAGATCGCACGGTTTTGAATTTTCGATGTCGGCAGGGTGCGAGCTCGAAACACCCCAGGCGAGCGCCCTCCGATCAGGGCGCAACGTGTGCTGAGGCTCGGTCTGCGCGCGGTCACGCCCAACCCGCTAGATTTCGGGTGCGATCCAACAACTTCTGGACGACCAAACCATCTTCGAGCGTCGCACCCTCGAGCGGTCGGGTTCCGGTTTCAATCTGCGCACGCAAGGCTTGCGCGATCAGGTACGTGCCGAGCTTCCACGGGTCTACTCGCATGGCGAGCGGCACGTCGTCCGGTGTGGGCGGCGTGATGTCGGCCAGCACGCGGTCGTTGCCGCGCGCGCCCTCGAGTTTGAGGCCACCGCGAAGGATCAGCGTACCGTCGGAACCGCGCAGAATCAGCACGTCCGTCAGGGCTTGCCGGGCCGCCGCGTTCAAGACGATGGTTCCGGGGGCGCCACCGACTTCAACGATCAGCGCGGCGTAATCGTCGCTGTCCACGGGGCGCATCGCGCCAGTTTCGTCCTTGCGGGCCTTGACGCCCGTATCCAGACGGGCGCTGATGATCTCGAGTTCGCGTTCAGTGACGAAGCGCAACCCGTCCAGCACGTGCGATCCGACCGCACCGAGGAAGCCGCCGCCGAGCGCGCGGCTCGACCACCAGTTCCAGGAACCGGCGGGATCGGCCCGAGATTCGCGGGCAATCCTGGCCTCGACCGAGCGCAGTTCGCCGATGTAGCCGTCCAGAAAGAGTTCGCGCATCCTGCGGCGGGCGGGCACGAAGCGCAATTCGTGATCCAAAAGCGCCCAGGCTTTGGATGTTTTCGCGGCCTCGAGCATGGCCTCGGCTTCGGCGGCGCTGAGCGCTGTGGGTTTCTCGCAGAGCACGTTGACGCCCAATTCGAGCGCGGTGCGCGTCTGCTCGAGGTGCTCCATCGGCGGCGTGACGATGCTGACCAGGTCTGCGCCGATCATCGCGTCGCGGTACGCGGCTGGCGCGTGGTTGAAACCGTGTTCGAGGCGCGCGGCGGCGACCTTTTCCGGGCTGCGTCCCCAGATCGCGTGCATCGTCCAACCGGCGGCGCGAAAGGCCGGAGCTTGCACGCGCACGCCCCAACCGGTTCCGAGGATCGAGAGTTTCGGCATGGGTTCAGTCTACGGGGCGGGCATCGGGATGCTTAAACGACCAGATTTAATCTCGAGTTCAACCTCGAAAAACACCGTCCAGCACGACCTCTCAAGCCTGCGCGCCGAACGGAGTCCGCGAGACGAGAAGCCCGCGGGAACTGAACGGAATGCGTTCGCATCCGAAGCACGACGCCGCCGCGCACGGGTTCAAACGACGGCGGGAGAGGAGAAACCCATGTGCCAGTGCGCTCAATGCCCGTTCACACGCTGCCAGAAAACCGACAAGTCCGCCCCGAGGTCGACGATCCCGCCGAAAGTGCGCACTTCTGAACCTCGAGCGGCATCTGCTCGAGCCGAAGCCAAACCCTGAGCTGGTTCGCGCCCGCGCCGATCAACTGCCAAAGCTTGCGAAGACCGTCCTGGACGCGGATGATTCAATACCAAGAGCGCCGTCCTGGACGGCGCTCTTCGGTTGGCTTTCGGAAAGGTGCGTTGTTTATCGGGCGATCGCGCCAATCCGGGTATCCTGTAGGCGTGACTCAGACCACCGCGAAACCCGCCGCCAACCAGGGCGGCTTCGGCAAACTGGGCGTGGACTTGATCTTCGTGCTGGCGATCCCGTACCTGCTGCTCCAGCCGCAATTCCCCGGCATGAACTTCGGCTTCAAGGACCTGATCGGAGGGAGCATCACGGCTTACATCGTGGCTGCGCTCGTGCCGGTGACGTACACGCTGTTCGACGTGGCGCGCACGCGCGTGTTCAACCCGATCACGATCCTGGCGGGTTCGGGCGCGCTGATCGGCGGGGCGCTGGCGTTCTTGCGGTTGACGGGCACGACCTACGCGCTCAAGGACTCGTACCACTCGATTTTTCTGGCGCTGGTCATGGGCGGATCGTTGATCGTGGGACGACCATTTTTTCGCGTGTTCTTTCAGAGCGCCATGGCACCGAACACCCCCGAACACAAATCCATGCTCGAGCGCCTGTTCACCAATCCGCGCGTGCGGCGTGCGCTGGTACTGGCGACCGCCGTGATCCTGATCGAAGCCGTTTTGATCGGCGCGCTCAACTTCGTGGTCAACAAAGAAATCGTGCTGGACAGGACGTTTGGCTCGGAAGTCTTCAATCAGCAAGTTGCAAACGCCAACGCGATCATGCGCTTGCCGAGCCTGATCTCGAGCCTGATCTCGTTCGGGCTGGCGTTTTACCTGGTTACGCAGGGCGTCAGCAAGGCCTTTCCGGGCGTGGATTTGTTCGAGGATCACTTCTGGGATTCGCTGGAAAAAGCCCAGAATCCGCAGCCCGAACACGCGCCGCTCGAGCCCGTTCCGTCCGAGTCCGCATAACGGGAACACCGTCCAGCACGGCACTCTTGGAACTGAGTCCGGGACGGTGCTCCTGAGCCCAGCGGGACTGATCTTCCTCAAAAGTCAACACGCTGTCGTGAGGGCGGGTCTGTGACCCGCCCTCCCTCATGACGCATCTCGAGATCTCAGGAACCGTTTCGCATCACGGGCTCAAAGATAGGAAAGCTCCAATTCCCCGACCTGACCAGGCCTGAATCGCTCGAGTCCCAAACGGGCCAGCGCGAGGCCACCCGGCGCTTCGTCGCGCACCCAGGTAGCACCATCTGGCACGAGTTTCTCGAAATCCTCCAGGCTGCGTTTGCCGATGGGCACGGGTGTCTGGTGTATGAAGCCGCCTTCGACGGTGTAGAGCGCGCAGTACACGCTTCCCTTGCGCGCGTCCCAGGTCACGGCCACGGTTCCATCCCTGGAGGCCGCGACCGCTTCGAGCGTCGGCACGCCGAGCGCGCCCGCGTTCCAGGCTCGGGCCAATCCCAAGCCCAGACTGGCCGCGACGCGGACACCCGTGTACGATCCCGGCCCGGTTCCAACCACGATCAGGTCGGCGAAGGGTTCGATCTTCGCGTCGCGGAAAACGTCCTGGATGTACTCGAGCGCCCGTTCCGCGTGCGAGCGATCGACCCGTTCGATCCTTTCGACCGCCGAAACCTCGCGCCCGTCCTCGAGCCTCAGCAATCCGATGCTCAGGTACGGTGTGGCCGTCTCGAGCGCCAGCACCGTCAGAAGGCTCTGCCCACCGCTCACCGCCACCGCCTCCAATCGAGCGCCTCGCGCAGCGTCCACGATTCGGGTTCATTCACGGGCCGCAGAAAGCGCCAGGCTTGCGTCCGCAGCACCGCGCTGACCACGATCAGCGAGTGGTACGCCGTCCACTGGTAGCCGAAGAGGTTGCCCGTACCGAACCTCGAGAAGCCGTCCAGCAGCACGCCGGACGCGAATCCGCCGATGAATCCCGCCAGCCCGGTGACGGCAGAGAGAACGGCGATGAAGCTGGCGCGGTTGTCGCGGGGCGCGCTGGCGAGCGCCAGGTTGAACTGCGCCGGGTTGATCGCACCCCAGATCAGCGCGTCCACCACGCCCGCCAGCCAGATCGGCCAGAGGTTCCCCGGCGTGGCCAGCAACCAGGTGAACGGCAGCAGCGTGCCCGCCCCGATGGTCGTGAATTCCAGCACGGGTTTGGTACCGATCCGATCCGCGATCCGGCCCCAGATCGGCGCGAGCACCAGCGCGGACACGGACGCGATCACGATCCAGATGGCAATTTGCGTGTAGGTCATGCGCAGGTGTTTCAGGAAGTACGGGATCACGAACGGCGCGGACACCAGCACCGCGAAGGTCCAGTAGGACGCGAACACCAGGTAGCGCCTGAAGTTCTCGTCTCGGAATGGCACCGCGAAGGTTTCCTTGAGCGGCAAGCGGGCGGCGGTCACGGGCGGTTCGGAGTGCGTCAACAGCAGCACAGCCGCGATGCAGCCCGCGATCACGGCAGCGCCCAGCACGACCTGGAAGCTCACGGGCGCAGCCACCGCATCCACGAACGCACCCGCCAAGAGCGTCGCCAACATGCCGACGACACCGTGGACGCCGCTGCGGAACCCGAAGTACCGTCCGCGTTCCTTGGGCGGCACGACATCTCCGATCCAGGCCGTCCAGAGCGTGCCGTTGCCCGCCAGGAAAATGCTGGAAACGCCAATCATGGCGATCAAGAGCGGCACCCGCGCCGCGTCCGAAGCGATCAGGGGCAGCACCACCGCGAACGCCCAGACGATCCGCCCGATCAGGGCCGTGGCGACCGCCAGGTACTTGCGCCGCCCCGCGCGTCCCGCCAGCCAGGCCACGAACGGCGTCAGCACCTGTCCCAGCAGTGGCACGCTCGAGATCAAACCCAGCTCGAACGGGGTCGCACCCATGAAAAGCGCGTAGCCAGTCAGGATGCTGCCCTGCGTCCAGTTGATGAACAGCATCGAGAATCCGCCCTCGAGCACGGAGAGGTTCATGGTGCGTTTCGCGTCGGCCTCGGTGAAATCGGGGCCGGGTTTCATGGCGCGTTTGATGATGGAAAAGTAATCGCGCACGCGGGCAGTCTACCGCCCAGCTTTTGCTGTGGCTCGAGTCCAAATCGGTGCGCGCGCAGCCGAGATCCAAGCGCAGACCGTTCTGGACGGCGTTTCCTCGAGTCCAGGAAGTACCGTCTGGGACGGCCCGTTGATGTTTGGCTCTGGGCTCGCATATGCTCCATTCATGCGGATCGAGTTCGCGCGGTTCGAGGTTCTGGTGCGTTTCACCTATCGCATCCCAGGCTTGCATTGACCGGGGATCTGTTTGTTATTGTGGCGTTCAGGAATTGGCAAACATCTCGACCAAATTTCGATGAAATGTTTCAACAGCACCGACGGAACGCGCCCAGCGTTCGACCAGACCGTGACACCTGACCAGGATTGACCCGTTACCGCGTCAATTCTGAGAACCACCGGAGGCCGAATGACCCAGTCACAGTTGAGCGCGACCGCCACGACACCATCGACCGATGCACTGGTGAGCGTCAAAAACGTCGATAAGCGCTACCAGAACGGCACCTTGGCGCTCGAGCAGATCAATCTCGAGGTGCGCGCTGGGGAGTTCATCTCGCTGGTCGGGCCGTCAGGTTGCGGAAAATCGACGCTGCTCAGGATCATCGCCGGGCTGGGCGACGCCTCGAACGGCGAGGTCGCGGTCAACGGCCAGAAACCGGGCAGTTCTCAGGCGCGCGGGCTGGCGTCCTTCGTGTTCCAGGAAGCGACCCTGCTGCCGTGGCGCACCGTGCGACACAACGTCGAATTGCCGTTGGAATTGCAGGACATCCCGAAAGAAACCTGGAAGGCCACCGTCGACGAGGCGCTCGAGCTGGTCGGATTGAGCGCCTTCGAGAAAGCCTTCCCGCGCGAGTTGTCCGGCGGCATGAAAATGCGCGTCAGCATCGCGCGCGCCCTGGTGACCAAACCCAAGTTGCTGCTGATGGACGAACCCTTCGGTGCGCTCGACGAGATCACGCGCCAGCGCCTGAACGCGGATTTGTTGCGACTGAAGGATTTAACCGGCGCGACCGTCGTGTTCGTGACGCACAACATGTTCGAGGCGGTTTTTTTGTCCAGCCGGATCGCAGTCATGAGCCGCCAGCCGGGGCGTTTCGTGGCGATGGTCGACGTGCCCGCGCCGTACCCCAGAGTGAGCGAATTCCGGGGTTCGGACGTGTTCGGTCAGACCGTGCTGAACGTGGAAAAGGCTTTAGAGGCCGGTTCTGGCGGTCAGCATTAGCCCGTTCAGGATCGAGCAGGTGCGAGCGCCGAACCACCCCCAAATCCAACGCCCCGAGAAGGAGTCACGATGACCACCAACGATGTCCGCAGCGCGATTCCCGGCAGCCTCACGACCGCTCGAGCCACGAAACGCCCCTCAAAATTCCTCGAGACGTACTTGCCGCCGATCATCGGTTTTCTGGTATTCATCGCGGTCTGGCAGATCGGCGTGAGCGTCTCCAGGGTCAAGCCTTTCATCGTGCCGGGGCCGCTGGACGTGGTCAACGGTTTCATTGAAAACAGGGTCAACCTGTTCGATTCCGCCGTGACTTCGGCGGGTGAAGCGGTGGTCGGGTTCGTGATCGCGGGCGTGCTGGGCGCGCTGATCGCGTTCTTGCTGGCCAGCAACAAACTGATCGAGCGCACCTTTTACCCGTATGCGGTCATGCTTCAGGCCACGCCGATCATCGCGATTGCGCCGATCATCATCATCTGGTTCGACGTGGGCTTCAACAGCATCGTGGTGATCACGGTGATCGTATCGATCTTTCCGATCATCGCCAACACCACCCAGGGCCTGATCAGCGTGGATCACAACCTGGTGAATCTCTTCAAGCTCTACGGCGCGCGCAGCCTGCGGACGCTCTGGAAGTTGCGCTTGCCGTTCGCGCTGCCGTACCTGATCACCGGCTTGCGGATCGCGGCGGGCCTGACGATCATCGGCACGATCGTCGGCGAGTACATGGCGGGCATGGGCGGCGGTCACGGCGGCTTGGGCTTCACGATCGCCGAAGCCGCGCGCCATTTCCAGACCGCCTACCTGTTCGCTGCGGCGCTGACCTCCGCGATGCTGGGCGTGAGCTTCTTTCTGGCGGTCAACCTGGCCGGGTACTTGCTCTTGCGCAACTGGCACGAGAGCGCCGTCAAACAAGAAAACTAGACGCCGACTGGCATATCGCTTATTCCCGACCCCGCATTCTCGAGCACCCCTGAGGAGGGCGTATGAAAAAAGTGGTTCGCGCAGGTATCGCAGGTCTGGCCATCGCCGCAGCCGGAGGCGCGCTGATCGCGCAGCAGACGGGCGCACAATCGATGACGGAAGTCAGCTTCATCCTGAACTGGTTCGTCGAACCGCCGCACGGCGGGTACTACGCCGCCATGAAGGACGGGCTTTACGAGAAAGCGGGCCTCAAGGTCAAGCTGATTCCGGGCGGCCCGGACGTGGCCGGGCAGACCCTGCTGGCGGCGGGCAAGGTGCAATTCGCCGAGACCGACCCGCCCGCCGTGCTGAACGCGCGCGCGCAGGGCGCACCGTTGGTGTCCGTCTTCGCCACCTTTCAGGATTCGCCGCAGTGCTTCTTGTACCACAAGGAAAACCCGGTCAAGAGCTTCGCCGATTTCAAGGGCCGTACCGTCGAGGTCAGCCCCGGCGCGCCCTTCTGGGATTTCATCGAGGCCAAATACAACCTCAAAGGCCAGTACAAGCGCATCAATTACGGCGGTCAGATGGGGCCGTTCGTGCAGGACAAGACGCGCTTGACACAGTGCTACGCCATCGCCGAACCGTTCGATCTCGAGAAGCAGGGTGTGGATTTCGGTGTGTTCCTGGTGGCCGAATCGGGCTTCGATCCTTACGTGACCATCTCCACCACCGAGGACTACATCAAGTCCAATCCCGAGACCATCAAGGCGTTCATCGGTGCGACCCAGGAAGGCTGGAAGCGGTACCTGAAAAACCCGGCCAACTACGAGGACGCGCTCCAGTCCGGCAACAAGGATCTGAAATCCGATTACATGAAGTGGGGTTCCAAGCAGGTCGGGCGTTACGTGATGGGCGTGGACGGCGTGACCGCCAAGGCGGGCATCGGTGCGATGACGGACGCGCGCTGGAAGTCGATGGCCGATCAGTTGCTGTCCGTCGGCGTGCTGAAGAAGGCCGCCGATTGGAAGAGCGCCTACTCGAATAGCTTTCTGCCCAAGCCCTGAGGCTCGAGCCACGAGGCTGATCGTGGGGGCGGCATTTGAGCGCCGCCCCCATCCATGACACCGTCCTGCACGCAAGAGTGAACGCTCGAGAAACACCGTCCTGGACGGTCTCGCTCGAACCACAGGAGAAAACCGCGTGAGCATCGGCCCCCTCGTTCTCGATTTGCTGACCTTGAAGCAGGGCATCGTGCTGATGTGGGCCGTCTGGATGAGCCTGGTCGTGTTGCTGAACGTACTGGACGCGCTCAAAATGAGCGGTCGCTTGCCGCCGAGTTGGAAGTTCGCCAGCGGGAATTTCTGGTACATCGGTCAGGTCACCAAAATTTACGGAACGCCCGCCTGGATCAACTGGGTTTTTTTCGTGATCGTGATCGCCTGGGAAACCTTGGGTTCAATCATGCTCTGGGTCGCGCTGGTCGGTTTCGACGGCTCGAGCTACGCGATGCTGAACTCCGCCTGGGTGATCAACCTGGCCCTGTGGGCCGCGTTCATCGTGATGGACGAGATCTTTCTGGCCTGGGCCGCAGAGATCGGCAACAGCAACGCCATGGACGCCCACCGGAGTTTGTTCGTGGCGTGGCTGGTCAGTCTGATGGCGATTCACCTGCTTCCGAACGTCTGATTCGAGCAGTGCCCATCGACGTGTAAATCGAGCAGCCCCAACCGACGTTTACTTCTCCGTTGTTCTCGAGAACACCGTCCTAGACGTAGATATTGAACACCATCACAGACGGTATTTGCATACGACCCTTCAAACTCGAGAAGCGCAACATGGGATGAACAATGAACCGATTCTTACCGAGCATGACCTGGACGCAAATCAAAGACCTCGACAAGCAGGAGGGCGCGCTGGTGCTGCCGATTGGCGCAATCGAGCAGCACGGGCCGCACCTGCCGACCTGGACGGACGCGTTGATCGCGGAACGCATGGTGCAGTTGGCGCTGGAACGCCTGCCTGACTCGGCCAAAGTCTGGCGGCTGCCCGTGCAAAGTTACGGCAAATCGAACGAACACGCGGGCTACGCGGGGACGTTCGCGCTGTCCGCCAGCACGCTGATGGCGGTCGTGCGGGACATCGCGCTCGGTGCGAAACTGGCGGGCTTCCGACGGCTGGTGTTCGTCAACGCGCACGGCGGCAACACGGCGTTGTTGCAGATGATGGCACGAGAAATCCGGGTCGAGACGGGATTGATGGTCTTCACGATGGCCTCGAGCGCGGGCGCAATTGACCCGATTGAGATCACGCCCGAGGAAGCCCGTTTCGGAATTCACGCCAACGATTGGGAGACCAGCATCGTGCTGGCGCTCGAACCGGAACTGGTTCACATGGACGAGGCCGTCAGAAGCTTCCCGGAATTTCCGCAGACGCAGAACCTGAGCTTGACGCAGGGCAACGCGGTCGTGGCCTGGCTGACGCGCGACTGGAGCCCCACGGGCGTGTTCGGCGACGCGACCGTCGCGACGCTCGAGAAGGGTCGGGCCAGGCTCGAGGCGTGCGTGGTCAAGCTGGCCGAGGTGCTCGAGGAGATCAGCCGTTTTGAAATCCCGGAGGCGAAACCGTGAGGAGGGCGGCGTGAACGCGGCCTGGGTGCTGCGCGACGCGCGGCTCGAGGACGAGGCGCTGGTGGACATTGCGCTCGAGGGCGGTCGGATCGTGGCGATCGGGCAAAAGCTGCCGATCGCCGGCCTCGAGGAACGCGATCTGGCGGGCCGCACCGTGCTGCCGGGACTGGTCGAGGCGCACTGTCACGTCGATAAAAACTTGACGATTGATCGGGTCGGCAACGCGTCCGGGACGCTTCTGGAGGCCATCGAGAGGTGGATCGCCTTCAAACCCAATCTGACGAAATCCGATTACCTGGAGCGCGGCGCGCGCGGCCTCGAGATGGCGATTGCGGCGGGCACGACGACGCTGCGAACGCACGTGGACGTGGACGCGAACGGCTTCGCGGCGCTCGAGGCGCTGCTAGAACTGAAAAGCCGCTATTCCGATGCGCTCGAGATTCAGATCGTGGCGCTGGGCGCACCGGGGCTGGGCGGCGCGCCATTGGAGGCGATGATCCGTGCGCTCGAGCTGGGGGCGGATGTCGTCGGCGGTTGCCCCGCGATCCACGCCGACCCGATGGCGGAAGTCGCGGCGGCGCTCGATCTGGCATCGCGCTTCGACAAACCCGCCGATCTTCACGTCGACGAGAACGAGCGCCCCGATTCCCTGTCGCTCGAGATGCTGGCGGACGAGACCATCAAACGCGGGCTCGAGGGGCGCGTCACGGCGGGGCACTGCTGCTCGCTGGATTTCATGGATCAACGCGCGGCGGATCGCGTCATGGACAAGGTGGCGCGGGCGCGCATCAACATCGTGACGCTGCCCGCCTGCAATTTGAACCTTCAGGGCCGAGGCATGCACCCGACGCCGCGCGGCCTGACGCGCGTCAAGGAACTGCTGGCGCGCGGCGTGAACGTCGTGATCGGCTCGGACAACGTCCAGGATCCGTTCCACCCGGTCGGCAATTACGATCTGCTGCACGCGGCCAACATCGCGGCGATGGCGGCGCAGATGACCAGCCGGGACGAATTGCTCGAGACGATACGGATGGTCACGAACCGGCCCGCGCATTCCTTGGGGCTCGAAGGCTACGGTCTTTTTGAAGGCGCGAGGGCGGATCTGATCGTGCTGGACGCGCATTCAAGAATTGCGTCGGTGACGGAGTTGCCGCAGCGTCTGGCGGTCTTCAAAGCGGGCAGGCTGGTCTCGAGCACGAGCCTGAAAAAAACCGTGATGGACAAAGAGGTTTCCTCGTGGACATGATTCTGCGCGGAGCGCGGCTGCGATCCGGCGAGGTCGCGGACATCGGCATTTCTGACGGTGTGATCGCCGCCATCGCGCCCAGGCTCGAGGAAAACGCGAAGCTGGAGCTTCAAGCCGACGGACGGCTGACGATTCCCGCCTTTGTGAACGGGCATTTGCACGCCTGCAAAAGCTTCTGGCGCGAGCCGCTCTCGAGGCTGCATCCGGGCTTGGATGTTCGGGACGCGGGTGCGCGCTTCGCTGGCATCGCGGAAGTCAAACGGAACTACACCGTCGATGACGTGTTTCAGCGCGCGGAGGCAACCATCAAACTCGCGCTTCAGCACGGCACCTGCGCCATCCGGTTGTTCGCGGACGTGGACGACGACGCGGGATTGCGGGCGCTCGAGGCGCTCTTGAAGATCCGGCAGAAATACGCGAGCGTCATGACCGTGCAGGTCGTAGCCTTCCCCCAAAATGGTGTGTTCAGGCACCGATCCACGACCGAAGCCTTGATGCGCCGAGCGCTGGAATTGGACGTGGACGCGCTCGGCGGGATTCCGTGGCTGGAACCGACGGAAGAATCGCAGAAAGCGCACGTCGATCTGGTGCTCGAGCTGGCGAGATCGCGGAACCTGGACGCGCATTTCGTGCTGGACGACACGGACGATCCCACGTCCAGAACGGCAGAATTCGTCGCGGCGCGAACCATCGAGCTGGGCCTGGAAGGTCGGGTTCACGGCACGCAGGCCAACGCGCTGGCCTATTACGACGACGCGCACGCGGCGCGCGCGATCCGGTTGATCAAGGACGCGGGCATGACGATCTTCTCGAACGCGCACGTGGCGCTCGTAACTGCACCCGCGCGGCACCAGCCGATGCCGCGCGGCATGACGCGGGTGCGCGAGTTGCTGGCGGCGGGCGTGCCCGTGGCGACCGCGCAGGACGACATCGACAACCCGTACTACTGCTTCGGGCGCAACGACCTGCTGGAGGTCGCGCAGTACATGGCGCACCTGGCTCAGCTCGGCTGGGGCGAGGATCTGGAGGCTGTGCTCGAGATGGTCACGAGCGTTCCCGCGAAAGCCATCAAGCTCGAGGGTTACGGCCTCGAGGTCGGGAATCGTGCGAATATCCTCGTGCTGGACGCCGCCTCGTGGCGCGAGGCGGTACAGTTTCAGTCCGAGAAATCCTTCGTGATCGTGGGCGGCAGGCTGGTGGCTCGGGGCGAGCGGAAGAGAGAATTGTATGTCTAAAGGAACACCGTCCAGCACGCACAATCTCGAGTTTCGAGGAACGTCGTCCTGGACGGTGTTCCTTAAGAATTCGGAACCCGAGGGCTCGCGCACACGGAGGTCGCCATGAACCAACGAATCGTTACCGCACTCGAGGCCATCGTCGGCGAGGGGCAAACCTTCACCGATCCGAAATCGCTCGAGGTCTTCAGCAGGGATCATTACTGGTTTTCTCCGGTGCTGACCGCCATGCTGGAATCCAAACGCGCCGAGGTGGTGGTCGCGCCGGGGACGAAAGAGGAGCTGATCGAGGTCATCCGGCTGGCCGTGCGCGAAAGCGTGCCGCTGGTCGTGCGCGGCGCGGGTACGGGCAATTACGGTCAGGCGGTACCCCTTTCTGGCGGCATCCTGGCGAACTTGCACCGCTTGAACCGCATCCTCGAGATCGATCCAGTCACGAAAACGGCGCGCGTCGAGGCGGGCGTGCGCATGGGCGCGCTCGAACGCAAAGCGCGCGAGGTCGGGCTGGAACTGCGGATTTACCCCTCGACCTGGGCGACCTGCACCTTCGGCGGTTTCGTCGGCGGCGGCTTCGGCGGCGTGGGTTCGATCCAGTACGGCACGCTCTGGGACGGCAACGTGCTGGGTCTCGAGGTCGTGCCGATCACCGAGGACGCCGAACCCGTGACGCTCGAGGGCTGGGATTGCGCCGCCATGATTCACGCCTACGGCACAACCGCCGTCATGACCGAACTGCGCGTGCCGCTGGCCGACGCGGTGGCCTGGGAGGAGTGCGCGATTTCATTTCCGACGCTGGAAAACGCGATCCGTTTCGCCAGGGACGTGGCGATGGACACAAACGAACGCAAGCGCGAGATCGCCATCAACGAATGGCCGATTCCGAGTTACTTCGCGCCGCTGGTCAAGGATGGCGGCGTCAGGGATGGCCGCGCCGACGTGCTGCTCGAAATCGAGTCCGGTCGCTCGAGCGCCCTGGGCGAACGCGCCTCGAAGTACGGGGGGACGCTGGACTGGACGCGGCCTCACGCCGAATACCACGCCGCCGGGTTCAACCTGACTGATTTTGCCTGGAACCACACGACGCTCTGGGCGCTCAAAACGGAACCGACCATCACCTACCTGCAATCGCGCTTCGAGGCGGATCGCGTACTGGAGCAGGTCGCGGCCCTGAAAGAAAAGTTCGGCGACGAGATCGTGATCCACCTCGAGTTCATCCGCGAGAACATGCAGGACGGCGGAACCGTGGTGGCCGCCGGGTTGCCGCTGGTGCGTTTCACCACCAAAGAGCGCCTCTACGAGATGATCAAATTCTGCGAATCCATCGGCGTTCAGATCGCAGACCCGCACCAGTACTATCTGGACGCGGATTCCAGGTGGGCCGGGAACACCGTGCTGGAGGGCGTCAAACGCTGGAACCCGCACGGCTTATTGAACCCCGGCAAGATTCGCGTCCTGGAGACGGGTCAGGCGTTCGATGCGGGCACGTGGTTCGAGACGAGAACTCGAGTGCCCTGATCAACCCGCCGCGCTCGAGCGCACGATTCAGGAGCACCGTCCAGCATGGTGTTCTTGAATCATTGAAGATGTGCGTCCAGGACGGTGTTCTTGGGGTATACCGACGCGAATCTCGAGTTGTAGACGTACTGGATCGCCGATCTCGAGCGGCAACGGCGGCTCGAGATCGGTGCGGACGGAAGGTTCCGATCCGACGAACTCGCCCGGCGCGGCAGCCCCGAGATGCGCGAGAGATTCAGTCCGCAGGTTCGCCCAGCTACGTCGCGCAGGCCCGATCGCGGTACGATTCGCGCATGGACAGACACACGCCATTTTCGTTTCCCGGCGCGCGCGTGGATCGGCTCGTGACCGGGCCATTCCAGGAGAACGCGTACATCGTGGTCGGCGCGAATTCCAAAGGCGTGATCGTCGATCCGGGAGCCGACGCGGAAGACATCCTGAGGCTGGTCGAACAACTCGGGGCGCGCATCGAGGCGGTGTTGGTGACGCACGCGCACCTGGATCACATGGGCGCGGTCGATCCGGTGCGCGACGCGCTCAACGTGCCCGTCTACCTGCACCCGGACGCCAGAGAAACCTGGGATCAGGCGCACGTCACGGCGGCGCGCTGGAACGTTCCGTTCATGCAACCGCGCCCACCGGATCGCGATCTGAAACTCGGAGCGCTCGAGATCGGCGGGTTGGAATGGAACGCGCTCTACACGCCGGGCCACGCGAACGGGCACGTCAGCCTGTACTCGAGCCAGGGTTTCGTGCTGGCCGGAGACGCGCTCTTCAAGGGATCGGTCGGTCGCACAGACTTGTCCGGTGGCGATCACGGGCTGCTGATCCAGAGCATCCGCTCGCAGTTGATGACGCTGCCGCCGGAAACCATCGTGCTGAGCGGTCACGGCCCACAGACGACCATCGGCGAGGAGGCGCGCTCGAACCCGTTCCTCTAAAAGCCTCTCCTCTGCCCAGATTCGGCACACGGCGCGCCTCGCTCGAGGTACGCTGATGTCGTGCCCGACACCATCGCGTTGATCGCTCACGACCAGAAGAAAGACGATCTGGCGAGCTTCGCGCTCGAGCACCGGGACTTGCTTTCCAGGTTCCGCCTGATTGCCACCGGAACCACGGGCCGAATCCTGATGGAGTTCACCGGTCTGGAAATCACGCCGTTGCTCTCCGGGCCGTTGGGCGGCGACCAGCAGATCGGCGCGATGGTCGCTCAGGGCGGCGTGGCCGCCGTGATTTTCTTTCGCGATCCGTTGACGGCCCAACCGCACGAACCCGATGTCAGCGCGCTGTTGCGCATCTGCGATGTCCACGATGTTCCGCTCGCCACCAACCCAGCCTCCGCGACCGCGCTGATCGCCTGGTTCGCTCAGCGATTCAACTGATGCGGGAGCTTTACGCAAGATTGACCTCTGGAACGAATACTGCGCCGATGGTGAGCGTTCGCGTCCTGCTCTCGTGGCTGATCCTGGCCGCGTCTCTCGGTTCGGGACGCGCGGAACCCGCACCTCGCGAACCCGACCCGCCAGAACCCGCCGAGAGCGCCCCGACCACCACCGAAACCCCGCCACCACCCGCCAGCGCGGGCGTGCGCCTGAGCAACACGGTCAGCGTAAACGCACCGAATCCCGCCAAACCGCGCACCGCCAGCCCCAAACCGAACGCGAAAAGCGGCGCAAAAAGCATCGTGCTCGAACAGAAGCGCGTGCGCGGCGTGGATGTCAAGATCGTGCGCGTCAACCTCTGGGATCGGCGCGTGTTCGTCTCGCCGGTCATGCCCGCGCTCGGGCTCGGCAAGGGCGGCGAGCGCTTCGCACGGATGGTCGCGGGCTCGAGCGCCGTGGCGATCGTCAACGGCGGGTATTTTCATCCGCGATCCTTCAGCCTGACCGGGGATCTTGTCGTCAAGGGGCGGCACCTGACGACCCAGGGTCCCGTGCGCACGGCGCTCGGCATCACCTCGGATGGGCGCGCCAGCGTCACGGCGGGCGCGACCTCGAGCAACATCGCCTGGCGCGAGTTCGAGACGGCCATCAGCAACGGCCCGTGGGTGCTTCGGTCGGGCAAGATCATGGTCTACCCGCGCGAGGAAGGCTACACCGATCGCGGCATCGAGCGTCCAGCCGCCCGCAGCGCGGTCGGCGTGACCAGCCAGCGCAAGCTGTTCATCGTCAGCACCCGCCAGAAGGTCAACCTCTACGATCTGGCCAAGCTGATGAAGGCGCTCGGCGCGCGCGAAGCGATCGCATTGGATGGCGGCTCGAGCGTCGGGTTGGCCTGGAAGGGCAAGGTCTTGATTCGTCCCGCCCGAAAGATCGCTTACGGCATCGGTGTCTACGTTCGTCCGTGAGAACACCGTCCAGCACGCAGTTCGCTATTCGTGTGCTGGACGGTGTTCCGTTGCAGGCGGCTGGACGCTCGAGCGACCCGTCGAACACGTCTGGAGGGCAGGGTAACCGCAAGGGTTACCCTTACAAAAGCCTGTTGTGAAGGGGCAACCATAAAGGTTGCCCTCGCATCAACGCGTTCTGGGGACTGACTTTCGCAAGAGGTTCAATGACCTTTATTTAGATCGGCGAGAGCTTGAAGACCGTGCCCGAGCCATCATCGGTGATCAACAAATTCCCGTCCGCGTCGGGGATCGCGTCCACCGGAGATCCAAAACGACCATCTTTCGAGGTGGGATCGGTGATCCAGCCCGTCACCAGGTCTATCGGGTCGGCTGGCGCGCCGTCGGCACCGAACGGAAAAAAAATCACCTTTGAACCCACCAACCTCGAGCAGTTCCAACACGCGCGGAGCGCCGCCACCGCACCGTTCTTGTAGGCGCTCGAGAAGGCGCTCTGCTGCAGGAACGTCAAACCGAGCGGTGTCGTGTGCGCCTTCATGCCCTTGACGGCGCGGTCGGCGGTGGCGCAATTAAAGACGCTGTTGTCGCGGTTGTTGACGAAATCCGGGTTGAGCGGCATGTTGGACAATCCGCTGGCGGTGCTGGCATCGGCGTTGCAGTACGGCCAGCCGTAATTCCCGCCGTCGCGAACCTTGACCAGCAATTCGGGCGGGTTGTCGTCCACGTAAGATTGCACGCGCTGCCCGAGGTCGCTGACGCCGTCACCGGTGATGTCCTTGTCGAACGGGTAATAGATGTCATCGCGCCCCACGACCGTAACCCACAGGTCGTTCGTGCCGGGCAGGAAATCCATGCCGTTGACGTTGCGCAAGCCCGCAGCCACCAGCCTTCCGCCGGTGGTCGCGTCGGTCGCCGTTTTGGGGTCGAACTCGTAGATCGCACCGCGTTTGGGCGCGGCTTTCTGATCCGCCGGATCGGCGTTGGTGGCGGAAGCGATCTCGACCAACATCTGCCCGGTGGCCCGGTTGATGACCATGTTCTTCAGTTCGTGCCCGTACTGGCCTTTCAAAGCGCTCGAGGAATCGCCGTCCGGCAGATTCGTGACGATCGGCTCGAGGGCTCGGCGGGTGGTGTCACCAGCGACGTAGACGGATCGGGTCACGCGGTTGCTCTCGGTCGTGTACAGGTAGGTCGTGCCTGAAAAGGTGGCCAGCACCATGCCGTGCGGTTTCTTCAGCCCCATCGCGAAATCGCTGATGGTGTAGTCCGAACCCGACTTGTGCATCAGCAAGATCTTGCCGGAAGACGGCTGCGAAATCAGCACGTCGCCGGTCGGCAAGAGCAGCATGAATCTCGGTCGATCCACGCGCGCGATCACGGAGAGTTTGAATCCTGGCGGAACCGTGAAAACTCGCTCTTGAGTGAACGCACCGTACCGCATGGATACGGGAACATCCACGGCCTGCTGGACGCTGGCGGCGGGTGGATAGGCCGGGGGCGCGACGGGTGCCGCACCGCCCGTGTCGGGGCACGCGGTCAGCGTCGTTCCGAAAATCGACAGGCTCGCGATCACGCGCCAGGGCAGTCCAAAACGTACTTTTTCGGGTTTCATCATCTACGAAAACCTCCGGGCGCGGTGGACACCCACGACGGCGCGATTCGAGCGTATGCGCTCATTATGAACGTCACACCAAGGCCCGGTGAGCGCCGACGCGACGCGAAAATACCGTCCGGGGCGCATACTCAAAATTGCGTCCTGGACGGTATTCTCGAGCTGATCTCACGAGCGGAGGCGCGATCGGACGCCTCGCAGATAGACCTCCGGGGTCGAGCGATGACGTGAACGTGACGGTTCGCTGGTGCGCGAGTTCGTGCACGTTCAAATACGATCGCGAGATCAGATTCAGCCGGGCTCGACTTCGGGAATGCCACCTCCGACGAAGATGCTCTGGCGCGTCCGAGATCGCGAGCGCTCATCTCGCGTCGCGGAAAATACAGTTTGCGCTTCAGACCTCGACACCAGCCCGCTACGCGTCAGCCGGGGGTTCTTCCGAGTCTTCACCGCTGACCAAGTTTCTTGCGCTTCCAGTCAAGGGAGTTCGTTCGCGCTCACCCGTTAGACTGCCCTAGATCATTGATGCCATCTCGAGGACGCCACAAGATTTTCGTCGGAGCCGCCGCCGGTGTCGGCAAAACCTACCGGGCACTTCAGGAAATCCGCGACCGCCGCAAGGACGGCGCGGACGCGCTGATCGGCGTGCTGGAAACGCACGGGCGCACCGAAACCGTGGCCGCCGCCGAGGGCTTACCGCTCTTTCCGCGCCTGGAAATCGAGTACAAGGGCGTGACCCTGCGCGAGCTCGACGTGGACGGATTGATCGAACGCGCCCCGCAACTCGTGATGGTCGACGAGCTGGCGCACACCAACGCGCCCGGATCGAAAAACCCGAAGCGCTTCCAGGACGTTGAACGCCTTCTAGAGGCGGGCATCGACGTGATCAGCACGCTCAACGTCCAGCACCTCGAGAGCCTGAACGACGACGTGGCGCGTTTAACCGGCGTGCGGGTGCGCGAACGCGTGCCGGATCGGGTGGTGCTGGACGCCGACGAGGTCGTGATCGTGGACATCAGCCCGGAGGCGCTCCAGGAGCGGCTCAAAGCCGGAAAGATCTACGCCCGCGACAAGGTCGATCAGGCGCTGGGCAGTTTCTTCAAGCTCGAGAACCTCAGCACCTTGCGCGAGATCGCGCTCCGGCACACGGCGGACGTGGTCGAGGAAGAACCGCGCCGCCCCGAGGAAGTCCTGGGGCGCGGCATCAAAGAGCACATCGCGATCGCGGTGCGCGCCGAAGCCCGCGAGGCCAGGCTGATCCGGCGCGGCGCGAGGGTCGCGCAGCGCTTATCGGCGGATCTGGTGGTGGTTCACGTCAAGCAGCGCCCGTACCTGGACAATGAACTCGAGGTGCTGAACGAACTCGAAGCCCTGACCCGCGAATTCGGCGGCGGCTGGCACGTGATCGAGGGCAGCGACATCGCCTCGAGCCTGGTGTCGTTCATCCGCCAGCAGGACGTGACGCAGGTGGTCGTCGGCGAGACGCACCGATCCCGGCTGGCGGAGATCGTCAAGGGCAGCGTGGTTCACGAGGTCATGCGCCGCACGCACGGCGTGGACGTGTACGTGATCGCAGACGAGGATTGACCGGGAACATCGTCCAGGACGCATTCATTTATTTGCGTCCTGGACGATGTTCCCGAGGCTAAAGCAATCCCTTGCGGAGCGCCTTGACCGCCGCCTGCGTCCTGTCTGACACGCGCAGACGCTCCAGAATCTCCTGAACGTGGGTTTTGACGGTTGAGAGGCTGATCTCGAGCGCCTGCGCGATTTCCTTGTTGCCCATGCCGTCCGCGATCAAGCGCAGTACCTCGAGTTCGCGGGGTGACAGGTTGGTTTCACCATCGCTGGCGGGCGTGATGCGGCCCAGCACCAGGTGCGCGATCTGCGGGTCGAGGTAGGCGCTGCCCAACGCGGCGGCGCGAATGGCGATCAGCAGGCTCGAGGGGTCGGTGGTCTTGAGGCAGTACGCGTCCGCACCGCTCGCCAGGGCGGCCAGCACCTCCTGCTCGAGTTGATGCACGGTCAGCATGACGACGCGGGCTTTCGGGTGCGCGGCCTTGAGGCGGCGCGTGGCCTCGATGCCGTCAATGCCGGGCAAGCCGATGTCCATCACGACCACGTCGGCGGGGTGTTCCGAGTACAACTCGAGCGCCTCCTCGCCGCTGCGGGCCTCGCCGATGACGCGCAGGCCGGGGTCGCGGTTGATCGCCACGCGCAGCCCGTCGCGGGTGAAGGCGTGATCTTCGACCAAAAAGACCGTGTTTCCCGAATCATCAATGGCGGGCACCGCGCCGGGCGCGTTCTCGTTCACGCCGTCCCCAACGGTGTTTTCTGCACAGTAGGGCTGCCCACGGCGGGCAGCTCGAACCAGAAGACGCTGCCGCCGCCCTCGCGCGGGTGGTAGCCGATGCGCCCACCGTGGGCCTCGATGATGCGCCGGGAAAGGTACAGGCCCAGACCGCTGCCGCCGCCCGCTCGCCCGCCCGCGAAGCGCGTGAACAGCCGCGGTTCGAGTTCGAGGTTGACGCCCGGCCCGCGATCCGCGACCTCAAGCCTGACCAGGCCGGGTTTCGAGGAACCGTCCGTGCGCTCCAGGTTGACTTCGATCCTCGATTGCGGTGGGCTCCAGCGCACGGCGTTCTCCAGCAGGTTCTGGATCACGCGGCGCAGGTCGGGACTGCTACCGCGCACGACAGACGCATCCTGAAGGTTCCATTCCAGGTTCAAGCCCTTCTCGCGCATCGGATTCTCGAGGCGCACGGCCACGGCTCGGGCCTCGCGCTCGAGGCCGACGGTATCGTCCTGGGTGCGGGTCTCGCCGCTCTCGTAACGCGCCACCAACAGCAGCGTGTCCGCCAGCGCCAGCAAGTCCTCGTTGGCTTCCATGCCGTGCTCCAGGTTGTGGCGGTACTCGTCGCTGATCGGGCCGAACGCGCCCTCGAGCGCCAGACGCATGTTGACGCCGTTCGCCACCAATGGCGTGCGCAGGTCGTGGCTGAAGGCGTAGACCAGATCGCGGATCACACCGCTGCGGCGTTCGAGTTCCAGGCGGTTGCGCTCGAGGCGCTCGAAGAGTTCCACACGCTCTAACGCGGCACTGAGCGGCGCGATCAGATTTTCGACGATCACCGTGGCGTCTTTTCTGGGTTCCAAGATTCCCAACAGAAGCGGCGCGCGCCCCGACCACGACAGGCCCGCGATCAGGGCGCGGTTGGCAATCAGACCGTAATCTGCGGCCTGTTCGGTCAGGATCACCCGTTCCGGCCCCGCACCGACCAACCAGGCGGGCAGCCGCGAACCGATCGGCCAGGCCGCCAACGACTGCGGCTGCGCGACCCTCGGTGCGGCGAACGACTCGACCCCGCCCGAGGCCAGCACCACCCCTCTGGCCTCGAGCGCCACCGTCAGCGATTCCGCCACCTTGCTTAAGGCCGCTTCGAGCGTGCGCTCGCCGTTGACCGCCGCCAGCACGCGTTCGATGTCGCGCTCGCGGCGGGCTCGGGCTTCTTCGAGGCGCAGCGCGCCCAATCGGCTCGAGGTCACGGACAAGGCCGTGGTCATCCAACCGACCAGCACGAACGATGCCGCCAGCAGGCCGCGGTTGGCCAGGCTGACCGCATCGAAAGCGCCGTCCGCGCGGGCGTTCAACCAACCCGCGACGGCATCCGTGATGAGCGCCGCGATCACCAGCCCCAGGGTGAAGCGCCTCGAGAACACCAGCCCGGATAGCGCAATCGGGATGTTCAACAGGATCGCCACCACCAGCCGTTGCGGGGTCAGCACGTCCGCCGTCACGAACGCCACGAACATCACCAGGCAGGCCGTCATGACCGGCGCGGCGAGGGGCGGACGAACGTTCACAGCCGCATCGTACCGCGCCGCGCCGTACCGCCACAGACGCAACCTCAAGGGGTCGGTCATGTGGCTGACCCCGCGCGTCACCCGGCGGATACCGCGCGTGGCGGCCCGCGCCTAGGTTCATGTGTGAAGGAGCCTGAGGCTCCAAAGGAGGCATCTTGTGCTGTGGGTTCTGTTGATTATCGCGGTCTTGCTCGGGGCGTACCTGGTGTACGCGATGTTGAAACCGGAGGCGTTCTGAATGGTCATCTTCGGATTGTTGATCCTGGTCGGTCTGTTCCTGCTCTGCGGAGCCTTCATCGGCGGTTCGGAACGGATGTGAACCCGATGATCGAAGTGCTCGAGGTGCTGGTCATGACGGCGTTCCTGAGCTGGGGTTTGTTCACTTGGCTGACGCGTGAACCCTTCCGGGTCGAGCTCAAATCCAGACCCGGAGGGCTCGAGCGGAGCGGGTCGTGAATCACGCCGAAATTCTGAGCGTTTTGATCTTCGTCCCGTTGGTTTGCTTGAGCTTCGCGATGGGTCAACGCGCGCTGCGCGAGCAGTGGTGGAAGTAACTGAGGAGGCTCGGCGTGACGCCGTTCTTGAACATGGTGGCCGTGATCGCACTGCTCTCCTGGACGCTGATCATCCTCAGCATTGTGAATGACCTCAGACGCCTGCTCGAGCGCGAACGTTCAGAGCGACCGCCTCGAGCGCGCAATCGAATGGAGAGACACGGTGGGCGCGCAACCTCGAGGCACGATGACCGAAAGGTCTTGAAGGGGAAACACTGATGGAAGTCCTATTGACATACGCAGCAATCTTCTTGCTCGCTTGGCCGCTCGGGATCTACATGTCCCGCGTGTTCCACGGCGAGCGCACCTTCCTCGACCCCGTGCTGAACCCAGTCGAACGCGGAATGTATCGGCTTTTTCGAATCGATTCCGAGCGCGGCATGGACTGGCGCGGCTACGCCATGGCGATCCTCTGGACGAACCTGCCGATCGCCCTGGTCGGCTACCTGATCCTGGTCTTCCAGGACAAACTGCCGCTCAATCCGGACAACATGGGGCCAGTTTCGTGGGTCACGGCGCTCCACACGGCGGCATCTTTTATCACGAATACGAACCAGCAGCATTACTCGGGACAGGCGCAGTTCTCGTATTTTTCTCAGATCGTCGCGCTGGTCACGATGATGTTCGTCACGCCCGCCGTCGGCATGGCCGCGATGATCGCCGTGCTGCGCGGCATCACCGGCGGATTGCGCCCAAAGGACGTGCCCGAATATGCGCCGTTGACGTGCGCCAACCTGGGCAACTACTACGTGGACGTGACCCGGGCCATCACGCGCTTGCTGCTGCCGTTGTCGCTGGTGCTGGCGCTGATCCTGACTGCTCAGGGCGTCCCGAGCACGTTCTCTGGAGCCAAAACGGCCACGCTGCTCGAGCCGTACACGGTCACCAACCAGGATAAAACCACCACCAAGGTCACGACCCAGACGATTCCCGTCGGGCCGGTCGCGTCGCTGGTGGCGATCAAGCAAATCGGTACGAACGGCGGCGGTTGGTACGGCCCGAATAGCGCTGCGCCGCTCGAGAACCCGACGCCGCTGACAAACTTCCTGGAAGCCATTTCAATTTTGCTGATTCCCGTATCGGGCATCTTCATGATCGGGTACTTCACGCGCCGCCCGCGTTTCGGCGTGACGATCATGGGCATCATGGTCGTGCTCTCGGTCGCGCTGGCCTTCGTCTCGATCTCAACGGGTACGCAACCGAATTCGGCCTTCGCGGGCCTGGCCGCGCCGGGGCCAAACATGGAGGGCGTGGAAACCCGAATTGGTACGGTCGCATCGACCTTGTGGGCCACGATCACGACGCAGACCTCGAACGGTTCAGTCAACGCCATGCACGATTCGCTGAACCCGATCACGCTGTTGGTGCCATTCACCGGGATGTGGCTCAACCTGATCTTCGGCGGCGAAGGCGTGGGCTTTTTGAACTTCTTCGTTTACCTAATCGTGACCGTGTTCATTGCGGGGTTGATGGTCGGGCGCACACCGGAACTGTTCGGGCGAAAGGTCGAGGCTCGAGAAATGAAGCTCGCATCGATCGCGCTTCTATTAGGCACGGTGCTGGTGCTGGTGCCGTCCGCCATCACGCTGGCCATTCCCGCCATCACCGGCAATTCCAACCCGGCCTTCCACGGCCTGTCTCAGGTGCTCTACGAGTACTCTTCAGCCTTCGCCAACAACGGTTCCGGTCTGGCTGGGCTGGGCACGGCTGAGTCGACCTGGTGGAACGTGACCTGCGCGGTCGTACTGATTCTGGGGCGCTTCATCCCGATCATCGCACCGCTGGCCATCGCGGGATTCCTGGGAGCCAAGAAGGCCGCACCAGAGACTTCCGGCACGCTTCGGGTGGACACGGCTATTTTTGCCGGGACGACGCTCAGCGTGATCCTGATCGTCGGCGCGCTGAACTTCCTGCCCGTCGCGGTTCTGGGGCCGATCGCGGAAAGCCTGAGCGTCGGCAAACCCTTACCCGCGCCCGTGCCGCTCGGCTCGAGCCTGAACGCGCCATATCCGACACCTGCTGTCACGACCAAACCCGCCCTGACACCTACTGAACTCGCCGTGAGGTCACGATAATGCAAGCCTCGACGCCCAATTCCAAAAGCACCAGCCGCCGCGCCGCGCCGCTGATCGCGCCAGATCAGATCGGCTCGAGCCTGGCGGAAGCCTTCCGCAAACTGAATCCCCTATACATCGCCAAGAACCCCGTGATGTTCGTGGTCGAGGTCGGCACGGTCATCACGCTGTACTTCACGGTTGCCAATGCCCTCGCGGGCAAGTCCTTCGGTTACGAACTGGCCATCACCGTCCTGCTGTTCCTGACGGTCTTGTTTGCCACCTTCGCTGAGGCCGTCGCGGAGGCGCGCGGCAAAGCGCAAGCCTCGTCCCTGCGAGCCGCGCGCGCCGACACGCCATCCAGACGCATCGTCGGCGAACGCGAGGAGACCGTCTCGAGCACGATGCTCACCAAGGACGACCGCGTGCGCGTCAGCGCTGGCGAGATCATTCCCGCCGACGGCGAGATCGTAGAGGGGCTGGCGATGGTGGATGAATCTGCCATCACGGGTGAATCCGCGCCCGTCCTGCGCGAATCCGGCGGTGACTTCTCGAGCGTCACGGGCGGCACGAAAGTCCTGTCCGACGAAATCGTCGTGCGCGTCAGTACCCTACCTGGCGAGAGCTTCCTGGATCGCATGATCGCGCTGATCGAGGGGGCGAGCCGCCAGAAAACCCCGAACGAGATCGCGCTCAGCATCCTCCTGGCCGGATTCACCCTGATTTTCCTGGTCGTGACCGCGACCCTTTTGCCCTTCGCCGCGTTCGTCGGCACGACGGTCAGCGTCACGACGCTGGTGGCCCTGCTGGTCTGCCTGATCCCGACGACCATCGGCGGGTTGCTGCCCGCCATCGGCATCGCGGGCATGGATCGCGCATTGCGGGCAAACATCATCGCCAAGTCCGGGCGTGCCGTAGAAGTCGCGGGCGACATCGACACGCTGCTGCTGGACAAGACGGGCACGATCACGCTGGGCAACCGACAGGCAACCGCTTTCGTGCCGGTTCCCGGCGTGACCGAAGAGCGCCTGGCGCACGCCGCGCACCTGGCATCTCTGGCGGACGGCACGCCGGAGGGCAAGAGCATCGTGGAACTGGCGCAGATCAGGGGCTCGAAGGTGGACGCCGGATTCCGCGAGAAATCCGAATTCATCGAGTTCACTGCGCAGACCCGCATGAGCGGCGTCAACGCGCCGGATGGCAAGCAGATCCGCAAGGGCGCGCCCGACCGGATGATGCGCATGGTCAAGGAGTCCTACCACCCCGTCCCACCGGAACTCGAGGCGGCGGTCGAACGCATCGCGCGCGGTGGCGGCACGCCATTGATCGTGGCAGAGGACGGCGAAGCGTTGGGCGTGGTGGCGCTTTCCGACATCGTCAAGACGGGCATCAAGGAGCGCTTCGCGCAGCTTCGCAAAATGGGTTTGAAAACCGTCATGATCACTGGCGACAACCCACTGACTGCCAAGGCCATCGCCGACGAGGCCGGAGTGGACGACTTCCTGGCCGAAGCCACCCCCGAAGACAAAATGCGCATGATCAAGGAAGAGCAGGCCAAGGGCAAGCTGGTCGCCATGATGGGCGACGGCACGAACGACGCCCCGGCCCTCGCGCAGGCGGACGTGGGACTGGCCATGAACTCCGGCACGCAGGCCGCCAAGGAAGCGGGCAACATGGTCGATCTGGACTCCGACCCGACCAAGCTCCTGGAGGTCGTCGAGATCGGCAAGCAACTCTTGATCACGCGCGGCGCACTGACCACCTTCAGCATCGCCAATGACGTGGCCAAATACTTCGCGATCCTGCCCGCGATGTTCGCGGGAACCATTCCGGCGCTGAACGCCCTGAACGTCATGGGGCTCGCCAGCCCGCAGAGCGCAATCCTGAGCGCGGTGATCTTCAACGCGATCATCATCCCTGCGCTCATTCCCGTGGCGCTGCGCGGCGTCAAGTACCGCCCATCGAGCGCCAACACGATCCTGGCCAACAACTTGCTGGTCTACGGCCTGGGCGGAGTGATCCTGCCGTTTATCGGTATCAAACTGATCGATCTCGTGCTGGCCGCGCTGCGGCTGACCTGAAGGGATTCATATGATCGCCAAGACCATCGACCCAACCACCGTCACGCTCGAAAATCTGGACTCGAGCGGTGGCACCCCCCTGACCTGGATCATCTTCGGGGTTGCATCGTTTGTCCTCTGGGGGCTGCTGTACCCGGTCGTCATCACCCTGATTGGCGGGGCGCTGTTTCCCGGCCCGGCCAACGGATCGCTGATCGAGAAGAACGGTCAGGTCGTCGGCTCGAGCCTGATCGGACAGAATTTCGCATCCGCCAAGTACTTCATTGGGCGCCCTTCGGCGGCGGGTACCGGCAACAATCCGACTTCGATGTCGGGCTCGAACTACGGTTCGTCGAACCCCGCACTGCGCGAGCGGGCCGAAGGCGATTCGAAAGCGATCGCGGCCAGAGAAGGTGTCACGCCCGATCTGATTCCGGTCGATCTGATCGCCGCGTCGGGCGCGGGCGTGGATCCGCACATCAGCCCGGCGGGTGCCGAGCTTCAGGTCAACCGCATCGCGAAAGCTCGAGGACTCGACCCGCAAAAGGTGCGCGAACTCGTGCAGGCGAACACGCAGCAACCCCTGGTCGGTGCGCTCGGCATGCCTCGGGTGAATGTGCTCGAGTTGAACCTGGCGCTCGATGCCCTGAAATAAACCGAGGCGGGGTACGGATCACCGTATCCCGCCTTTCTCTAGGGGAACGATGTCACTCGCGGATCGCTTGCTGGGGCGAAGGCTGGCCAACAAGGAGGAAGGCGAGCAACGCATCGGCCCGTTGATGGGCGTGCCCGTCCTGGGATTGGACGCGCTCTCGAGCGCCGCTTACGGCCCGGAGACGGCGCTGACGGTGCTGTTACCGCTCAGGGCGCTCGGGCTGAACGTCATCGAACCGATCACGGCGCTGGTGGTGGCGATTTTGTTGATCGTTTACCTCTCGTACCGTCAGACCATCGCCGCCTACCCGAACGGCGGCGGATCGTACACGGTCGCCAAGGAAAACCTGGGTGAACGACCCGGATTGATCGCAGCTGCGGCGCTGGTGATCGATTACATTCTGAACGTCGCGGTGGGCATCTCGGCTGGTGTCGGCGCACTGGTCTCTGCGGTTCCAGCATTGCTGCCGGGACGGCTGGTGCTGTGCCTGGTAATTCTGGTCGCGATCGCACTGGTGAACCTGCGCGGCGTCCGAGAATCCGGCGCGGCCTTCATGATGCCCACGGTGCTGTTCGTCGGATGCCTGTTCGCGGTGCTGGTGGCGGCGGTGACGGGGCGGGGCGTTTTTTATTACCTGACGATCGCCGCCGTGCTGGCGGTACTTTCCCTGTCGGCCAACACCAGCTTCGCGGATTTTCCAAGGCTCTGTCGCGCGATCGCGCTCGATGACTACCTGCCTCACGCCTTCTCCGCGCGTGGCCGACGCCTCGTATTCACCGCCGGAATCGTCGTGCTGTCCGTACTCGCGGGGATTCTGCTGGTCGCGTTCGGTGGCGTGACCGACCGCTTCATTCCGTTGTTCGCCATCGGTGCGTTCCTGGCCTTCACCATGTCCCAGGCGGGCATGGTGGCGCACTGGCGCAAGATCGGCGGGCGCGGCACGCGAGTACCGATGCTGGTCAATGGCCTGGGCGCGATCACGACCGGCGCGACGCTGATCGTGCTGATCGCTTCAAAATTCACCGAGGGCGCGTGGGTGACGGTGCTGATGATCCCGGCCCTGCTGCGCGTCTTCGCCGGAGCCAAACGCCACTACCGCAGCGTCACCCGCGAAACGGCTTGCACGCTGCCGCTCGACCTGACCGAGCTGCAAGCCCCGATCGTGGTCGTGCCCGTCAAGGGTTGGGACACCATCGCCCGAAAAGCCCTGCGTTTCGCCATGAAACTTTCGCCGGACGTCAAAGCGATTCACGTCAGATCCAGCGATCTGGAAAGCGATCTCGAGCGAGATTGGTTGTGGCTGGTGGCGGCACCCGCGACCAGCGCAGGTCGAGCCCCGCCCGAGCTGATCGCCGCGCCCAGTCCGTACCGGCGCTTCTTTCAGCCGTTCCTCGAGGGGATCGAACGGCTCGAGCTCGAGAACCCCGACCGGCAGATCGCGGTGATCATCCCGGAACTGGTCGAGGCGCGCTGGTACCACTACCTGCTGCACAACCAGCGCGCCACGACCCTCAAGGCGCTGTTGCTGTTTCGAGGAAATCGTCGGATCGTCGTGGTGAACGTGCCGTGGTATCTGGCAAACTGAGCCAATAAGCTTCGAGAACACCATCCAGCACGCATATTTAATTTGTGTGCTGGAGCGCGATGGCCCGTCAGGTGCTGTCGTGTGAGCAAGAGGGTGTTCTCGGTTACGCTCGAGTGACTGGTGGATCAGGAATGACCCGAGGCTCGAGGCGATACCCGATCAGGTTTTTCGCATTCGTGTCGGATCGCGACCCTTCAAGAACACGCGTTGATGTGATCCACGTCGAACCCCACGTGCTCAAAAACGAAGAGCACCGTCCCGGACGCCGCCTAAAGAATGCATTGTGAACGGCGTTCTCGGATTGTTCATCCAAAGAGCAGCGCCTCGAGCCCTGGCTTTTGGACAACGGCGTTCGGTAGAACCAACTACGAGTTCAGCCGAACCAAACCACCGAGTTCTGCATTGACCGCTCAACGGGATAAAAACCAGATGGCGACCAGCAGAAACCAGATCGTGTACGTAAAGATGAACACGCGTTCCACAAACCCGAAAATGCTCCTCAACGGTCTGAACATCGTCAAGACGATCCCCGCCAGGGCAGCCGCGACGATCCACTTGAGTGTCGGCCAGATCGGATGGAGGGACGCGAGGTGCGAATCTTGCACCAAAAAATCTGTCGCCTTGTCAATCACCAAATAGACGAGCGTGAAATTGGCGATCGCGAAGACGTAGTGCGCAATGCCGGTCGGTGTTCGCTTCGCGCCCTCCAAGTCCGTCGGCAGCGCTGCAACCCCGATGCGCGACACGACCATCAACACCAGGTAGAGCGCGATCGCGCTCGGGAATCTGGGTTCCGGCGACGCATAGAACAACCAAGCCAGCGAGAGCGCGCCGAGGCTTCCAACCACGACGTAGATTCGGAAGAGCCCGGCGCTCGTCCCGACGCCGTAGTCGCTGACGGCGTTGCGCACCAGGTTGTATTCGCGATTCGTCAGGTGCAGCGCTAAAAGCAACATCAGGGTGATCGCGTACAAAATCGTGCTTGCAGCCGCCATAGTCAGGTCACCTCCAGGTCACGCCGTCGCGCACCACCCAAGTAAGCGCAGTCATCGCAACCTTCCTCGCCGCCCAAGACAGTTACGACCCGAGACAGATACGGATGGTGCGGCTCGTCCAATCATTTTTGTTCGGGTTCGGAGATCAGCGAATCGGCGTGGCGGTGAATCAGCTTCCAGTCGCCAGCTTCCCGACGGAAGATTTCGGTCACGCGCAGGTTGAACGGCGCGGCTTGCTCACCCACGCTGGCCGTGGCGCGCTGGAAGCCGACCCAGTAGCCCAGGTCGCCGCTCGAGTCCATCTGCGCGATCTCGAAGTGGCCCTCACCCGCGCCAGGCGCGAAAATGGCGGCGTCGCGCTCGTATCTCGAGGACACCTGTTCGGCGCCCTCGACGTGACCGCCCATCGGGGCGAAAAAACTGGCGGGCGAGGTCGCTGCCGAGATGCGCACGAGCGGCCCAGCATCACCGTTGATGTAGGCCCTGGCGGCGGCTTCGCGGCGCGTCATGAACTGCTGAAAGTCGTGCTGGTCATCGGTCATGTTTGGCCTCCCGTTCGAGTTGATTCCTTGCATTTCCATTGTCCAGCGCAACCTGATGCTGCCCTGAGGCTGACTGGTTCGGCCTTCGAGCCTCGAGGGCACCGTCCTGGACGCCTGACCCTTCTCGTGTCCTGGACGGTGTTCCTGGCGCGCGACCACCAAAAGAAGCTCGCCTCGAGCCGGAACTCGAGGCGAGGAATTTGAATCCGGACGCGTTCAGCCGGAGAGCTTACCGATGATCGCGAACATCGGCAGGAACATGCCGGCCACGATCAATCCGACGATCGCGCCCAGGAACACGATCATGATCGGCTCGAGGGCGGCGGTGAGCTGATCGACGGCTTCGTCGACCTCTCGCTCGTAATAATCCGCGACCTTGGCGAGCATCGAGTCGAGCGCGCCGGTTTCCTCGCCGATCGAGATCATGGAGGTCACCATCGGCGGGAAGATGCTGGATGCGGCCATCAGCGGCTGCGAGATCTGCTCGCCCTGCTGGACGGCGTTCTTGGCGTTGGTCAGGGCATCCTCGATGATCGCGTTGCCCGCCGCGCCCTTGGTGATCTCGAGGGTTTCGATGATGTTCACACCGCTCGCCAGCAGCAGCGAAAAGGTGCGGCTGAACGATGAGAGCGCAGATTTTTTCAAGAGGTTGCCGAAGACCGGAATCTTGAGCTTGACCGCGTCGATCACGTGCCGCCCCTGGTTGGTCTTGTAGTACTGCTGGAAGGCAAAATACGCGGCAATCGCAATCACGCCCAGCACCCAACCCATCGTCTGCAGGAAGTTCGAGACCGCGATCAGCGCGCGCGTGATGAACGGCAAATCCGCACCGAGCTGCGTCAGGATCGTGGCGAACTGCGGCACGATGGTCGTCAACAGGAAGTACGTCACGCCGAGCGCGAAGACCAGCACGATCACCGGGTAGGTCATGGCGCTTTTGATCTTGCCGCGCAGCTCGAGTTCCTTTTCCTGGAATTGCGCGATGCGGTCCAGCACCGTGTCCAGCGTGCCCGAGACTTCACCGGCGCGCACCAGGTTCAGGTACAGGCGGTTGAAGACCTTCGGGTGCTTGGCGATGGCATCAGAGAACGGCAGGCCGCCTTCGACATCCGTGCGAATTTCCTTGAGGATTTTCTGGAATCCGGGGTGTTCGACTTGGCGCTGCATGATGGCGAGCGACTGCACCAGCGGCAGACCGGAGTTGATCATCGTGGCGAGCTGTCTGGAGAAAACCGCGACCATCTTCAATCCCGGCAGCGCGCTACCGAGGCCCGGAATCTTGATTTCGGCGTTCAGGCCCCTCTTGGGTTCCTCGATCGAGAGGATGAAGAAGTTCTTCTCGCGCAGCGTCTCGCGCACGATTTTCATCGATTCTGCTTCCATCGTCGAGAGGATCAGCTTGCCGCCCTGATCTCGAACCTTGTAGGTATAGGTCGCCATGAGGATTAGTATAGGCTCGGTGGATCAAGTCAAGTCCAAAAAAATCACACGGGCTGCGCGCGGCTCGTCGGGAACGACCAAAACGGTTCTTCATGAAGACTCAGACACGCTCGAGGTGACGGACTCAGACACGCTCGAGGTGACGGACTCAGACACGCTCGGGGTGACGGACTCAGATACACCCGAGGTGATGGACTCAGCCGCGCTCGAGGCGTCCCTCGCGCAATCCAGGCCAATTTCCGCTGAAGACCCGCTGCTCGAGACGCTCTCCGGGGCATTGTTGGCGGCGGGACAACCGATTAAACCCAAAGACATATCAAACTTGCTGGGCGTGCCCACAGAGACCGCGCACAGGCTGATCGAGGTGCTGCGAAGGCGTTTCAAGGACGCCAACCTGGGTTTCGACATCGAGGCGGTCGCGGGCGGCTTTCGCCTGATCGTCGCGCAGAGCGTCGTCGCGAGGCTCGAGCCGTTGATGGCTCCGCCGGCCATGCCGGGACTCTCACCGGCCTCGCTCGAGACTTTGGCCATCGTCGCGTACCGCCAGCCGGTCACGCGCGGCGAGATCGAACTGATGCGCGGTGCGAGCGCCGGAAGCACCCTGGAAACCCTCCAGGAGCGAGAACTGGTCAAGGTCGTGGGGCGCAGAGACGATGCGGGCCGCCCGATGCTGTACGGCACGACGGAGCGCTTCCTGATCGAATTCGGACTGACCGGGCTGAGCGATTTGCCCGTGCTGGACGAGGAAGACTTGGGCGGGTTCCTTCGCGGGTAGCGCGGGGCGGTCAGAGGTCAGGGGAAACACCGTCTGGTACGCAACTCTAGGAACGCGTACCAGACGGTGTTCTCGAGCGCGGGGTGGACGTGGGGAATCTCAGGCTCGGAGTGATTTCGGATACGCACGGGCTGGTCAGGCCGGAATTGATGGCGTTACTGGAGGGCGCAGACGCGATCCTGCACGCGGGCGACGTGGGGGACGAGGAGGTCATCTGGATTCTGGAAACCATCGCGCCAGTTCACGCGGTCGGCGGCAACGTGGATGGCCGCGAGTACCCCGCGAGGCTCGAGTTGGCGTTCCTGGGCTGGAATTTCGGCATCGAACACGGCCATTTAACGAATCCCAGGGATCGGGTCGGGGCGCTCGTGGGAACGTTCCCAGAGGCAGATTTCGTGATTTACGGCCACACGCACCAGCCCAGAATGGATCGGATCGGGCGCGCGACCGCGATCAATCCGGGTTCAGCGGGCGCGAAACGCTTCCGGCAGCCCGTCACGGCGGGGATGCTCGAGTTGACGCAAACAGATTTCCGTTTTTACCTGCGCGATCTCGAGGCGAGCCGGGAATACCGTCCTTGACGGTCTTTTTTGGACGCCAAAACGCGTTCAGGACGCTCAATCTGCGTGCCTGAGGCTGATCTCGCCGCTCGTGATGCGCTCCAGGCGGTGATTGACGCGCACGAGCAGCGCACCCGTGGCGTCAACCCCTTCAGCCAGACCCGCCAGGCTCGAGCCGTCCGCGTGCAGCACCCGAACTTCGCGCCCGATGGTTTCAGCGTGGGCGCGCCAAGCATCCAGCACCGACGCGAAATCCTGGCGTTCCAGAGGCTGAAGCTGGGCGTCAATACTCCTCAGGATGCGCTCCAGAAGGCGTTCCGGGCGCACGCTTCCGAACGACTCGAGCGCGGCAGCCCTCACGCCGGGACGTTCCGTGGCGATCAGGTTGACGCCGATACCGATTAACAATTTCCCTGACTGAGCGTCGCGTTCGATCAGGATGCCCGCGATTTTTTGACCGTCTGGGGCTTGCACATCGTTCGGCCATTTCAGTCGCGCTTGCAGCCCGACCTCGAGCCGGATCGCTTCGACCAGCGCGACCCCGACCGCCAGCGGCAAAATGCCCAACTGGGCGATCTGAAGACCGGAATCCAGGATGGTCGTGAAGTACAGCCCCGCCCCGGACGGGCTCTGCCAGCTTCGACCCCGCCGTCCCCGGCCCGCCGTCTGCTGGTCGGCCCAGACGGTCTCGAGCCGTTCAGCACCCGCCCGCGCCAGGTCGCGGGCCAGATCCATGGTGGATGGGCAAGTCTCGAGGTGGTGGACGCGCCATTGCCCGATCAGTTGCACCCTGGGACGCTAACGGTTGGCGTCCGGGGCGTCAAGCGAAGCGCAATGCTGGTATCTCGAGGGGTACGAGCGCCGCTTTCAGTCGGCTCGAGAAATCTGCGGGGAAATATCGGAACACCGTCCTGGACGCACTTTAAACGCGCGTCCAGGACGGTGTTCTTTTCAGGGGTTCAGGCGGTTCGCGCGTAATACCCGCCGGATTCGGAGGTCGAAGTCGGCAGGTGCATCAAGCGCTCGGTGCGCAAGGTTTCGAGATCAAACACGGAAAGCGTCGACCAGGAGAGCTCGCACGTGTCCTGAACGGTTTTCTCGGCGGCCTCTAGCGCCGCCTGAAGCGCACCGAGCGGTAAGGAGCGCAGCACGTTGATCTGGCAGGCGACTCGGCGAGCGTCGACGATTTCCGGATGCGGTTCGCCGTTCCAGTCGATCGTGATGTCCTCGCGCTTGATGCCGTAGACGGCCAGCGCTTCGAGAACCGCGCGGATGGCGGGTTTGGAGCGCGAGCGGGCGCGGCGCACCAACGCGCGCAGTTCCGTCTCGAAACGACGCAATTCGGGACGCATCAGCATCCCGAGCACGTCCAGTTCCAGCACCGGCATGCCGCTCATGCCCCAATTCTTGAGGCCGTCTCGCGTCAAGGGAAGGCTGTAAACCAGCGTGCGCGAGGCGGTCGCGGCGTTGCGGTACAGGTGCGTTTGAAAACGGTGGTTGTACAGACGACCAAAGAATCCGAACTTACGGACGGTCATCTCGGTAAAAATGAGTTCAAGTTGCCACGCGGGAGCGTCTTTCACGCCACAAACGATACGCAGCCGAGATGAACCTGTCCGGTAATAGTTCACGCTTTTGGAACAGCACGAGGAAAACGATTGGATTCGTGCCGGACGAAGTTTTGTCCGCAAGGCAAATCCGCCACCACGAAGCGGCGGAATGGAACCATCGAATCCTCAGGTCAGGGCCGTCTGTGCGGACACCGTGAACCGCAAACTCGAGCGTTCAGCCCGGATTTCCTCGAGATCGAAGGTCGTGTACGGCGACCAGGTCAACTCCGCGCTGATGGTCGCGCTGGAACGGGCGACTTCCATCACCGCCTGACGCAATTCGGGCGTCAGCGGGCGCAGCACATCCAGGCGACACAAGACCTGACGCAGTTCAGGACGGTCGAACTGCGGTCGGTTGCCCCACTCGACCTGCATTTCTTCGGCGCGGACGCCGTGCTTCAAGAGGTGCTTGACCATCGATTCGCGCATCGGTTTGGAGAGGCTGCGCGCGCGCCCGACCAGTCGGCGGAACCGGCGCTCGAACATGCTCATTTCCGGGCGCATCAGCATCGCCAGAAATTCGAGTTCCATCAGGGCCGCGCCCTGCACGCCCCAGTGTTCCAGATCGGCGCGAGGCATCGGCAGGCTGTACATCAGCGTGCGCGAGAAATTCGCGGCATCGCGGTAGAAGTGCTTGTTGAACGCGCGCGTGTATCGGCGTCCAAAAAACCCGAATTTCGGCACGACCCCCTGGTCGCTAAACACCATCTCGAGTTGCCAGCCCTTCGCGTCTCTCACAAGTCCATTTGAAGCGAAAATTCTTCAGATCAGCTTAATGGCGTTTGGTAAACCGTTGGCTCGCACAACGGGACACGCTTCGCCGTGCGCACCAAAGAACTCCGTCCTGGACGGTGTTTTTACTGCTTTCAGCTCGAGGCACGAACGCGTCGCGTCCGGCTCATTTCGCGGTTCTTAGTGAGCGGCTGTGCTTCGGCTGGGTCGATCTTCAACGGCACTTGGCGGAACCAGAATCCTTGAGGCTCGAGCCCGCGACGCCCACGAAGCGCCAGGCGAATCCGTCGGCGCTCAAGCTCAGGTTCAGCACGCCGAAGGCGCTCGAGTTCCTGACCTGCGATCCGGGCTTGACGAACAGCGCCGGGTAATGGCTCTTGCCGCCCGTGCCGACCACGAACTGGCGCATGCCGGACGCGTCGGGCTGGCCGTCCTTGCCCAACGGCGCGAAGCGTTCGTAATCGTGATCGTGGCCCGAAAGCACCAGATCCGCCCCGGCGTCATCGAGCGCGTTCCAGACGGCTCGCATTTCCTCAGCGTTGCCGTGCGGGCCGCTCGAGAACCTGGGGTGATGCCAGTACGCCAGCGTGCATTTGGTCGGGTTGGCTTTCAGATCCTGTTTCAACCACTCGAGTTGCGGCGATCCCGCACCGCACCCACCGACCGCCCAGCAATTCGAGTTGATCACCACCACGTGCCATTCGCCCAGCGCGTAACTGTAATAGCCCTTGCCGGGCGGCCCCGCTGCCTTGCCGAAGTACGCGTAGTAATCCTCGCCCGTACCACCCGAGAAATCGTGGTTGCCCTGGGCGCTTTTCGTGCGGTTCAGAAACTGCCCCCAGCTCGGTTCGTAGCAATCCCGGTAACGCTTCAAGGAACCCGACGGGTAAACGTTGTCCCCGAGCGGCGCGATGATCGCGTCCTTGTTTTGTTTGATCAGCACCTCGAGCAATTTGGCGGTGGCCTCGTCACCGCTCGAATCGCAATCTGCGATGTCCCCGGCGGCTAATAAGTTAGCGGGCGGCGCGAGCGCGATGTCGGTGTACTGCGGTTGCTCGGGCTGCTGCTCTGTTTGCTGTTGTGGTTCCGCGAAATCCTCGGAGGGCGTGTCGAAGAGCGCGAAAACGGGGGCGCACGCGACCAGCGCGACCACAGCGAGGATTCCAGCCAGGAGACGGTTCACCAGTTGAGCTTACGGGTTGGATCGTGAAAGAAACGTGAATCCCAAGTTGCGCACGAAGCATGGACAACCTGGTAAACCGCGCACTCTTTGGGATGACGCAATCATCCCAAAGAGCGCCTCCGAACAACCTTTTACGCTCCGATCCGGAGGTCTCTGATGGTTAAACGCGCTGTCTCGAGTTCCACCTCGAGGCTTCGAAGGTTGCTCAGACCGATCTCGAGCCGGAACGCTCCAGCTGGTTCAACGATGCTCCTTTCACCTTCGACCGCATCAGGCCGCACGCACCCCTCAAGTGGTGTTCTGCGATAGTCGACAGGCCGTGGCCCATCCGCACCGCGCGTTCACCATTGACCTTCAAACTCAAATCCAGGTGATATTCGCCCGCCTGGTAAAGGCGCGATCAGCCTGCGGTGAACGCGTGCGAACGAACGCCCGCTGCGGCTTTTCGAGAGTCCATCACCAGCACTGCTTCAAAGCGTTTCAGTAGGCTCCCGGACGCCCGGGTTCCTCGGCACCCTACACGCCGAACGCGGCGGATTCACGAGTGACTGAACGCATCACAACCCCATTCTCTGAAGGAATTTATTGATATTGAGACGACCAGCCCCGAGGTAAATCCCGTACAGGGGGTCGACCAAACTGATCACGTCCCCACTGTTCGTGACGTTAGCGGCCATTTGACCCTGCGACCACAGAGAAGTCGCTTGCTGTCCCATGGCGAGTGCGATCGCCCCCGAGGCCATCGGCGCAGCGAACGACGTGCCGCTCCAGTACCCGACCCGATCGCTCGGGTAGGGCGAATAGACGTATTCGCCCGGAGCGCTCACGCTGACACCAGAGCCGTAGTTCGAAAAGGGTGACTTCTTATCACCTGACGTGACGCTGGCGACACTGACGACGAATTGGTTGCACAGGCAGTTGTACACAAGGTTGAATAGCCCGGAGGCGTAATAGGCGGGAAAGGTGGCGGAAGCGCTGTTGGCGTTGCCCGCCGAAGCGACGACGTAAATGCCTTTTCTGACCGCCGCTCCGACCATCGATCCGAGCGCTGCAGAATCGGTCGGCGAGCCGAGCGAGAGCTGGATGATCTGGGCATTGTGGTTGATCGCCCAGTTGATCGCGTTCGCCACGGCGGTCTCCGATCCGGAACCGTCCCGGCTGAGGGCGCGCAGGGGCATGATCTTGGCGTTCGGCGCGATCTGAGCGATCACGCCCGCCACGCCCGTGCCGTGTCCATAGGCGATGTAGTTGCCGGATCCCTCGACCTCTTGCGGGATGGCATCGTTGTTGACGAAGTCGTACATGTCGGCGCTCGAGACGAGTCTGTTCGTGAAGGCCGGGTGCGCGAGATCGATGCCGGTGTCGATCACCGCGATTCTGACGCCGCCGCCGAGGTTCTTGGCTCGGGCTTGTGCCGCCGACAGGCCAATCTTGGCCCAGGTCGATTTGTTCTCGGTCGGGCTGAGCGAGCTGCCCGTACCACCGCTCCAGGCCGTCCAACCGCCACTCCAGGCCGTCCAGCCACCGCTCCAGGCCGTCCAGCCGCCGGTCTGAACGGTCTCCGATCTGAGGTTCGCGGCACTGGGTTCCGGCAGGGAGACTGACTGGACGTTCTCGTCCGCACCGCGCACGGCGGGATCGTTGGAGGGCACTTGATTGACCCCGAGGATCGCGAAGCCATCCTCGGCTCGCCAGACCTCGACGCGACCGCCGTATCGCGCCTCGAGCGCTCGAGGCGTATCGCCTACGTGAAGGTTGACCGTCAGCGCGTACCTGGGCGTCTGGCTGGGGTTCGGGATGGTTCCCTCAAGCGCGGAGCACGAGGCCAGCGCGACGGTGAGAAGGGAAAAAGCCAGCAGCCTACGCATGTGATGCCTCCAGGCGATCAAATTGAGAGGTGTCCCACGTCTCTACGAACATTAGTTAATAATGTGTCATGTGGTGTCTTACGAAACCCTGACGATTGGACTCGCGATGCGGCAGCGCTGGCAGCCTCACCTCATTCACCGAGTCCCGCGAGAACCATCGTTCAGCATGGAATTTTTTCGTAAGGCAAATCTCGCGATCACAGCGGTCTCACGGTAAAAGCCGATGGCGCGGCGCGTGCGACGCGAAGCCAACCTTTCAGGCGGTTGCTGTTGCCGGGAACGTATGATTCTCGCGTGAGCCTCGTTCGACCCGATCACCTGCCCACCAGAACCGAATTCGCCCTGCCGCACGGCCTGACCATCAGTGGAATCCTCGAGTTCAAGGCCGGAACGCGCCCGTCCCTCGAAGGCGTCTCCCGGCACGACGAGGATGAGGTCTCGATCATCCTGTCAGCTCGAATGAAAGCCGTCAGCGGCAACCTGGAAGCCGAGTTGCAGGCCGGGGACATCCGCTTCATTCCCTTGCCGGAATCCTGGGCGATAGTGCTCGAGGGCGCGCACGGGTTGGTCACGAGGGCGCAACAATGATTTCCCGCACGGGATTAACGGCTCGAAAGCGCGCATCGTGATCGTCGCCATCGGCGTGGACATCATCGAGTTGGATCGCATCCGTGGCGTCTGGCAACGCGAGGACGAGAAGTTCCTGCACCGCATCTTCACCGCACCCGAACGCGATTACTGCCTGGGAAAAGCCGACCCGTTGCCGCACCTGGCCGCCCGATTCGCCGCCAAGGAAGCCTTTCAGAAGTGCTGGCCGGAACCCTTTTCCTGGCAGGATGTCTGGGTCGAACGCGACGGTGACGACTGGGGACGCCGCCCGCAGTTGCGCTTCGCACCGCAAATTCAAGCCGTGATGCAAAAAGAATCCTGGATCGCGCACCTGTCCCTGTCCCACACGCACGCGCACGCTGTGGCGACCGCCTTGCTCGAGGAAGTGCGATAAAGAGCACCGTCCTGCACGCGTTTTCCTCAGATCAAGCAATCACGTCCTGGGCGGTCTTCTCGAGAAGCACATAAACTCGAGGCATGTTCAGCAAAAACCTGACAGACGGCGCGAAACTGAGCTTGCTCGAGCTTCGGCACGCGGCGGACGTGTTCGCGTTGGTGGACGCGAACCGCGAGCATCTGCGGCGCTGGCTGCCGTGGGTGGACGACACGAGAACCGTGGACGATTCTGGTCAATTCATCCGCTCGAGCCTCGAGAAATTCGCGCAGGGCGGAGGTTTCGACGCGGGCATCTGGCAGGATGGACGGCTCGCGGGCGTGATCGGCCTGCACTACATCAATTGGAACCACCGACGTACGTACCTCGGGTACTGGCTCGGCCAGGAGTTCACGGGGCGCGGCCTGATGACCCGAGCGTGCGAAGCGGTACTCGAGCACTGTTTCACGGGACTCGGCCTGAACTGCGTCGGTTCGGCGGCAGCCACCGGAAATGCGCCATCGAACGCGGTGCTGCGGCGCGTCGGCTTTCAGTTCGAGGGCGTGACGCGCGATGCGGAATGGTTGTACGACCACTTCGTGGATCACAACGCGTATTCGATCCTGGAACGAGAGTGGCGCGAGCGGAGGAAATCTTGAACTCGAGCCATACAAGAGCACCGTCCCACACGCATTTTTCTGGGCGCGTGCGGGACGGTGCTCTCGAATCTCGAGCTTCGGATTCGGTGCTTCGGCCCGGTCACGGATCGAAGATTGACCGCTATACTTGAAGCGTGGATCGGCTGGAAATTCAGAACCTCGCCATCATCGACCGGCTCGAGGTCACGCTCGGCTCGGGACTGAACGTCTTCACCGGCGAGACGGGCGCGGGCAAGAGCATCATCGTGGACGCCATCTGGTTGCTGACGGGCGCGCGGGCGGACGCGGAACTGGTGCGTTCCGGCGAGGATTCGTTGTTGGTGACGGGCTTCTGGCAGGATTCGGTCGTTTCGCGGCGCGTCTCTAAGGAAGGCCGCAGCACCGCCCGCGTGGACGGCGAGGTCGTCAACGTGCGCGAGTTGGGCGAACGCACTTCAGCCCTGGTGACGGTTCACTGGCAGCACGCGGCGCAGGCGCTGCTGGACCCGAAATACCACCGCGAACTGCTGGACGCGGGGCTCGAGGCCAAGGGCAGGGAAGCGCTCGGGCGGGTTCAGGAAAGCTTCAGGGCGTTTCACGAGGCCAACGCACGGCTCGAGGCGCTCCGTGAGGGCGAACGCGAGCGCGCCAGACGCGTGGATTTGCTGGCCTACCAGCTCCGAGAAATTGAATCCACCGACCCGAAATCCGACGAGGAAAGCCCCTTAAAACTCGAGCGCGACCGCTTAGCAAACGTGGAAAACATCGCCGAACACGCCGGAAACGCCGTGCAAGCCCTGGAAGAAGCCGATGTCAACGCGGTCGGGTTGATGGCGGACGCCGTGCGCGCGCTCGAGAAGGCCGCGCGGTTCGACCCGGACGCCACCAGCCTGGCGCACGACCTGCGCGAAGCCCTCAACGTCGCGCAAGCCGTGACCGGAGAAGCCAGAGATCTGATCGAACGCGTCAGCGGCGAACCGGGCGCGCTGGATCGGGTCGAGGGGCGCTTGGCGGCCCTGGACAAGCTCAAACTGAAATACGGCGCGAGCCTGCCGGAAGTGCTCAATTACGCCGATGAGCTGCGCGTCGAACTGAACACTTTAGAGCGCGCCTCCGAGGACGCGACCGACCTCGAGCGCCAACTGGCACCGTTGCGCGCGGAACTACAGGCGTGGGCGACGAAGCTCACGGACGCGCGGCGCAAGACGGCGGACAAGCTCGCGCCGAAGCTCGAGATGATCGTCAAATCCCTCGGGATGCCCAAAGCGCGATTGGAATTCGCGCTCAGATCTGTCAGCATCAACGCGTCCGGCGCGGAAGACGTGGAGATTCGGTTCAGCGCCAACCCCGGCGAGGACCTGGGCGCGCTCGACAAGATCGCGTCCGGCGGCGAGTTAAGCCGCGTCATGCTGGCCATTTCCAGCGTGCTGGGCGCATCCACGCCCACCATCATCTTCGACGAGGTGGACGCGGGCATCGGCGGGCAGGCGGCGGTCGCGGTGGCCGATCAGTTGGAGCGGATCGCGTCCGGGCATCAGGTCATGGTCGTGACGCACCTGGCGCAGATCGCGGCCCGCGCGGATCACCACTACCGCGTGCGCAAAGTCGAATCCGCCAACCGGACTCGGGTTCTGCTGGAAAAGCTGGACGGCGAGGAACGCGTGCTGGAATTGGCGAGAATGCTGTCCGGATCGGATTCCAGGGCCGCCGTGGAGCACGCCCGCGAGCTTCTGGCCGTCAAACGCTGACCTCTTTTTGCGGCGAGAACCCGAGAATGCGCTCTTTCTCGTTTTCCTCGTGAGAGGCCGAAAGGCGAAACACCGTCCAGCACGCACTTCTCGAGGTGCAAAAACTCGCGTCCGGGACGGTGTTCTCGAGATCAGAAGAACGGAGCTGGATTTACGGGAACAGGATCGCCGTCGGTGGTAACACGAAGCACCTGAAAGTAAAGCTCGTTGGTGGGAAATAAAAATCCTCCACCGACGTTCCCTAGAACTGTTCCTGAAGTAACAAGCTGACCAATGCGCACAGAAGGTTCCTGAAGGTTGCGATAGACACTGTATAAGGTTTCTGTATGCGCAATCACAACTGTATAGCCGCTATTTGCCTGGACAAATTGCGCGGTGATCACCTGACCTTCTTGAACAGCGACGACTTGCGCCCCTGGAGCGGGTGCTTGGATGGTCATATAGTCACCGTTAAATGCGCTAGCAATTGAGCCACCCGCAATTGGGAATGTAAAACGTCCGATGCTATCGGGCAGGCGTGCGAATTTTGTCGTGGAGGCTTGCGGCGTCGGTGGCGGCGGGTTATTCGCGTTGTTCGCGGCGTTCTGCGCGGCCAACCGTTTCCTTCGTTCCTCCGCACGCCTTCTGGCTTCACGCGCGATCTGCTCGCGGATGCTCTGGCCTTGCGCCTCGAGCGATCTGGCCTTGGCGCGCTGTTGCGCGATGCCGGACACGATGCCGGTGATCTGCGATCCGGTCTGTTGCTGCACCTGGTAGACCTGGTACAGCACGACTTGCTGCCCGGTGCGCGTCTGGCGCAGGGCCGAGATGCGGTTGTTCAACGCGGCCCGATCCTGGCGGGTTTCGGCCTGTTTCTGCTCGAGCTGGCGCTGGTAGGCGTTCAGGCGTTGAACTTCGTTCTGAAGCTCAAGTTGCTTGGTGTTCAGCAAGCTGACGTTGGTGTTGAGCGCGTCGATCACGCGCAAATCCTGCCCGACGAAGCTGTTCAGGTCGCGCGATTTGACCAGCAGGTCGTAGATGTTGTCCGCGCGCGCGAGCAATTTAACGTAGCGGTTGGATCGTTCGCGGTCAACGAGCGTCATCAGGGTTTGCACGTCGCGTTTTTGCTGTTCGATGATGGCGGACAACCGCACGATTTCGGCGCGGGCGGCGTCCACCTGGGCTTGCGTCTGATCGCGCGAGGCGCGAACATCGCGGGTTTCTTTTTCCAGGCGCGTCAGGCGGGCGGACAGGTCGCGCACCTGCTGGTTGAGGTTGGCCTCCTGGCCGCTCAGGTTGCGCACCTGCCCCTCGAGTTCTCGGGCGCGGGCGGCCTGTTGCTCGCGGGCTTTGCGGCTTTCCTCGAGCTGGCGCTGGAGTTGCTGCTGCTGAAGTTGCGTCTGGCGCAACTGCTGTTGAATCTGCTGGAGGGTTTGTCCGGACGTGCCGGGCGCGCTCGAGATCACCAGCGTCAACGCCGTCAATCCGAGAATCGCCGCGCGCGCTGACGCAAACACGGACTTCTGACCTCTGACCCCTGACCCCCGACTGCTTTTCATTCGACCTCCCTCAGGTAGCGGTTGGTGGCCCACAGGCTTCCCAGCAGGCCCAGCAGCACGCCCAGCACGGTCACGATGGCGATCACCTGCAATACCGTGACGGGTTCGCGGATCAGCGGCAAAAACGGCACGATGTCCTGGAGCCGCCCAGCGCCGATGGTGTAGGTCGGGAAGAGCACGATCAGCGTCGCCAGGCTGGCCAGCAAGCCCAGCCCGACGCCTTCCAGGACGTAGGGCGCGCGGATGAAACCTCGCGTCGCACCGATCAATCGCATGACGTTGATCTCGTCTCGGCGGGCGTACATGGCGACGCGGATCGTGTTCAGGACGTTGAACAAGGAGTTCAGCAAGAGCAATCCGACCAGCCCGTAACCGAAGGCGCGCACGGCCTGGAGCGCGTTCAGCACGTTGTCCACCACGCCCGCGCCGTATTCGACGGGTTTTTGAACGCCCGCAATCGCCTCGACTTTGGCCGCCAGCGCCTTGACATCGCGCGGCGATTTGAGCTTGATCACCACCCGGTCGGAGAGCGGGTTATCGATGATCTTGGTGGCGGACGCGAAGTACGGGTAATCGAGCGTCAGTTGGCTGAGCGCCTGTACCTTGCTGACGAACTCCGCACTTTCCAGGTACGGCAGCTGCGCGATCTGTTGTTGCACCTGTGCCGCCTTGTCGCTGGCTTCCGTGGGCGTGCGCGATGGCTCGAGAAAGGCGGTAATCTGCACGTCCTGCTCGAGGTTGCTGACGATCCGCTCTAGATTCAAGGTGATCAGTCCGACCAGCCCCAGAATCGTCAACGTCAAGGTCATGGTGGTCAGCGTGGCGACGGCGGCGGTCAGGTTGCCGCGCACGGCCAGCCACGACTGGCGCAGGTGATAGAGCATTAAGCGCGCACCTCGGGGAAAGGCGCGGGCCGCAAGCCTCGAGCCGCAAGGCAGGAAAGACCGCTCAGGACGCTATTCTCGAGCCTGCAGAAAATACCGTGTGGGACGGTGCATTGCGTAGGGGCGAACACGAGACTTGCCCCGCCCAGAACCATGCTAGAGCCTACAGACTCCTGAAACGCGTCCTGGGGCTTCCCTCTGACTGCTGACCTCTGACCCCTGACTGCCCTTGCCGCGCCCGCCCTCATATCGCGTAGCCGCCGTTCGGGTCGTCGCGCACCAGCTTGCCCTTACGGAGCGTCAGGGTGCGGCGGCGCATGCGTTCGACGATCTCGCGCGAGTGGGTGGCGACCACGATGGTCGTGCCTTTCAGGTTGACCTCGTTCAGCAACTCCATGATTTCCCAACTCACGTCCGGGTCGAGGTTGCCGGTCGGTTCGTCGGCCAGCAGCAAGGGCGGGTTGGTCACGACCGCGCGGGCGATGCTGACGCGCTGGCGTTCGCCCAGTGAAAGCTGGATCGGGTACGCGAGCTTCTTGTGGGCGAGGCCCACCAGCCGCAGCACGCGACTGATGCGCTCCTCCCATTCTTTGGGCGGGACTTCGGTGATTCGCAGCGCGAAGGCGATGTTCTCGAAGACGCTGATGTTGTCCAGCAGTTGTTGATCCTGAAAGACCATTCCGATGCGGCGGCGGTGGTACGCGATGCGGTTGCCGCGAAATTTGGCCAGCGCGTCACCGGCCACGTAGACCTGGCCGCGCGTGGGTTTGACGCGCTTGATGATCAGATTTAAAAAGCTCGATTTGCCCGCGCCGGAATGGCCAGTCAGGTACACGAACTCGCCCTTCTTGATGGAGAGGTTGAGTTCCTCCAGGGCCAGCGTCCGTGTCACGGGATACTCGAGTGTGACGCGGTGAAACTCAATCATGATGCACGCATCTTAACGTGCAAAAAGTGAAAACCGTGCGCGAGAGTCCGTCACCGACGATAAAGCCGCGTCAATCGCACGAGGAAGACCGTCCTGCACGGTGATTGAAACTGCTCGAGCAACGCGTCTCGGACGGTGCCGTTGACGCTACAGTCAACGCGGCCAGCGAGCGGATCGAGAAACGAACCGGCGTACCTGTTCGTGCGTATGTCCAATTAAGCGCGACGGTCTATAGCGATGCGCGCGATAAACAGAAAGAATTGTGTAAGAAACGCTGTTTTATCCTTCGCCCATGAAAGACCGCTCGAAGCACCAAAAAGGAGGCACATCATGATTCCACCCCGCTGGGGACGCCGTGCCGTCCTCGAAGTGCTCGAAGCGTCCCGTCAGGCCAGACGCGAGTGGCACACCCGCATTCCGGGGTCTTCGCGCAAGCGCGCCCCGAGCGTGCAGCAGTCCAGGCATGTTCAGGTTCGCCGACCCGCGATGTTCGATTCCAACGCGGCGGACTGAACCGGAAGACCGTCTCAGACGCACATCGAGTGGCATCAAGAACACCGTCCTGGACGGTGTTCTTCTGTTGAGTCAACCCGAAGTATCCAGCGTCTGGCGCGTCCAAGAATCGCGCGTCTCGCACGTCTGGGCAGCGTGCGAGACAGCGCGGCTGACCATCACCCGTTAGACTGGCGCTCGAGCATTTTCGCTCCGGGCTCGAGAACGCGCCCGGAGTTCACCGGAGGATTCCATGAAATACGACGTGTTCGTGATCGGATCGGGGCCGGGCGGGTACCACGCCGCGATTCGCGCCTCGCAACTGGGCTTGAAGGTCGCCATCGCGGAAAAACAGTACTGGGGTGGCGTCTGCCTGAACGTCGGCTGCATGCCGACCAAAGCGCTCCTGCACGTCGGTCAGGAAGTCGCCAACATCAAGCACGGCGCGGAATTCGGGCTGTCGGTGCTGGACATGAACCTGGACTTGAAGGCCGTCAACGCGTACCGCGAGAAGATCGTCAGGAAGCTCTCCGGCGGTATCTCGAGCTTGCTGAAGGCCAACAACGTCGCCGCCCTCGACGGCGAGGCGGTGGTCACGTCGCGCAACACCGCGACCATCAAGGGCGGCAAATCCGGCGATCAGACCGTCGAATTCGACAAATTGATCATCGCCACGGGCGGCGCGCCGAACGAACTCAAGGGCTTTCCGGTGGACGGCCTGGACGTGGTGGACAGCACCTCGGGCTTGATCATTCCCGACAAGGTTCCGGGGCGCTTCTTGTGCATCGGCGGCGGCGTGATCGGCCTGGAATTCGCCACGATATACAACCGGCTGGGTTCAAAAGTCAAAGTCGTGGAATTCCTCGAGCGCTTCGCCATGGGCGTGGACGAGGAAGTCATGAACGAGGCGCTGAAAGCCTTCAAGAAGCAGGGCATCGAATTCGCCTCCAGCATCGAAGCGACCGGTTTCGAGAAGAAAAAAGACGGCCTGCACGTGACGCTCAAGGATCGCAAGACGGGAACCACGACCACTGAAGTCTTCGACCGCATCCTGGTCAGCACGGGCCGCCACCCGATGGGCAAGGGGTTGGGGCTCGAGGAGATCGGCGTCAAGTTCACGGATCGCGGCGCGCTCGAGGTCGACCCGCAGACCTTAGAGACGAGCATTCCCGGCGTGTACGCCATCGGGGACGTGGTTCCCGGCGCGTGGCTGGCGCACAAGGCCATGAAGGACGGCCTGGT
>CAXTKV010000010.1:0-11952 GCA_964244895.1 uncultured Deinococcales bacterium
AGTCCATCATTTCGCCACGACCGCCATCGGATATACTCCCCCGGTCATGCGGTTCGCCATCTCTCAATAGGCGTGGCGTTTTTTCTGGGAGGTGCACGTGAACGTGTTCGACCAAAACAGACCCGAGGCTCGAGAGTGACACCACCCGCGAACCCAACTCCGGGGACGGTGCGTTCGTGAGCGCCGGAGTGTACGGCATCACGGCCTGGCCGCCACCGAAACTGCGGGATTTCGCACTGGAATTTCAGCGCCAAAATCACGTCACGTCCTACGGGCAACCGCATTTCAACCTGCGCTACCCGTTCCTGTGGGCGGACACCGAGGACGAACTGATCGAGCGCTTCCAGGCGATCTGCGCCACGATTCCCGCCTTCCGCGCGGAAATCACCGGCTGGGCGGACTTCCCGAACGCGCTTTACATCGGCATCCGTCCCAGCCCGGAAGTTTTCGACGCCCACGAACGCGTGCTCGAGGTCGGCGGCGCGTCCTTGTACGCGGGGCTCGATCAGAGCGATTACGTGCCGCACCTGACGGTCGCGCTCGGGCTGACGGAAGACAACCGCGCCGGAATCATCGCGGCTGCCCGCGCGTTACCGATTCCGCGCCGAGCCTGGACGGTTTCAACCCTGATCCTGACGCGCGACGAGGGCGGCAACCTGAAGGAAGTCGCCAAGGGAACGCTGAAAACCTGAGAACGTGTCGATGAAGGGCAAAGGCGAAAGGGCAAAGCTGAAAGGGAAAAGTGAAAACCAAGCGTTCCGACACGTCGCCCGTCTGACGGTCTTCCTTTCACCTTTTTTCTTTGACCTTTCACCTCTTTTCTTGACCTCTGCGGTTCTGACATCTCTCGAGACTTCACCGACGCGCCCTGAAGGATCAGCCCGCTCGAGCTTCGGCGTTCTCGCTCGCCTTGAGCAGCCCGAGCAACTGGTTCAACCGATCCGTCTCGTTGATGAAGCCCAAGCCCTTGCGTCGGGACAGCAACTGACCGACGACCCTGGATTTCTCCGGGACGCCGAAGGCTTCCGCCAGCGTTCCCGGCGCGTCCTGCTCCGGCGATGTGACCGTGCAGGTCGCGTAGGACGGGTTGGAATCGTAACGGTACGCCAGTGTGCCGCCCTGGAATGCCCAGAGCTTCAGCAGCTCACCTTCCCAGTCGAGCGCGGCCAGCGCGACCGTGCCCAGCTTGCTCGAGACTTCCCGAGCGAGCTTCGGCAATGGGGATTCGTCGGTGATGAACCAGACATCCTGAAAGGATGCGGGCAAGATCGAACTCGTGGCAATGCTCGAGAAAGCACCGTCCTGCACGATGTTTCCCTTAAGGTCAGGAAACGCGTCCTGGACGGTGTTCTTTGCGGCACGAACCAGAATCGTGGCGTTGCTCATGGCGGAAGTCTAGATCGAAGAGTTCAATGTGTCGGCAATCGGGCTAACGTTCTTGAAACAGGAACCTCAAGCGTTAGGCGGTCTTCAAGATCTGCCGAACCGCCCCGGCGTGGTAGGCGGTGTGCGCGACGTTATTGATGGCGGCGCTCAGGCTGGATTCGCGCCAGACGGGTTCGTTCTGGATCAACTCGCGCAGGGCGACGTACTCGAGTTCCAGATTCGACCTGATCGAATTCCACTCGGCGTCGGTGGGCTGGCGAATGCGCCAGCTCGCAGCCCAATCCGCATCAAAGTCCTGACCCGCCAGGAGGTGGCGGGTGTACGCCAGGCACACGCGCACGTGGTCGACATGGGCCGCAACCGTCGGACGATCCGAACCGACGGATTTCGCGGCGTCCGCGCCCGAGGCCGACCGCACCGCGAACAGCAGGCCGTTGTACCAGCCGTACTTCTCACGTTCGGTTTCGTCACCCTCGATGGCCAGCTCGAGGGCGTTCAGTAGCGCTTGCGTCAAGCCGGGATGCGCAAATTGTTCTCGTTCGGGGTGATTCATTGCTCGAGCCTCCTCGTGTTTAACCTTTTCACGACGCGAGGTAGCTCGCGCCCGCGTCAGGCTCGAGAACCATGTGTGGCGTTCACGCGCTCGAGTCGACGGCTATCGTCTCAGGATCTTCTCCATGGCCTTACCTTTGGCGAGCTCGTCAATCAATTTATCCAGATAGCGAACGTGCCGTACCACGTTGTCTTCGATTTCCTCGACGCGATAACCGCAAATCAATCCCGTGATTTTTGAAACGTTGGGATTGATCTGCGGAGCCTGAGCAAAGAAATCTTCAAAGCTGGTCTTGCTCGTCATGTGGTGCCCGAGCGACTGTTCGTCGTAGCCGGTCAGCCAGAAAATGATCTCGTCAACGTCTGCCTTGGTGCGACCTTTCTTTTCGGCTTTGCTGACGTAATGGGGATACACTCCCGCGACGGTCATTTTGTAGATTCTCGCGTGATTGTTCACGGTTCCATTCGCCCTTTCTGGCATTGAAATACACCGTTTCGTGGTTCGCGATCAACGCTCCCAGAAGGCGGGGGGCTCGATACCGAGCGCGCGCAGGTAGACGTAGCCCTGAGCGCGGTGGTGAATCTCGTTGTCGATCCAGTATTGAACTTTGGAGACGTTGCTGGTCGCGTGCTTCAACCAGAAGTTGTCCGCTTCCACGGCGTTCAGGCGTTCGGGCGTGATGCCCGTCCAGGTCTGTTGGAGCTTCGCATCGCAATCGTCCCAGGCGGCCAGGAGGGCCGCTTTATCGGTCACGTCTTCATAGGCGGGTTCCCATTTCCACTCGCCGGTGGCCACGCCGCGCAGGGTCGGCAGGCAGGCCAGCATCTCGAGCGCGAGCTGCCCGAAGGGTCGCATTCCGCCGATGGAAAACGTGAAGAGTTGATCTTCCGGGAACAAGTCCAGCGTGCGGCGGGAAAGCTTGCGGTGACCCATCCAGTGTTCGAGCATCTGATCGGCGGTGACGGCTTCGTTCATGATTCCCCTTTCAGCAGATCTCGCCCGATGACGCGCGCGCCTCGAGCAGAAGCTGCCTGACGACCTCGAAATCGATCCGAGCGGGTCTGGAATACCGGATGCAGCCCTTTCCGACGCTCAGGCCGTCCAGCAGGTGACGGCTGGCCTGCATCGCGTCCTGGTTGAGTAGGTACAAGGAGATGTAGTTCTTCTGGCTGGCGAAGGCGATCTCGGGTTCGCCAGCGCCGGGACGCGTGTAGCTCGGCATTCCGTAACGCATGTTTTCCGCGTAGCCCTCGAGGAGCTCCAGACAGAGTTGTCGCAGGTGTGCCAGGGCCGCCCGGCGGTCATCGGGAACCGTCTGAAGGTACGCGTCGACACCGGCGGCCTGAATGTTCATGGGTTTCTCCCGAGATCAAGGGTGCTTAACGGCGTTGAGTGTGGCGCGAATCGCGCCCAGGTGGTACGCGCCGTGCGCGATGGTAGCGACGACACCGGTGAAGATCATCGGCTCGAGGTGCGCCAGGTCGAGGTTTCGCATCGTCTCGAGCGTGACCCGATACTCGCGGCGCAGATCGGCGCGCAGGTCGTCCCAGGCGGCGGGATCGAGCTGGCGCACGCGCCAGCTCTCAGACCAGTTCGGGTTCCAGGGCGCACCTTTGACGGTCGCGTTGAGGTTGGCCAGGCTCCAGCGCAGGTGCTCCGCGTGCGCGGCGATGGTCAGGCCGTCCGGTGCGGCGCTCAAAGATGCGGCGGCAGCCGTGAGTCCGTCCAGCGTCCCGAGCAACCCGCCCTTGCCGCCGTCGCTGAAGAAGCTCGAGTCCGCGCCTTCGTAGGCTTCGGTGAACAACCCCGCCAGGCTGCTCGCGACCTCGTCTGCGTTCATGCTTCCCCTTTGAGCGAGAAGACCGTCCCAGACGGCATTCTCGAGCATCAATCCTTTTTCTCGAGCGGCGCGAATAAATCCACGGTGTTGCCGTCCGGGTCGCGCACGATGGCGTACCGCTGACCCCAGACCGCGTCCCAAGGCGCGAGGTGCGATTCGTAACCCGCGCCCGTCAGTTCGGCGTATTTGGCATCCACCTCTGCGGGGTCGTAGCACAAAAAAGCGCCCACACCGTGCGGTTGCAGGCTCGCGTGCGGGTCGAAGCTTTTCATCATACTGAGCGCGTCCCAGGCGAGACGCAGACCGTTTTCCAGCGTGATCTCGACGTGATTTTCTTCGTCCGGCACGACTGGAATCTCGAGGCCGAGGCGTCGGTAAAATGCCAGACTTTTCTGGATGTCCGCCGTGATGATGCCGATCATGTCCAGCCTCACGCGACCTCCTCGTAGAAGTGAATGCAGACGCCGTTCGCGTCCAACACGGCGAATTCTCTGGTTCCCCAGGGTTTTTTCTCGAGCCTGCCGTTCGGGTGAATCACGCCGTAAGCCGCGCAGCGCTCGTAGAGCGCGTCCAGGTCGTGCGTCAGCACGCGGAAGCTCGTCCAGTGCGCAATGTCGGGGTTCTCGGATTGGTAAAAATGCAGTTCCAGCGGGGCTTTCACGCCGCCGTACTCGACGGGGTTGCCGGATGTCCACGAATCGGTGAAACCGAGTTTTTGCGTGTAGAACTCGAGTGTTTCGATGATGTCGTGCGCGGGCAGGATCGGGACGGCTTTGGACATGGTCGGCGCGATCATGGCTCCTCCTGTTATTTCGTTCACAGCATAACGTAATGTGGCAATTCAGTCAATTTGCGAATCTCGAGGCAGCACGAAGGCCCGTGCGAGGCGTCACCAGCAGAGATCAGGATTCGCTCAGCGCCGCGACAGCACCCTTGACGGACGCGTCGTACTCGAGTTCCGTCACGGCCTGCTGCCAGTCCGTACCGCCCAGATTGACCGCCACGTGCGCGCTCGATTCGCCCGCCGAACCGTGCCAGTGGCGCAGACCATCCGCAATCCGAATCGACTGCCCCGGCTCGAGCCTGACGGCCCGCGCGCCCTCAGTCTGCACCAGGATCGCGCCCATCACGACCAGCAAAATCTGATCGCCCGCGTGCGCGTGCCAGTTCGTGCGCGCCCGAGGGCCGAACTGCACGAAATTCGCCGCAACCCCCGAACCATCCGGCGCGCTCGAGAACAGCCCGCGATGCACCTCGCCACTGAAATAGCCCGTGGTGTCCAACTCCAGTTCCAGATCCGGCCAGATCGCTTTCATGCCCCAACACTACCGCCGAGCCATGAGAACACCGTCCTGGACGCGTTCAAAAAACGGTGTCCAGGACGGTGCTTTTTACCTCTTCAGCGAAGAGGCTGCGCTTTAGAGCTTGCCCTTGAGGGTGCTCGAGGCGCTGAACTTCAACTTCTTGCCCGCCGGAATCTTGATCTTCTCGCTCGTGCCGGGCTTGACGCCGGTGCGGGCGGCGGTCTTGACGACCGCGAAGCTGCCCAGTCCGGGCACATTGATCGAGCCCTTCTTGGCGTGCGCCACCAGGCTGGCGGCCATCGCGTCGACGGCGGCTCCGGCCTGCGCTTGCGTCAATCCGACGCTGCTGGCGAGCTGCTTGACGAGTTCTGCCTTGCCCGCGCGGGTGACTTTCTTTGCGTCCTTCTTTGCAGCCATGATGTTCCCCGTTTCTACGCCCCCAAGAAACACCGTGTTTGACGGGTTGGTTTTCCGGGCGTTTTCAAAGCATACATGGTGGACGGTGAGAATCGTAGTGTGTAGCTCACAGCGGTCGTTGAGGACGGGTTCTGCCGAGATGGATAAACCCAATTCCGCAGATCGTGAATAAGGAACACCGCTCAGTACGTAACCCACAGAATGCGTCCAGGACGGTGTTAAAACCTCATCAACCCGCGATGGTCGCATCCTCGAGTTGCGCATCCGAGCCCAGATTGGCCAGCACCACGTGCCCCAGGAAGATCTCGTCATCGCTGTAAAAAAGCTCCGTGTTGTCATCGGTGTGCATCAAAATGCTGGTCAACTTGATGCGACGCGCGAAGGATTCCAGCGTGATCGGCTCGGGCTGTTCGTCCTCGTCGCGCCAATCTTCAGCCAATTCCAACATCTTTTGTGCGATGGCGGCGCGCAACGCGGGCTCCGCGTCCCGGATGCGAACGAACATGGCGCGTCTGTTGTCCAGCACCGCGTCCAGATCGCGCCCGAAGATCGAAACTTCTACGCTGTGACCGGGCGCAATCTCGAGTTCGCTCCGCCACCAGTCATAGGTGTCATCCCATTCCAGTTCCCCGAAGACGGCATCCTGTACGTTGTCCATCGCGTTCCTCCCGTTGATTGGCTCGAGCTTACAGGAACACCGTCCAGCACGCAAATCAAAATACGTGTGCTGGACGGTGTTCTTTGGATAAACGCGTCAGCCGTCTACGGTGACGGATCTGAAACTGCCATCTGACCAGAGTTCAACGAAAACAACGTGACCCGCAAAAATCCCGTCATCATCGAAGCACAGTTCGGCTGAGCCATCATCAAAGGCTCGTACGCTCTCGAGCCGGACACGTCGAGCGAGCGCACCAAGGCTCATCGGCGTCTCGAGATGCCAGGATTCTCGGACTTCGTTGTATCGCTCGAGAAGCTGCTCAATCACAATTTCGTTCAGTTCAGATTCCGTCCGACGGAGGCGTTCAATCACTACTCGAGCCGTCTCGAGGTCAGGCTCGGATTCAATGTCATCAAATTGGACGACGATCTCGGGAGGGTATCCAGACCACTGGATGTTAGCCGTCCAACTCCCGAGATCATCGTTCCAGACGAGCTCGCCAAAAAACGAATCGTGAATACCGTCTGCCATCTCTTACAACGTCTCGAGCGGGTCGACACCCTGAATACCGAACGTCTCCGCGACCGCCTGGTACGTCAACTGGCCGTGGCGCGTGTTCAAGCCTTTCAGCAATGCCTTATCGGTTTTCAACGCGTCCAACCCCTGCCCGGCGAGCTTGATCGCGTAACCGATGGTCTGGTTGGTCAGCGCGAAGGTGCTGGTGCGCGGTACGGCTCCGGGCATGTTGGCCACGCCGTAATGCACCACGCCGTCGATCACGTAGGTCGGGTCGTCGTGGGTGGTGGGTTTGATGGTCTCGACGCAACCGCCCTGATCAACGGCCACGTCCACGATCACGCTGCCTTCGGGCATGGTGTGCAGCATGTCCTTGGTGATCAGGTGCGGTGCCCTGGCGCCCGGAATCAGCACGCCGCCGACGACCAGGTCGGCCAGTTGGATGATCTCGCGGATGTTGGCTTCGTTCGAGGCCATCGTCTGGACGCGCCCGCCGAAGATGTCGTCCAGGTATTGCAGGCGTCGGTGCGAGACATCCAGGATGATGACCCGAGCGCCCATGCCGACGGCCATTTTTGCCGCGTTCGTGCCGACCACGCCGCCGCCGATGATCACGACCCGTCCCGGAATCACGCCGGGCACGCCGCCCAGGAGCGTGCCGCGCCCGCCGTTGGGTTTGAGGAGGCAGTCCGCCCCGACCTGCGGCGCGAGCCTTCCGGCGACCTCGGACATGGGCGTCAGCAATGGAAGCGAGCCATCCTCGAGCTGCACGGTTTCGTAGGCGATGGCGGTCGTGCCGGATGCCAGAAGCGCGTCCGTCAGGGGTTTTTCTGCGGCCAGGTGCAGGTACGTGAACAACAGCAGATCCTTGCGCAGATACTGGTATTCGGAATGGATCGGTTCCTTGACCTTGACGACCATCTCTGCGGCCCAGGCGTCGGCAGCATCGGGCACGATTCTCGCGCCCGCCCGCTCGTACTCGGCGTCCGTGATGCCGCTGCCCACGCCTGCGCCCGCCTGCACCAGCACCGTGTGCCCGCGCTTGACCAGCGTGGCCGCGCCACCGGGCGTCATCGAGACGCGGTTTTCCTTGACTTTGACTTCTTTTGGAACGCCGACAATCATGGTTCCTCCTGGTGGTCTGGGGATAATGCGTTCTGGACAGTTTACGGGACGCCAGCGATTGCGAAACCCATGTTCTGGTCTCGAGTTTAGAGCCACGGCTCGCTCGAGAAATACGTTTTTCCTACCCGACCCGAGAAGACCGTCCCGGACGCAGAATTAAATTCCAAGAATCGTGCGTCCTGGACGGTGTTCTTTGGACTGTAATACGGGAAAAACGGTGTCGCATGAAATATCCTGAAGCTCAAAATTGCCGCGCACCGTCGGGAGGGACATGAACAACGATCCGAAACCATTTGAAAACGTGGACGAGTACATCGCTTCGTTCTCGCCGGAAATCCGATCCATCCTCCAGGCGATCCGGGCGACCATCAAGAAGGCCGCGCCGGACGCGGAGGAAACCATCAGCTACCGGATGCCCGCCTTCAAGCTGAACGGCGCGCTGGTGTACTTCGCGGCCTTCAAGAAGCACATAGGCTTTTACCCGCCGATCCGGGGCGATGCGAAGCTCGAGCGGGCGCTGTCAGGCTACGCTGGCCCGAAAGGCAACCTGCAATTTCCGCTCGATCAACCGATCCCATACGCGCTGATCGAACGGGCCGTCAAGCTCAGGCTCGAGCAGAACCTGGCGAAAACCCGGAGCGCCTGAGGGCACCTCGAGATGGAGCTCAACGCGGCGGCTTCTGCAGGCTCGCGCCCCTGAAGCAAGAAATCGTGTACGGGAAGGCGTAAGTGGCGTGGTAGTGGTACATCCGAATCGTCTTGCCGCGCCAGAGAATCTCGTGGGTGTGGCCGTGGCATTCGTCCAGGTCGGCGCTCGTCAGCACCCGAGCGCCCTCGCCGCGAACGCCGTACAGCCCGAACCCGTCCAGCGCGTACCCCATCAGGCTCGAGTGCCCGGCCCCGGTGTCGTTCAGGCACGGCGTCAGGCTGTGGTAATGGTACGCGCCCGTGACTTCGGGGTGTCCGTTGCAGGCGTCCTGCACTTCGTGCGCCACGGCGTCGCGCTCGGCGGCGTCCAGCGCGTCGAACACCACGGCGCCCGTCAACAGCACCGCGATCGGGCCGGGGCGAAGGCAAGAAGGCTGGCTCGCGACCGCCGGATTGGCGGGCAGCGCGTAATGGAGGGCCTGGGGCGTGATTCGGTTGGGATTCCGGTCGTACTGGTAGGCGGGATCGTTCGGGGCGATCGGGAAGCTTCCGGTGGCGTGATCGGGCAAGCCGTTGCCCGTCAGGGTTTGCACACCGCCGCTCGAGGTCAGCTTCAGCGATGATGTCCAGGTTGCGCTGCCCTGAACGCTGATCTTGGCGCTCAGGTTAAAAGTGCCGTCCGTTCTGATCCACGGGCCGTCCCTGAAGGCTCCGGGGCCAGGGCCACCCGACGAACCGCAGCGCATGACGTAACCCACTCTGGGCACGGCGCTGACCTTTCCGTCTCCGACGGGTAATTTCGTCCGGTCGAGCGGGTTGGCCGCCAGCGCAACCGCCGCGCAGCAGAGCAGCAAGCCCGGCACGATCAATCGCTGATTGGCTTTCATGCTGACCCCCCGTGGATGCTCTATTCGGCGTCGTTCTGAGGATCACGCTACACGAGCGCGGCGCTCGGGGCGTGAAGGCGATCTGAGAGACCCTCGGCTCGAGAGGATCGTCTGGGACAGCTCCTTTGGCGCTCAGGCCGGAGTGTTCCGCAAGAATTTTGACTGCTGCGCCGACCGACCGGGCGGCTTTCGCGCGGCCTCACTGCCAGGCGCGCCGAACTTTCAGGCTCGAACCGTCCCCTTCCGCGATGGCGACGAGCTTCCCATCGTGGGTCAGGGTCATCAACCCCGCGCGGCTCGAGGCGTGGCGTTTACCGTCGCGCACGTCCTTGGCTTGGCTGGCGTTCAATTCCAGAACGGGCAATTCCAGGGCGTCCAGATCTGGAATCGCGAGTTCCGGGCGGAGTTGCTCGAGCGATGTCGCGTTCTCGAGGTTGAACTTGCCGACGCGGGTGCGCACCAATCCGGCCAGGTGTGCGGGCACGCCCAATTTCAGGCCGATGTCTCGCGCCACAGAGCGGATGTACGTGCCGCTGCTGACGGACACGTTCAGCATCAGGGTCGGGAATTCACCCAGCGGTTCCGGGAATTTGAATATGTACCCGTTCGGTGACGCGCTCCAGCCCGTCCCATGTGAGAAATCTTGTCGGGTCGTCGGGCGGTACTCGAGCCTCAAAAAATCGTGCATGGTCGGCAGCGTCAGGTGGCGGCGCAAGGCGTGAATGGTGACCGCTCGGGGTTGAAGCGTCACCTCCTGACCGGATCGGGCGAGGTCATAGGCGCGCTGTCCGTTGACGTGAATCGCGCTGTAGGCGGGCGGCATCTGCATCTGCGGGCCGAGGAAGGACTCGAGGATGCGTCTCAAACGCTCAGGCTCGAGCACAGCGTCTGGCACGCTGGCCGTCTCGAGGATCGGGCCTTCGGCGTCGAGCGTCGGCGTGCTCGCGCCCAGGCTGACGAACGCCAGGTAATCCTTGGAATCCTTCTCCAGAAACTGCACCAGCTTGGTGGATTCATCGGTGGCAATCACCAGCGCGCCCGTGGCCAGCGGGTCGAGCGTACCCGTGTGCCCGACGCGCCGCGTGCCAAGGATGCGCCTGGCCCTGGCCACCACGTCGAAGCTCGTCAGGCCGAGCGGTTTATCCACCACGAAAATCCCCATGATCTCGAGTCTACCCGAGCGAGACACGGAGAACACCGTCCAGCACGCTCTTTCTCGAGATTGAGAATTTGCGTGCTGGACGGTGCTCTCAGCAACTCCCCGGCTCGCGCCGCGCCACTCGAGGGTAAAAGGAGCGAAGGGAAAAGGTGAAAGGAAACACCAGCGACGCCTCGCCGTAGCGTCCTTGACCTTCCACTTTTTCCTTTCACCTTCATTTCCCCTTTTCCCTTTCACCTGCATTCCCGCACGTCTGGCCCCAACTTAACGGATCGGTGCGGTCTCGTCCTTGCCCTCGAGCAACCCAGCTCTGGTCACGAGTTGCGTGGCGATCACGGCCTGAATCACCTGAGAAATCTGGCCGGTGGCTTGCGTGGCGGCCTCGCCAGTGCCGGAAATGTTGACCAGTTTGGCTTGCGCCAGCGCACCGGCGATCACGGGCGCGAGTTCGGGCAGCATCTCGATCTGGCGGTAGCGGAAGTAGCTCTCGCCGCCCTCGCGGATGGCTTCGTTGACCTTGCGGATGCTCTCGGCGTTGGCGTTCGCCACGGTCGTGATCTGGATGGCTTCGGCTTCGGCTTTGGCGCGGGACGCGATCTTGACGCGTTCGGCGTCGGCTTCAGCCTGCGCTATTTGGGTGGCTTTCAGCTCGCTGCCGCGCTGCGTGGCCAGCGCGTCCTGTTTGATGGCTTCGGCCTGCGCGACCAGCGCGGCGTTGGCGGCTTTCGTCTGCTCGAGTTCGCGGGTTTTGTCGTTGATGGCGCGTTCCGCCTCCAGTTGAGCTTCGCGGGCGCGGCGGGATTGCTGGGTGGAAACGATATCCGCGTTGGCCTGCGCTTCGGCTGCCGATTGGCGGCGGCGGGCTTCGGCGACCTCGGATTGCACGACCTTGATGTTCAACGAATTAAAGATCAATCCCAGATCGGTCAGTTCCTTGCTGCACGCCTTGCGGATGATGATCGCCAGGGGATCGTCGTCGTCCTCGACGGGCACACCCGAGCGGGCACGGCCCACGTTTTCTTTCGGGTTGGTGTCCTCCAAGAGTTCCGGGATCGGCGCTTTGGCGGTCTTGGCGCTAAACAGCTGATCGTGCGTCAACAGGTTGACCGCGCGGCGTCCGGCGCTCGAGAGCAGGTCAGAGAGCGTGCTCAGTTGCTCCGGGTCTGGCTTCGAGAAGAACCGGTTGGCGGCGGTCTTGATCAGCACGTCCGTGTCACCGACGCTAACGATGGCGCTCGCCAGGACGCGCACCTTGATCGGGCGCGGCACGCCGCTGGAATCGATGTCGGCGGTCTGATCAGTGATGTCCAGATCCACGTTGATGGCCTTGCTGGACAATGTCGTGCCGGTCGTGAACAGCGGCACTTCCTGGCTCTTGCCGGGGCCACGGTAGATCCGGGTGGAACCGCCCAGCCACGACACCATGCGGATCGTACCGGCCTCGACGTTTTTCAAGAAA
>CAXTKV010000010.1:12052-51564 GCA_964244895.1 uncultured Deinococcales bacterium
AGTGCAGTTTCGAGACCACGCACGAACCGTCGGGGCGCACGTCCAGCACGCGCAAGCGCTCGCCGCGACGCACGCGCAGCCCCGCAGTGCGCTCGAGCTGCTCGAGATTGCCGAGCAACTGGCGCACTTGGCCGTCCATCTCGAGCGAGACGATGCCCGCGCCCGTGGCGTCGAAATCCGTTTCGGCTCGCGCTTCGCCCATCACGGCGCTTTCGAGGGTTCTGGCGGGTCTGGAGGCGAACGCGAACAGGGATTCAAAGTACGGGCGCACCAGCCAGAACTCGAACGCCAACCCGCCCAGCGCGGCCACGACGATGGTCAGCGCCGTCGGCAGCGCGCCATCGACCACCAGCCCGACCGCTCCAAAGCCCAGCGCCAGACTGAAGATCGCGCGAGGCGAGGCCAGCATCAGCATCTTCTGAGCGACGCCGCTCTGGTGCGCGCCGTGCGCACCGCGATGCAGCGCGCGGCTCGAGTTCGTGTGACCCGAATGACCGCGTCCCGAATGCGCGTGGCCCGAGGTGTGCCCACCGTGCGAGACGCCCAACAACGCCATACCGACCAAGCCGACCAGCCCGAGCATCATCGCCGTGAGGAACATGGTGTCGCGAGCCTCCCGACTCGCTTCACTCCATTACGCGGCGTTTTTCAAAAAGGTTTCCACTCAGTGCGCACAAAACCCGATTTCTCGAGACATTCTCCGAATCCGTTCAGAAGCGAAAACGTGCAGGATTTGGCTGTCAGTTCTATCTTTTAGGGTGTGTTGACCGCATTTTATAAAGCGGAGATAAAACCGCAAAGACCGTCCAGTACGCATTCCTTGCGACTCGAGAAAACGCGTGCAGCGCGGTGTTCTCTGAGGGTCAGGCTTCGGGAACGCTCGAGCGCAAGGCCTGAAACCGACCTTCAAGACGGTACGCGCCCGCGCTGGCGGGAACGATGGCCGTATCGAACTTTTCCAACGTCACGCGCTCGTCGCGGCACTCGAGCTGCGCGCGACCGTCCGTCACGGTCATCGCGTGGAAACTCCGGCCCGCCGTGTCCGACCAGAGCGCGTGCGCGACCTGAAGCTTTTCCAGGATGAAATACGGGCAGGTCACCAGCACGCCAGCCTCGTCCTGACCCAGGCTCGGCGCGTGAACGATCTGCCCTCCGGCGGACGCGTCCGTCACGGCCACGGACTGCTCGAGGTGAAGTGCGCGCCCGGCGCTGGCCGGACGGTTCCAGTCGAAAACCCGGTACGTGATGTCCGAAGTCTGCTGCACCTCGTACAGCAGCAACCCCGGCCCGAGCGCGTGCATCGTTCCGGCGGGCATCATCACGGTATCGCCAGCGCGCACACCGTGGTACTGCGAGACGTTCACCACCGAACCGTCGTGGATCGCGGCGCTCAGCGCCTCCGCAGATGTTCCCGGCTTGACGCCCGCGATCACCTGCGCGCCCGCGTCGGCCTCCAGGATGTGCCAGGCTTCGGTCTTGCCAAACTGTCCCGCACCCTCGAGCTGCGCGGCCTGCGCGTCGTTCGGGTGAACCTGCACGGACAACCAGTCCGCCGCGTCGAGAAGTTTGATCAGCAGCGGAAAGCGCGTTCCGGTGCGCGCCACGACATCCGGCCCGAGCAGATCCGCGCCCAATTCCGCCGCCACTTCCGCCAGCCTGCGATCCGCGAAGCGCCCGTCGGTGACGCGGTTGTCCTCGTGAACCAGCCAGGCTTCGCCGGTTGGGGTTTCGCCCGGATTCGCGGGGCGCAATTTCTGACCACCCCAGACGCGGGCGTGGTACGCGGGTTTGACGCGCAGGATGTCCATGTTTGTAAAGTACCGCGAAAAACCGACGGACGAGCGCCATTTCCGCCAGGACGCCGTCCGGGACGGCGTTCTTGGGATCTCGAGGAGCGTCGTCCGGGACGGTGTTTACGAACAGTTCGGCCCGAGATTTCAGGCCCGAGATTTCAGGTTCTGGGCGCGCCCAAAAGCGCGCCGAAGGCGTACAGCACGACCAGCGCCAGGATCGGCACGGCCAGCACCACGCGCCACGCCTGGGCTCGCCCGACGAGTTCATCCACGCCGACCCAGACGAAGTACAGGCTCATGCCCAAGGCCACCAGCATCACCACCGGCCCCAGGATGGGTACGAAGAATCCGAGCGTGCCGAAGATCAGCAATCCGTACAGCACGGGCGTCAGGCTGTAACCGACGATTTCCGGGGCGCGCACGTCGTTGCTGAATCCGGCCACCAACCGCACCAACGCCACCAGCACGATCACCGACACCAGCCCGAGCGAGACCTGGCGCACGAACCACGCGCCCTTGTCCTGAAAATCGTAGAACATCACGGGGATCAGGCAACCGAGCAGCACCACGATCACGGACACGCGGATCGGGCCGAACAGGTTCTGTTCGCGGTCGCGCAGGTCGCGAAAAAAAGCCCTGGGTTTCAGCAGGTCTTCGGGAGGCATCAAATCAGTCTACCTACCCGCAAAGCGACACAACGCGCGGCGCGAGACAATTGGCGCACCACGAACACCGTCCCAGACGCATTCTGTCGGTGCCATCCGGGACGGTGTTTACGGATCCACGCGCATTGAGCAAAAACTGGGCTTTGCATCGTCATGGACGCGGGCTGGATCGCTATACTGTCCGCTAAATATGCGCGCACCCAGAGCATCAGAATCCGTATCGTTCCAACTCAACGGCCACGAGGTCTACCTCGAGAACGCGCCGTTCGAGACGACCCTGCTGCAATTCATCCGCGCGCAGGGCTTGTGCGGCACCAAAGAGGGTTGCAACGAGGGCGATTGCGGCGCGTGCACGGTCGCGCTTCTGGAACCCGGCCCGGACGGGCGCAACCGCTACACGGCCATCAACTCGTGCCTGATGCTCGCGCCGATGGCGGCGGGACTGGAGGTCTGGACGGCGGAAGGCATTGCCGGGAAAAACCCGCTGGGTCACGAGCTGCATCCCGTCCAGCGCGAGATGGCCGTCCGGGGCGGCTCGCAGTGCGGCTACTGCACGCCGGGGTTCGTGATGAGTTTATTCGCGGAGTATTACCGCGAGAGCCGAAGCGCGCAGCATGGCGGTTTCGACGAGGGCGCGCTGGTCGGCAACCTCTGCCGCTGCACGGGCTACCGACCGATCCGCGAGGCCGCCCACGCGCTCGGCGCGCCGGAAAACGATGCCTTCACCGAGCGCGCCAGCAAAGCCAAACTCGCGCGGCACACGCTGGTCTACGACGGGTTCTACCGACCCAGCACGCTGGATGGCGTCGTCAGCTTGCTGAACGCCATCGATGGCGCGCGGTTGATCGCGGGCGGTACCGACCTGGCGCTCGAGGCGACGACCGCCTTCAAAGCCCTCGGGCCGGTCATCAGCATCGATGCGATTCCCGAATTGCACGTCGTGATCGACACGCCGGACTTCATCGAGATCGGGGCCGCCGCGCCTTTGTCCCGGCTCGAGACGGAGTTCAGAGGAATCGTGCCCTTGTTTGATGCGCTCTGGCCGTGGTTCGCGTCCAGGCAGATTCGCAACCGCGCCACGCTCGGCGGCAACCTGGGCACGGCCAGCCCGATCGGGGATGCGCCCGTCGTGCTGCTGGCCCTCGAAGCCAGCGTGATCGCGCTCGGGGTTCACGGCGAACGCACCATTCCGGTCGCGGATTTCTTTGAAGGCTACCGCCAGACCGCGCTTCAAAAAGCCGAGATGATCAAGGCCGTGCGCGTTCCCAAACGCCGCCCGCCCGGAACCGCGAGGCGTTTCGAGGCCGTCTACAAGGTCGCCAAACGCGGTCACGACGATATTTCCACCGTCATGAGCGCCATGGTGGTTCACCTGGACGACCACAACAACGTCATCCGCGCCCGCCTCGCCTTCGGCGGCGTGGCCGCCATTCCCGAGCGCGCCCTCGAGACGGAACTGGCGCTGGCGGGCCGCCCGTGGAACCGCGAGACGATCACGGATGCGAAGAAAGTGCTGGCCTCCGAATTCCAGCCGATCTCCGATTTTCGCGCCAGCAGCGCGTACCGCGACCGCCTGATCGTCAACCTCCTCGAGAAGTTCTACCTCGAGCATCCCATCGAAGATTTCGAGGTGGTGCTGTGAACCCGCATTCAGCCGCACCGTCCAGCGCAATCTTTTTTGATATCACAAGAACACCGTGCTGGACGGTGTTCTCAGGGGACACGACTTTGGTTTCCCTCCGTCTCTCGGGGCGCAAAAGAGGTGAGGCTCGAGCCACCTGCCGCGTTTACGCGAAAAGCTCGAAGCTCGAGGTGATGGCGTGAAACCCGTCGGTCAGGCCGTGCCGCACGAGAGCGCGAACGCGCACGTCAGCGGGCAGGCGCGCTACACGGGCGATCTGCCCGAGGCAAAAAACATGCTGATCGCCTGGCCCGTGCAAGCTCCGCACGCGCGCGCAAAAATCATCAAGCTCGAGACATCGCACGCGATGGAGGTTCCGGGCGTGGTGGCCGTGCTGACCGCCCGAGACGTTCCCGGCGAGAACAACGTCGGCCCGATCCGGCACGACGAACCCCTGTTCCCCGACGAGATCGAGTACCACGGGCAGGCGGTCTGTTGGGTACTGGCCGAATCCGACGCGGCGGCGCGGGCCGGAGCCGCGAGGATCAACGTCGAATACGAGGTGCTCGAGCCCGTGCTGAGCATCCAGAACGCCATTTCCGCCAGGAGCTACCACATCGACGCGCTGCATTTTTCGCGGGGTAACGCCAGGGGCGCGTTCGAAAAGGCCTACAGCACCCTGGAAGGCAGGTTTGACATCGGCGGGCAGGATCACTTTTACCTCGAGACGCACGCCAGCCTGGCGCTTCTGGACGAGGAAGGCCAATTCCTGGTGCATTCCAGCACGCAGCACCCATCCGAGACGCAGGCGGTCGTGGCCCGCGTGCTGGGCGTGACGCGCAACCGCGTGACCGTCCAGAGCTTGCGCATGGGCGGCGGTTTCGGCGGCAAGGAAACCCAGGCCAACCCGTTTGCCAGCATCGCGGCGCTGGGCGTGCAAAAAACCGGGCGTCCGGTGCGCGTGCGGTTGAATCGCCACCAGGACATGCAACTGACCGGCAAGCGCCACCCGTTCCAGGCGCATTACCGGGTCGGTTTCGACCGGGATGGCGGGCTGGAATCGCTCGAGGTGGAACTCTACGCGGACGGCGGCTGGAGCCTGGACTTATCGGAAGCCGTGCTGCTGCGCGCCTGCGTTCACGTGGACAACGCGTACTTCATCCCGAACGTGGACGTGATCGGGCGGGTCTGCAAGACCAACAAGACCTCCCACACGGCCTTCCGGGGCTTCGGCGGGCCGCAGGGCATCTTGGTGATCGAGGAAATCATCGACCGCGTGGCGCGCACGCTGAACTTGCGCCCGGACGAGGTGCGCGAGCGCAACTTTTACCGCGCCAACCCGGACGGAAGCCTCGGCGATGCCAGCACCACCCACTACGGTCAAGTCATCAGGGACAACCGCATCCACCGCGTCTGGCACGACTTGAAAACCAACAGCCACTTTGAAGCCCGCCACCGCGAACTCGAGCACGCCAACCAGCAGCACGCTTACAAACGGCGCGGGTTGGCGATCACGCCCGTCAAGTTCGGGATCTCGTTCAACACGATCTTCTTGAATCAAGCTGGGGCGCTGGTGCACATTTTTGAAGACGGCAGCGTCCAGGTCAACCACGGCGGCACCGAGATGGGTCAGGGCTTGCACACCAAAATCCGCCAGATCGCCGCGCAGGCGCTCGGCGTGAAGCTCGAGATGGTGCGGGTCACGCCGACGCGCACGGACAAGGTTCCGAACACCAGCGCCACCGCCGCGTCATCTGGAACCGACCTGAACGGAGCCGCCGTCAAGAACGCCTGCGAGACGCTGCGAGGACGCCTGGCGACCATCGCGGCGCAGATGTTCCCGAATCCCGTCAGCCCGGACGATCTCGAGTTTGCGGACGGTCAAATCGGCATTCTGGGCAGCGACGCCTCCCAACTCGAGTTTCAGGCCGTGGTGGACGCCGCGTACCACGCTCGGGTCAGCCTCTCCTCCACCGGGTTTTACCGCACGCCAGAAATTCATTTCGACAAGGCCAGAGGCAAGGGCGCACCCTTCCGCTATTTTTCTTACGGCGCTGCCGTCAGCGAAGTCGAAGTGGACGGCCTGACCGGGGAATGGGCGTTGCGCCGCGTGGACATCCTGCACGACGTGGGCGATTCGTTGAATCCCTTGATCGACCTGGGGCAAATCGAAGGCGGGTTCGTTCAGGGCATGGGCTGGTTGACCTTCGAGGAACTGCACTGGGACGACACGGGGCGCTTGCGCACCTTCGCGCCCAGCACCTACAAGATTCCCACGATGGCGGACGTGCCCGTCGAATTCAACGCGCGCCTCGCGCCCAGAGACCCGGAACCCGGCGTGGTTTACGGCGGTAAGGCCGTCGGAGAACCCCCGTTGATGCTCGCCATCAGCGTGCGAGAAGCCATCAAGGACGCTATCAGCGCCTTCGGGCCGAGGGAAGGCGGCCCAATCGAACTCCTCAGTCCCGCCACGCCGGAAGCGATCCTGTGGGCCGTAGAGAGGGTTCAGGCGAAGCTCGAGACGAAACAGGACGCGATTCCGGCGGATTGATTCCTGAAAACACCGCCCAGCATGCAAATTCTGGCTTCTCGAGGAGCCGCGTCCCAGACGGAGTTTGCCCGCGCATGAACTCGAGGTATCACGATGGCGAAGCGCTCGAAGAGCGACGAACATTACGTGCTGAACTTGTGCGACGAACTGCTCGGGCTTCAAGCACAACGCCAGTATGCACATTTTGATTTCTTGCGCGGCGATGCCGGACATCGCCTGCGCGTAGATGCGTATTACGAGCCGTTCAAGTTGGTGATCGAGTGTTTCGAGACGCAGCATTCGAAGCCAACACCGTTCTTCGATAAGCCTGAACGCATGACTGTCAGTGGCGTAACGCGCGGTGTACAACGCCAAATCTACGATCAGAGGCGGCGCGATCTGCTGCCCCAGAACGGTATTCACTTGATCGAGATCAGTTACGCGGAACTCGAACACCACAAAAGCGGCAAGCTCAAACGGTTGCTCTTAGAAGATTCACGCATCCTACAAGAAAAACTGGTTCTATGGTTGAATACCCATCCTAAATCGCCCAGTTGAATCTTTAGAACACCGTCCAGCGCGCATTCCTAAGCTCGCGTGCTGGACGGTGTTCCGCTCAATCAGCGTCTATCTTGCGCCGTGCTGAGCGTGTACACGTACCCGACCAGCAACGACATCAACACCAGATACACCAACCGCAAGCCGATCAGGTGCGGCCCGCCGAAGCCCACGAAGTAATCGAACGCCAGCGTCGCCAGCACCAATCCCGCCAGGCCGAAACCGACAGCGCTCTGGTGGCGTTCCACGAAACGGCGCAGCCCAGATTCAGTTGCTCGAGTCATACGAACCTCCGTTCAGTCGCCCGCCGCGATGGTGGCATCGCTGGCCTTGATGCCGCCCTCAGCTTTGGTTTTCTCGAGCGCGATGAAGTAGATCAGCGTGCCGAACCCGGCCTTGGCGATCATGTCCGCCAGGCTGTACCCGACCTGCACCGCGACCACGCCGCTGGCCGAGAGACCACCGAAGAGAATCGGCAACAGGTAGGCGATCGGGTAGAAGCCCCACGATCCGATCAAGAGCAAGCGCAGGTTGCGCACCAGCACTTGAACGCGTTCCGGCTGGCGCTCGAGCGATCTGCCGAGTTCGACGAAGAGCGTGTAGACGATGTAGATGAACGGGATCGTGCTGAGCGTGCCCCACAGCAAGCGCGTGCCCGTGTCCCCGGAGATCTCGCCGGGGTAGCCCAGGACGATCATGGCGAAGGCCGCGATCACCAAACGCCCGATCATGCCTGCGGCGACGTTGCTGGCGAGCGCGAGAACGGCGACGGTTTCGACCAGCAAAAGCGGTACGGTCAGCACCCAGTCGGCGTAGCGGTAGGCGTCGTTGAAGGGAACGCCGGTGGCTTTGTAGACGCCGTTGGTCAGGGCGTAGGCCTCGTTCCAGGAGTTGAAGATGCGGAAGTAGTGGTAGCAGGCGACGGCCACGACCAACGCGGAGACGAGCATGGCTGGTTGGTATTTTACGCCGAGGTTCTGGCGTCCCAAGACGAAAAAGATGAATGCTGCACCCATCGTGGCGATGGTAATGGAGAACAGTTGGTAAATCAGTCCGAATTGGCCGGGGCTGAGTTCGAGTGGTACGGCGAAAGCGGCGTTGCTGAGTACGATTGCGCTCACGACCAGCGGAACAACGAATTTTTTCATAAAGCGCCTCCCGTAACACCTTGATAAGAATCAGACGAAAACCTCCGAGCCTCAAACTCGAGGTTCAGTCCGTCTAAATCAGAAATGGCGTTACTGGTGAAAGGCTAATCCTCTTTATGGTTTGTTTGTGAGGGACATTGCTACTATCTGATTTGTTTCAGCGCTTCAATTGAATTGTGTCGCGAAGGACAGATGAGCGGTGTTTTGCCAGCTTTTTGCACGAGCTTTCCGGGCCGATGCTGAATTGCGCGTGCTTCGAGAACACCGTTCAGCACGCAAATTCTGGCTTCTCGAGAAACGCGTCCTGGACGGTGTTCTCTCGCGCACGTCCCGTCTCGAATCCATCAACTGCGGTACGCTTGAAGCATGCAACTGACCGTGATCGTGCTGGATTCCGTGGGCGTGGGCGCGTTGCCGGACGCTGCAAGTTTCGCCGCCAGCCCAGAACACCCGCAGGGTGATGCGGGTTCGCACACCGTCAATCACGTGCTGGAGCGTTCAGGTGTGCGGTTGCCGAATCTCGAGGCGTTGGGATTGGGGCACGTTCCAACCGTAACCGCAACCCGCGCGCCGCGCCCGACGGGCGCGTTCGGTCGGATGCGCGAGCGGTCGTTGGGCAAGGACACCAGCACGGGCCACTGGGAGTTCATGGGCGTGATCCTCGAGCATCCGTTCCAGACGTTCCACGATGGTTTCCCGTCCGCCGTGATGGACGCCTTCAGCGCGGCGATCGGTACGGGCTGGTTGTGCAACAAACCGTATTCGGGCACGGACGTGATCCGGGATTTCGGCCAGGAGCACCTGAAGACGGGCTTCCCGATCGTGTACACCAGCGCGGATAGCGTCTTTCAGATTGCGGCGCACGTCGATAAAACCCCTCTGGAGAGGCTGTACGACTGGTGCGAGAAGGCCCGCGCGATCCTTCAGGGCGAATACGCCGTGGCTCGCGTGATCGCGCGTCCGTTCAAGGGCGTTCACCCTTTCGATCGCGTGAACGAGGCTCGCAAGGATTTCAGCCTCGAGCCGCCGCGCACCGTGCTGGACGCGTTGATTGATGCGGGCAGGGACGTGATCGGGTTGGGCAAGATTCCGGATATTTACGCCAACCGGGGCTTCACGAAATCCATTCACACCGACAACAACGCGGACGGCATCAAAAAATTGCTCGAGGTCATGCGCGAGGGTTTCGACGGGTTGGCGTTCCTGAACCTGGTGGATTTCGACGCGAAGTTCGGGCATCGGCGCGACGTGGCGGGTTACGCCAACGCGCTGGCCGAGTTCGATGCGGCACTCCCAGAGATTCTCGAGAATGTGCCGGACGATGGTGCGCTCGTGATCGTGTCCGATCACGGCAACGATCCGACCTGGTTTGGGTCGGATCACACCCGCGAGCACGCGATGCTGCTCGTCCATCGTCCTGGGCACGAAAACATCGACCTGGGCGAGCGCGAGAGCTTTTCTGATCTGGGCGCGAGCGTGGCGGAAGCGCTGGGCGCGCGCTGGGACGGCCCCGGAAAGAGCTTCTGGTCGCTGATTCGTTGACGGGAATCCAGTAGAACACCTTCCCACACGCATATTTTGGTTCGCGCACCGGACGGTGTCCCCGAACATGCTCAAGCATTGCGGGATGCTCGAATGCTTCACCCATAGACGCGTTCTCGTAGGCGCGAACCTCGTGTTCGCCCCGTCTGGACGGGCGTTCGCAGAAGATCCGTTCTGATTTCAGAATCGAATGTCGTAGCGGTAGAACTCGAGATCGCGCCTCCAACCGAGCTTCTCGTAGAGCGCTTGCGCGGGTAGGTTGTCGGTCGCGGTGCGCAGGTGCAACCCAATCGAGCCGTCTTCTCGCGCCATTTCGGTGGCTTCTCGGATCAGCGCCTCGCCGATACCGCGCCCTCGGGCTTCTGGGGTCACGAACAGATCGTTCAGCAACCAGATCGCGCCCATTGCGACGCTGGTGAAATGCTTGTACAGCAGCGTGAAACCGACGGCGCTCGCACCGTCCAGCGCGATGAAAACCGTGCATTCATCGCGCTCCAGTCGTTCGCGCAGGTACGCGCGGGCGGCGTCCGGGTTGGGGGCGCGCTTGTAGAACTGTCGGTAGGCGTCGAAGAGCGGCGCGAGTTGCTCGAGGTTTGACGCGTCTGCGCGGACGATGTTCATGCTCGAGCTTAACGTCTACGACGGCTCGTGCATCCTGATTTCTCGAGATGAGAAAGGGGCGCGACGAATCGCGCCCCTTTCGTGCAGTTCGACGCACCTCAGGGCGTTCTGACGAGCAACTGCCCGTTGGCTTTGTTGATCACGCGCACGCTCGAGAAGTTCGTGCCGTCCACGCGTACGGAGACGTACGGGCTGGTCAGGGATTGCGTCAGGATGGCTCCGGCGGCGGGTTCGCGCAGGTTGACTTCGATGCTCAGCACGTCCCCGTCGAGCTTGACTCCGGCCACGGCGATGCCGTACCCGCCGGTGGGTTTCTGGCCCTGGAAGATGGTCACGACCCTGGAGCGGTTGAAGTCCACGCTGGGCGGCGTGGGCGCGGGCGATTGGTTACCGCCGACGATGTTCCAGGTTTGCGCGAGGCTGGCAGCGCTGGCGTCCAGGCGCACGCTGGGTTCGGTGCTCACGTAGGCGCTATTGCCGCCCGAGCCGATGGCGTCGTATTTGAGGGCGCTTCCAGCGGCGAACACGCCCAGCACGTCGGTCGGCAACCCGACCTGAACGTAGAGCGCGGTGCGGCGGTACTGGCGGGGTTGCGGGTCGAAGCGCAAAGGCTGATCTGGCGCGGCCTGAAGCGGCAGGAGCGCCACACCGACGGCTCCCTTGCTGGCCAGGTAACCCGCCAACGCGTCCGCTTCGGCGTCGGAGAGCTGGCCCACGCCGCGCAGCCCGGTGCGGGCTTTGGCGGGCACGCGCAGTTTCATGTCGGCGTTGGTCACGCCGGTCACGTCCAGCCAGTTGCGCCCATCGTAGGCGTAGACGCCTTCCAGTCCGGCGCGGGTAGTCAACGATAAATCCCCGGAGAACGGGATCGTGGCGAGCGAGAAAACCTCGCGGATCGGGGCGGTCTTGAGTTGCAGCGTGGGTTTGCCGCCGACGCTGAGCGCGGTCGGGACGGCCAGCGGGCCGACGGCAGGTTTGCTCGAGACTTCGTACTGCGCGCCGTCGATGCTGAGGGTCGCGCCCTGGCTTTCCGATGATCCGTACAGGATCACGTGGCGTTCACCGAGGCCGTAGAGCAGAATTTCCGAGGTGTCCAGGTTGTTCACTCCCGTCGCGGCGCACCCGCCGAGGGTCAGGCCGAGCGCGGTCAGTCCTAGAAATAGTTTCATTCAATCCTCCTGAGACGCATCGTATGCGCGAGGCTCGAGTGTGGCGTTAGCATCGCGTGAATGAAAGTTTAAGCCTACGGGCTGGGGCAGTAACCCGGAGGGATTCGGGTTCGAGCGTCTGGAGGTATCCGGCTCGGGCGGGCTGGGCGGGCGGTTGATTGCAGGGTGCGGAGTTCTCAGGCTTTGAGCTTCGAATAGACCGTCCAGCACGGTGCTTTTGCAATTTAATAGATTGTGTCCTGGACGGTTCTTTTTGCTAGACCCTGAGCCGTCTCGAGAAGCAGGGGTGGCGGGTGCGAGCTGCACTTTGGCGCAGGGATGACAGTCGGTTGACGATGGTTTTAAATAATGAATCCATGATGGACTCTCGGGACAGGGTGGGCATGGGAAACCACTACATCGTGAAAATTCCGTTTCGGACTTCGGGTCGCATCGAGATCGAGTTTTCACCTGATGGCGCCTGGAGGTGGGCCGGGGTCGGGCTCGTCGTCGCGTCCCTGGCTGGCTCGGTCATCATCGCGTCGACCCAGCCGGAGATCGCGCTGCTCAACCCGGCGACCTGGCTGGTCGGGCTGGTCGGTGCGGGCTTCGGGGTGCTGATCGCTGGAAAGAACAGCACCTGCCTGAGCCTTGATCTCACGAGCAGCAGCGTCGTGGTCGAGGATCGAGTGTTGGGAATCTGGCCGCGCCGGGTCTCGTACCCGTTCCAGCAAGTCGAAGCCCTGGGGCTGGAACGCGCTCACGACAGCGACGACGGGGAGCAGGATCATCTGGTGTTGCGTTTACACTCAAAGCCGCCTGTGAAGATCCTGAACTTGTACGCCACCGCGACGCTCGAGCAGCGAGAGGCTGTTCGATTGGCGCAAAATCTGCTCGAAGGCGCGTGAATCGAGGCTTGGGCGGGGGTTTAACGCCCTCCACAAGTCAAAAAATTTGTTCCTGAATGGACTTCTGGCGACCCAGAACCATTCCTGAGCCGTTTCGGGATTCCCGAGACGATTGTTGTGTTCCCTGGGGCTGTTCTTCAAGATTTCGCGCCGAGATTCATTGTCGAGCGTGGGGGTTTTCAGGTATTGGGCTCTGAGAAGACCGTCCTGAAGGGCGGTTTAGCGATCCGATAAACCGCGTCCTGGACAGTCTTTCTAATTGAAATGCCGAAGCGCACCGATGCGCTGGGGCTCGTGCGGGCTCGAGGTCAAACCCTGAAGTGAGTCACTTTTTCTGAAGCTGTGAGGTTTTTGTGAGTGTTTCTTTGCAGAATGAAAGTCACAAGCGATTCCTCAACCAACCGCAGCATTCCACCCCAACCACAAAAGGAGACAGCCATGCTCGAACCGAAAGCACTGACCATTTCTGATCGACCCGGCTCAGATCGGACCAACAACCGCAGCCTGACCCTCGAGGGCGAGCTTGGGCTCGAAGCGCTCGACCTGACCGGAGCCAGGCTGCAATGCGCCGGACGCCTGTTCGTGCTGGTCGCAGGGCGCACCACCAGCTTCGACCCGAACACCCTGGAAGTCACGGGCTTGCTGAACGTGATCTCCAGCGCCAGGCTGTCCAGTCTGCGCCCACCGGCGACCCTGCGGCTGCGCAACCTGGAACTGGCGATCAACCTGATGCAATCGCGCCAGGCGGAACTGTTGGGCGAACAATCGGTGCGCTTCACCGCGCAACTGCGCCGCATCTGAAACCCAGACCCGAGCCCGCTCGTTACGAATCACCCGAAGACCGCTACCAATTGTGCAAGACTGAACGCGAAACGGGTCAAAAAGACGAATCGCACCGATTGACTTCTGAAATAATCCACTGTACCGACGTATCATCCAATCCGAAAGGCGCGGCCATGAGTGAGTTCCGCAAAACCCAGCCCTCCAACCCGACCCGCATCCTGCCTGCCAACCGCACGCAAGAACTGATCGACCTGGCGGGCGGCACCCTCGAGCAGGCGGGGCGGCGGTTCACCATCACGAGCGGCCAGATCACGCATTTCGACGAGCAGACCAACGAGGCCAGGGGCGAACTGACCCTGAAAACTTCCGCGCGGCTGTCGCTCTTGGCGGGTCGGATCAAGATCAGCATTCACCAGCTCGAGTTCGAGTTGCAGATGCTCAAAAGCGTCGTCGCTCCCACGCGCGGCGAGGTCAGCATGCGCTTCATGGCCTGGTTGCGTCCGTCCATCAAGGCCATCAAGCACGACGCGGACGCCCTGCGGGAACTCGTTCAAGGCTAAAGGCCAACATTGAAGACCGCCTTCCGGCACGCGGAGGGCGGTCTTTTTGGTCACGGCTTTAACTGGTGGCTTTGATCGCGAAAACCTGATCCAGAATCGTGCTCAAGCGGGCTCGCGTGAACCCGCGTTTGCCCTCGAGCAAGCCCTGATCCCCGGCGTGCAAGTGCCATTCCTGGTGCGCGCCCATCAGACGCAAGTGAATGGATTTCAAGGGTTCGTGCAGCGGACTGACGCTCGCCAGGATGATCGGTGTGCCATCCGCCAGGCCGAGCGACACGGCCTGAATCGTGGTCGGCAGCGCGTAATCGCGCTCCATGCGGTAAATGTACTTGGTGAAATCGGATTCCTTGTCGAAGCGCAGGTTGTTCTGGCTGGCGTAATCGCTCAACCAGCCCAGCAGTTCGACCCATTGCGTGTAGAGTTTCGCGTCGTTTGCGTGCGCCATCGTGGGTGCAATCTAACACCCGCGCCCACCACCGGGGTCTTCTCGAGCGCACGAATGGCCTACAGCGGAACTGACGGCGCGAGAAGACCGTCCTGAGCACAAAAGTGAAATTTCGGGAACACCGTCTAGCACGGTGTTCCCGAAATGGCATCCACCAAAAAACCGAGCCGGAATGAACCTGACTCGATCCACGAGACCAATTTACTTGCTCGACTGGGCTTTCATCAAGTCGCGCATTTCCTTGAGGTACTGCTCGCTCGGCGGCGGCGGCGTGTTGGCCGCCATCTGCGCAGCCATCGCGCCGAACGGACGGACGATGAAGAAATACGCGACTGCGCCGATCAGGACGAAATTGATGATTGCGCTGATCAGCACGCCGAGCGGGAACGGCCCAACGGCGACCGTGTTAAAAGACTTGGCAGGATCGCTGCTGCCGAACAGCAAGGCGATCAATGGATTGACGATGGCCACGAGAAAAGCATCCACGATCTTGCCAAAGGCCGCCCCGATGATCACGCCGACCGCAAGATCAACAACGTTGCCCTTCAACAAAAAATTCCTGAACCCCTCCAGCATAAGAACCCCTTCCTTCACCCCAAGAGACGAGAACGAATTGCTCGAAGATTGCAAGCCCAGCTTGAGCGAAATAGCGCTTTCGCTTGATGGCCTCGAGACCATGTTGACCCATGACACCCTAAATTGCAAGTGCAATCACTTTTTGATCGCCCGCGTTTGGGACGTCATCGAGGCATCGTGGTCGCGCCCAAGGCAGCTTGCTGGAAGTTTGTGAAATCAACGTAAATCTATTGTCATCCTGCTTCAGGTCGCCTCAAACAAACCCAAAAGTTGCTTTTGGATCAGCTCGGCTCGAGCCCGACCGCGAAGAGTTCACCACCGCGCGCCTCGAGTTGCAGACGCGGCAGGGGTTTGAGCGCCGGACCGGAGACGCTTTTTCCGGCCTGTTCGGGGTCAAAAGCGCTGTAATGGCAGGCGCAGCCCAACACCGGGTGATTTTCTGGCGGACGGTATTTGTAGGCGATGGCCGCCACTTCCGGGCTGGTGATGTAGGTACAGACGCATTGCAGGTGCGTGCAGACCCTGGAAAGCGCCACGAAATGCGCGCCTCCGAGACTGATGCCACCCGGTTGAATCGCAGCCGTGCGGATCAGAATCGCGGGCGTGCTGGCGGTCGCGCTGCCGATCTTGACCGGGTAATCGAAGCTTCTGGCATCCCAGACGTTTTTCAGATCGCTGGCTCGAGCAACGCGGAAAGGCTGACCAGCCCTGAAGCTCGGCGCACCGACGGACGGTTTGCCCAGCAGGATGTTGAAGGAACGCTGCGCAAACCACGCGAAGAACCCGAACGCGCCCGCCACGGGCACGACCCACCAGAACTCGAGCAGTCTGCGGCGCGTGATGGTGCGGGTTTCGGGTTCACTCATCGGTTCAAAGGATACAGGCTGCGCGAGGCTCGAGATACCAGCGCCCGGATACAACGAGAGGACATCGTCCTGGATGGCCTCGGGTCGACACTGTTCAGGACGGTCTATTTCAGGTGCGTGACGTAAGACACCAGATCCTGAAGCTCTTTGGGACTGAACTTCTTGAAGGCGGGCATCTTGGCGTTCTTTGAACCGTTCTCGATCTGGTTCGCGACGAAGGCACGGTCTTTGGCGTTGGTGGAGGTTCTGAGGTTCGGCCCGACCAAGCCTGGCGCGTTCGCGCCGTGGCAACTGGCGCAATTCTGGGCGAAGAGTTGCTCGCCGGGATCGGTCGTGCCGAGTTGCTTGCGGGCGGCGGCGATCAGTTCGGGCACGCGCCCCGCATCTTCGGGTTTGACCAGCGCCATGTAGCTTTCCCAGGCGTCTATCGCGCCTTTGGCGTCCTGCTGAGAGAACAGCAAATTGCCGATGGTCATGTAGGCTTCCGGGTTCGGCTCGAGCCGGATCGAGGCGCGCAGCAACTCGAGCGCCTGCGCGTTCTGACCGCTGAAAAAGAGCACCACCCCGTAGCGCCGCACGGCGGTCGCGTTGCGCGGGTCGCGCCGCAGGATCGCACCGTAGGCGGTCGCGGCGCGCGCGTAATCCTGGAGTTTCCAGGCGGCCTCGCCGTAGTCCAAGAGGGTTTGCGTGCTCGGGCCATCCGGGTTGCTGCGGGCTTCCTGTGTGACTTTGGCCTCGAGCGCGTTCAGAATCTGTCCCTGGCGGTAGGTTTCGATCTCGCCGGGTCTGAGCGCCAGCATCTGCAACGGCGTCACGGCGAAGGCGTTGGCGGCGACTGCCCCGATGCCCGCCACGGCCAGCACCGCCAGCGCGACCGGCCAGACGGGTTTCGAGATCGCGTGTTCAGCCTGGCGCGGCGCGGGTGGTAAGTCCGCGATCTTTTCCAGGATCAGGGCGGCGCGCGTCTCGTCTCGCAAGCGCAAACGCTGGTAATCGGCGGCATCGATCAAGCCTTGCTCGCGTTCCATCTCGAGATCGCGGATGCGCTTGTAGATCGTGTCGCGCTCTTCCTCAAGTTCCAGGCGTTGGATTTCCGAAACCGATTGCGTCTGGTCGCGCCGCAGTCCTGGACGCAGCGCGTAAACCGTCAAGCCAACCGCCAGAAGAATGCCCAGGATGATCCATACGCTCAACATCATCACCTCAGTTGTCCAATCCGCCCATGTCCGAGCTGCCCGAGTTGGAATCGCTCGGGTCAGCGCTTTCCAGTCCGCCCATGTCTGAACTGCTCGAGAAATCTGCACCGTTCTCGTCCAGGCCAGCACCATCCGGGCCGGGCGAGATCGCCGTGGGCGCATCCGGTTGAGGATCGGTGCGTTCCCAGTCGGCGGGGATCGCATTCATCTCTTTTTCAGCGCGGCTCAAGTCATCGTATGTATCGCTGAACGCGGGATTGCTGTACGAACGAACCGTCCTCTGGTTGGCTCGAGATTTGGGTGCCCGAGGTTCGCCGGGCGCGTCCTGAGACCAGATCGCGAAGCCCGATTCGCTTTGCTCGGATGGCTGATGATCCGCGAGCCGAGTGATCCACCGACCGAGCGCAAAAATCACGCCCAGAAACGCGAGCGCGAACCCGGCCATGATCACTCCAACACTCACTGGGGTTCTACCTTTCGCTCCTCGAGCTTGCGCGCTTCCAGGTCGCGGCGGACGCGATCCAGGGATTCCGGGCTGGGGCTGGTGGCAGCCTGAGTCTGACTGGCCCGACGCAAGTACGACCACAAGCCCGCACCACCGATCAGCACCACGAACACCGGCCCCAGCCAGACGATCAAATTCACGCCCGATTTGGGCGGCACGAGCAAAATATCCTGCCCGTACTTGGTCACGAAATACGTCTTGATCTGGTCATCCGTGCGTCCCTGACGGATCTGGTCGCGCAGTTCGTCCATCATGGAACGCGCGAACTCGCTCGGGCTTTCCGCAATGGGTACGCCCCGGCAGACGGGGCAGCGCAACGCCTTGCCGAGTTCCTGGGTGCGCTGATCGTTCTGCGTCTGCGCGCTCGAGAACGAGAATGCAAACGTCAGCGCGAACGCCAGCACCATCAACGCCAGCACCGTCCTGGACAGCGTTTCCCGAAACAGCGTCTGGGACGGTGCGTTCAAAGGATCGCCTTGATGCCGCGCTCGAGGTCATCTTGCAAGAGCTGCCCCTTGTGCCGCTCGAGAATCTGCCCGGCGCGGTTGATGAAATACGTTTCCGGCACACCCACCAGCCCGTAAGCCACCGACGCGCGCGATTGATCGTCGTCCAAGAGCATCGGGAAGCCCAGACCGTACTGGTCGCGGAATTTTTTGGCATCGGCGGGCTTGTCGTTGTACGCGATCCCCAAAAACATCACGCCTTTGGGGCCGTAGGTCAGCACGGCCTGGCGCAGCAACGGCGCCTCGTACTTGCAGGGTTCGCACCACGAGGCGAAGAAATTGACGATCACCGGACGGCCTTTGAACTGCGCCAGGTCGATCTTGCCGCCGTCGATATTTTCCAGCGTAAACGTTGGCGCGACCTGCCCGACGATCGGGTCGTTGCCCTCTCGCGGGCGCAGCAGTCCTACGGCCAGCAGCGCAATCAGCGCGACGGCAATGACAGGGCCGATAAAGCGTCGAATCATGGGGTCAGGGTACTCCGTGGGTGGTCAGAGGTCAGGGGTCAGAAGTCCAATGGGCAGAAGGCGGGGGTCTATCGCGCGGGCCGAGCGCTCGAGGGTTCTGGGAAGACCGTCTGAGACGGTGTTTTCTGAACTTCACGAATAGCGTTCTGCACGGTGTTTTCTCGAGAGAAGGCAGGGCGTTAGGCCGCACGAGACGCCTCCGGCTTCCCCTCTGACCGCTAATCGCTGGCTGCCGCGCTCGAGGGTGCGCGTTTGGAAACGCGAGATTCCAGAACTACGGCGGGAATCAGCGTCAACGCTGCACCGATCACGACGATCAGCCCACCGAACCAGATCCACGACACCAACGGCGAGTTGATGAACTTGATGACGGCGTTCTGCTTGTCGTCGGCCTGCACCAGCACGGTGTAGAAGTCGCCCAGCAGGGTGTACTGGATGGCGGGCGTGGCGACCGCCTCGCGCTGGTTGCCGTAGTAGTTCAATCGCGGGTAGTGTTCACCGCCGTCCAACGTCAGGTGGGCCGCGACGATCTCGCGTTGGGGTTCTTTGGTGCCGACCATGCCGAGGTAACGCACGTCGTGACCCTGCACGCGCTGGGTCTGGCCGGGCTTGAATGAAAGCTGCTGTTCGGACTTGTACGCGCCGCTGAAGCTGATGCCCAACGCGATCACCACGATCCCCAGATGCGAAATGTACGCGCCGTAGCGTCTGGGGAACGCGTTCAGCAGATCGCCCAGCGCCACCAGGCTCGAGAATGCGCCTTTCTTGCCGGTCTCGCGCGCCCGGATGCGGGCCGCCCTGGAGGTCAGCGTCCACAGCACGGACACATTGAACGCGGCGATCATCGAGGTCGCCGCAACCGTCCAGACGCGCACGCCGAGCACCACCGCGACCGCAGCCGCGATCACCGCCAGGATCAGCGGCCAGCGCAGCGTGTCCCGCAGGGCCTGACCCTCGATGCGCCGCCACGTCAGGGCTGGCCCCAAGCCCATCAGCGCGATGATCGCCAGCCCGAGCGGTTCGCCGACTTGGTTGAAGAAGGGCGCGCCGACCGATGATTTCGCGCCCGATACAGCCTGAACGAAGACCGGAAAAAGCGTGCCCAGCACGACCGTGAACGCGAAGCTCGAGAACAAGAGGTTCCCCGCCAGGAAAGCGCCCTCGCGCGAGACGGGGCTGTCCAGCGCGTGATCGTCGCGGATGAGCGGCAAACGCCAGTACGCGATCCCCAGCGAACCCAGCAGCACGGCGGACAGGAACACCAAAAACACCGGGCCGATGGGGCCGGACGCGAAGGCGTGAACGGATTCCACGATGCCGGAACGCGTTAAAAACGTGCCCAACAGCGTGCTGGAAAAGGCCGCGATGATCAACCCGATGTTCCAGCCCTTGAGGATTCGCCTGCGCTCCTGAATCTGAAGGCTGTGAATGTACGCGGTCGCCAGGAACCACGGCACGATGCTGGCGTTCTCGACGGGATCCCAGGCCCAGTAGCCGCCCCAGCCCAGCACCTCGTAGCTCCACCAGCCGCCCGCGATCACCGCCGCCGACAGGAATCCCCAGGCCACGATGCTCCACCGGCGCGTCTGCGCCAGCCAGGCCTCGCCCAACCGACCCGTCAAGAGCGCAGCGATGGCGTACGCAAAGGGAACCGTCAAGCCGACGAAACCCAGGTACATCAACAAGGGGTGAACCGCCATCATCCAGTGGTTCTGCAATAAAGCGTTCGGGCCGTTGCCGTCCTCTGGCGGGACGGGCACGCCGATGAATGGGCTGCCGACGCTGGCGTTGATCATCAAGAAGACCATCAGCACCGCGTAGAGCGTCGCCAGCGCGTAAGGCCGGAGCGCGTCGTCCCTGGCGACCCGCGAAACGACGAAGGTGTACATGGAAAGAATCCAGGCCCACAAGAGGATGCTGCCCTCCAGCGCGCCCCACAAGCTCACGAACTTGACCCACGTCGGCGACGTGCTGGCCGAGTGGTTGGCGACGTAGCGGAAGCTCGTGTCGTTGGTCAGGAGTGCGACCAGCAACACGATCATGGACAGGCTCGAGAAGGCGAACACCGGCAGGGCCGCGCGTCGTCCAATCTCTGCGAAGCGCGCGTCCCGCCTAGAGCCGCCCAAGCCGCTCGTGACCAGACCCCAGACGCAGAACACCAGCGCAATCAGAATCGCGTACTCGCCCAGGTTGGCGTTCACGACGACCCCCAGGCTCGAGCAATCTCGAGCCCTCCCCTATGTGGGTTGGTGTACAGCGACCCTTCCGTCTCTCGCATCCCAAAAGCTGATGTTCGAGCCACCTCCCCTACCTGATGGCAGAGGAAGACAAATGTCAGAACACCGTCTGGCACACGAATCAAAGAATACGTGCTGGAGCGCGAGTAGCCCGTGAGGTGATGTCTGTTGATCAAGAACGGTCTTCCTCTGACCTCTGACCTCTGACTTCTGACCGCTTTCATCTGGCGTCCTGGATGGCTTTCTGGTAGTCATAACCGGACTGGCCGGGCTTGGGCGCGCTGTACTCTTCACTGTGCTTGACCAGCAGTTGCGTGCCCTCGAACACGGCGCTCTGGCCGGAACCCTGGAACTTGCCTTCGACGGTCACACCCATGCCCTCTTTGAACAAGTCCGGCGGCGTGCCGCTGTGCTTGACGGGGAATTTGACGGTTCCGTCAGAAATCACGAACGAGAGTTCCAGGTTGGTGCGATCGAACTTGACGGAACCGGGTTCGACCACGCCGCCCAATCGCACGGTGCGGCCCGCGTACTTGGCTTCGTCCTGGAGGTACTCGGATGGGGTGATGAAAAACGTCAGGTTCTGCTGGATGCTCGAGGTGAAGATGTAAACGATGGCGGCGACGATCACCAGACCGCCGACGAGGTACTTGATCGCACCCCTGGATCGCGGGCTTGAACTCACGTTCGTCATTCGTTGTCCTTGAGTTTGCGCGCCAGCCGCCACAAATACGTCAGGTACCCGCCGAAAATCACGGTGGCGGCGGCGTACACGATCCACACGAAGCTGTCCCAGCGGTGAATATCGGACGGTGGCAAGCCATTTTGCATCAGCGCACCGCCTGGGTTCTGGTCTGGGTTGGCGCGGGGTTGTGAGCGTTCAGTTCCATCTCGAGTTCGCGTTCCTCAGATTCAAATTGCACGCGAGCGATCTGGGCGCGCAGGCGAAGCATGTAGAAAAACAACAGCGTCACCCCGGCGAACATCACGAAAAACGCGGCCTGAAGTCCGGGGTTGCCGCTCAAATAGGAATGCTTTTCGGCGATGCTGAAGGTCGGCGTCTGGTGCAGGGTGCGCCACCAGTAGACGCTCATGTAGTTGATCGGCACACCGACGGACGCGACCACGCCGATCACCGCGCAAACCCTGGCGCGGCGGGCCGGGTCATCTATCAAGCCGCGCACCATCAAGTACCCGATGTACACGGCGAACATCAGCGCGGTCGTGGTCAGGCGCGCATCCCACGTCCAGAACGTGCCCCAGGTCGGGCGGCCCCACAGCGCGCCGGAAAAAAGCGTGAAGGCGATAAACACCAGCCCGATCTCGACGCTGGAAAACGCGACCCGATCCCAGTGGTTGCGGCGCGTGATCAGGTACGCCAGGCTGCTGGCCGCCGTCACGAAGAACGCCAGGTACGCGATCCAGGCGGATTGCGCGTGGATCGGCAGGATGCGCGACAGGTAGCCTTGCAGCACATCCGGCGGCGCGAGGAAGGTCAGCACCACCCCGACCGCGATCAGCGCGGCGCTCAAGTAGCCCAGAACGGGCGTGATCCAGCGCGCGTCGAAAAGTGCGGTGGCGCGTCCAGTGGGGTTTTGAATCATCGGAGCCTCCGGGATGTTCGTGGTCGCGTCAAAATCTGGGGGAACTCGAGCAGAATAGCTCAGGGATTGGGGCCATTCTCGGTCAATTGGGTGAACTGAATGTTACGACTTGTGTTGCGGGTTCGATTCGGGGCTCAGTTCTCGACCGCGAACGGAAACGCCAGGGTACACACCACCAGATAAATCGCGTCGAAGCCCACCAGCAATCTTAGCCACGCGGCCACGTCCAATGAAGGGCCATCCGTCACGATCAAGCCCGTGGCCTTGATCGTGGCCAGCACGACCGGTACGACGATCGGGAAGATCAGCACCGGCAGCATCGATTCTCGGGCGCGCAAGTTGACCGTGATGGCCGAATGAAAGACCGTGATGATCGAAAACCCGAGCGCACCCAGCACCAGCGTTCCGGCGAATTCCAGGTAGCGCCCGTGCAGATCCAGCCCGAAGATCAGCATCACCAGCGGCGCGATCAGCGTAGTCAGGGTCAGCATCAGCACGAAGTTACCCAACAATTTGCCCAGGTACACGACCTCGTGCGGCACGGGGTACAGCAAAAGCGCCTCGAGCGCCCCGTCTTCGGCTTCGGCGGCAAAGGCGCGCCCTGCCGCGAGCACGCTGGCGAACGCGATGGCAATCCACAGCACGCCCGGCGCGACCGATTGTCCCACGATCCGCCTGTCCGGGTCGGAGAACGCCAACCCCATGATCAGCACCACGATCCCCGCAAAAAACAGGGTCGCCGTCAGCACGTCCCTGGCGCGTCCCTCGATGCGCCAGTCCTTGCGCGCAATCGTCCAGACGGCGTTCAGGGCGTTGGCGCGCCGGCTCGGGGTGGCTCGGGTTTCGGATTGCCCTCGCTCGAGCCTCACGTGAGAACACCGTCCAGCACAACGTTTATGAATTTGCGTCCCGGACGGTGTTCCAGGGCCATCAACGTCTTCACGACGCCATCCCTGCGAAGCTCGAGGGCGTAGGGACAGTCAGCAAGCCATCTTCCAAAGTGACTTCCAACGTGGCGAGCTGCGCGGTGCGCTCGGGTTCGTGGCTGGAGACGATCAAGGTGGTTCCTTTTGCCCGCTCAGCCCGCAAGATCTCTTCGACCAGGTTCTTCCCAGCCGGGTCGAGCGCCGCGAAGGGCTCGTCCAACAAGACCAGTTCCGGCTCCAGCAGCAGGACTTTCGCCAGCGCCAGGCGTTTTCGCATTCCGCTGGAGTATCCGCGCACGCGCGTCCTGACGCCGCCCAGACCCACGCGCTCGAGCGCCACCTCGAGCCCGGTTCGGGGCAGGCTGCGACCGTGCATTGAAAGGCTGAACTCCAGATTTTCCAGACCGTCCAGGTCGGGGTACAAACCCAGCGCGTGCGAGACGATCAGGGTGCGCGAACGGATGGATTCGCGTTCCTTCAAGGGCAGGCCCAGCACCGTACCGCCGCCCCGCGTGGGGGTCAGCGCCGTAGAAATAATTCGCAGTAAGGTGGTTTTACCCGCGCCGTTCGCGCCGTACAACGCCAGCACCTGCCCGCGTTCGAGCCGCAAACTCGCGCCGCGCAGCACGTAAGACCGCCCGTACCGATGGACGAGTCCGGCGAGTTCGAGCGCGAGCGTCATCGGGTCAGTCTACAGCGCGCCCGTTCGCCCCCTCGAGAGTCAAATGCACCGTTCCAGACGAGAGAAGCACAGGGCAGCTCAAGATTCGAGGGTTCCTGAGGCGCAAATCTCGAGCCGAGCATCGAATCCCGTAAGGGTGGGTCTGCGATCCACCCTCGCCCAGGACGTACTCGACGATTTCGCGTCCCGGCGAGGGCGAAGCCTGCTTCGCTCCTACAAAAATAGGAATCGGGATTCTCGAGAACACCGTCCAGGACGCATCTCGAGACCACCATTCCAGACGAGAGGGCGAAGCATGCTTCACCCCTACGGAACACCATCCTGCGCGCAGATTCTCGATGGGCGAGAACATTGTCCAGAACGATCTTTACTTGAGGTTGTTCTCGAAGTTCTGCAACCAGGCGGGCGTCAAACCCTGCAACTGCGCGTTCAGCACCGTGAACTGATCGGTCAAGAGCAGCACGCCGACCGCGATCAGCACGACGCCGCTGATCTTCTCCACCAGGTTAACCCAGCGCGCCACGCGGCGAAATCCGGCGCTGATGCGGTCCCACGCCAGAGCCGCCAGTAGGAACGGAACCGCCAGCCCAGCCGCGTACACGGCCAGCAAGCCCACGCCCGTGCCGATATTCGCGCTCGAGGCCGCGATGCCCAGAATCGTGCCCAGGATCGGGCCGATGCACGGCGTCCAGCCCGCCGCGAAGGCCGCCCCCAACGCCACCAGCCCGAAGCGGCTGGCGTTGCCCAGGTCGGTGCGGTACTCGCGGTTCAGGAACGGAATGCGTTCCTTGACCAGCAAGATCGCGCCAAACACCAGGATCAGCGCCCCGCCGATCTGCGCCAGCAGGGTCTTATTGGCCAGCAGCACCGATCCCAGCGCGCTCGCGCCTGCACCGAAGCTGATGAACACCAGGCTGAACCCCAGGATGAACAACAAAGCCCCACCGACGGGTTTCTGGCCGGTTCCGCCGCCCAGCACGGCCAGGTAACTGGGCACGAGCGGCAGCACGCAGGGCGACAAAAAAGACAGCACGCCCGCCAGGAACGCGGCCAGCACGCCGACGCCGGGCGTACCCGCGCTTTGCGCCAGGGCGGTGCTCGAGAGCGCGAAGGTCAGGACAATCAGGGGGACGCGGAGCTTCATTGATTGAGTTTACGGGCGCGAGCCCAAAAGGTTCAGCGACTTTCGCACCTGTTCGACGCTCAGCGCACCCTCGAGCGCGTCGCGGATGCGGTCGTCGGCGTCCACCAGCACGGTCGTGGGGTACGAGCGCAATTTCAGGTTTCTGGAAAGTTGCAGGGCTTTCGGGCCGTCCAGGACGCGCAATCGGTCTTTGGGGATGGTTCCGGGAGCGGAAATGCCGACGTTGCCCGCCTCGACGGGGTTGACAGCGATCACGCCGACGCCGGATTCGCGCAGGGACGCCCAGTGGCGTTCCATTTCTTGGGGTTCCAGGCACGAACGCGTGTAGAACGCGATAAAGTATGCGCCCGCCAAGTCCTGGCGCGTTTCGGGTGGGACGGGTTCACCCAGCGGAACCCTGGCCAGCGTGATGCTCGAGGCGAGCGCGATGGCGCACAGCGCTCGAGCCACAAGCCCGAAATTTGACGAGAACACTGTCCTGGACGGCGTTCTCAAGATACGTGGCGGATGGTGCTCTTGGTTCACGGGTTGGCGGGCGGCGGCTCAGGGGTGAACGGCACGACCGGATCGGGCGGGGGTTCCGCGACGGGCGGAGGCGGCGCGACCACGGGTGGCGGCGCGACCACGGGCGGAGGGGGCGGCGGCGGTGGCGGCAGCACGTAATTCGGATCGTAGAACCGCAGGTCGCTGACCTTGATGGATTGCAATTGCACACATCCCGGCGAGGTGCTGGCATCAGCCAAGGGGTTGACGCTGGCCTGGTTGCGGCGGCAGGTGTTCAACGCGACGGTCACACGGGATTCGTCCGGCGGCGGAGGCCCGTCCACGGCGGGCCGGGTGCGCGGAGCCTGAGCGATGCCGTCGTTCGGGATGCTGGGATTGCCCGCGCTGCTGACGGGGCCAGGGCGCGTGTTGTACGCCATTCTGACGCCCTGCACGCCACGGTAGCCGATGTTGGACGGTTCGCTGTACGCACCGGGCGGCTTGCCCTCGATGGCTCGAGCCACGAAGTCGTGCCAGACGGGCGGGTTGTACGTGCCGGAAAAAACGTTGCGTCCGTACATCGGCTTGTTGTCGTCGCGCCCAATCCAGACGGCTGCCGTCATGCGCGGGGTCGTGCCGACGAACCACATGTCCACCGGGCCGGAGGACGTTCCGGTCTTGCCGCCGACCTCGATGCCCGGAATCTTGGCGGCCAGCGCGTACTGACCGCTGATGGCGGCGGGGTCGTTGACCACACCCTTGATCATGTCGAGCGCCACGTAAGCGGTCTGCGGACTCCAGACGCGGCGGCGGATCAGCGTGTCGTCGCTGCTGGCGTCGTACAGCACGCGCCCCGTCGCGTCCTCTATCCGAGAAATGTAGCGCGGTTGCATCCAGATGCCACCGTTGACGAAGCTCGCGTAGGCGGACGCCATCAACAGCGGGTTGGCATCGATGCCGCCGATGAAGCTCGAGTACGGCAGCTCGTCGGGCACGGTGAAGCCCAGCAAGCGCAACTTGTCGCGGAATCGGGCGCGTCCGACGCGGTCATCCAGGCCCAGGTTGATGGTCGGCAGGTTCAAGGAGTGATCCAATGAGTAGCGCAGCGTGACGGGTGCGTTCTTGACGGCGTCCGGCCCATCGAAGTTCTTCGGACACCAGGTATCGCGCCGCCCGAAGCAATCCGTGCCCGGAATCCGCAGGCGGATCGGGGCATCCATGAAGGTTTCCCACTGGTTGATGCCCTGGTCTATGGCGGTCGCGTACAGCAGGGGTTTGACGCTCGAGCCCGGCGAGCGCTTGAACTGGCTCGAGGTGGTGCGGTTGTACTCGTCCTGACCGGACAAGTCGTTGCCGCCGACCATCGCCAGAATCTCGCCGTTCAACGGGTCAACCGCGACGATGGCGATGTTGGCCTGGTACGGCACGCGGGCGCGCTGGGAGGCGATCTCGGCGGCCTGCTGGGCCTTGGTGTCCAGCGTCGTGTAGACCTTCAATCCGCCGCCGGAATAGACTTGGTTGTCCGGGAAGCGCGATTTCAGGATCTTGCGAATCTCGAACATGAAATGCGAGGCGAACTCGGTGCGGATCTCCTCGACGCGGTTCATCTTGGGGTTGGTCAGTTTGGCTTTGGTGACGTTGCCCTTGGCGTCGTAATTGACCTGCCAGCCGTTGGGCTGGACTTTCTCGAGCCAGGTCGCGCGGCCCTGATCCGCCGTGATCCACTCGTCCTCGACCATGCGATCCAGCCGGACTTTCATGCCCTCGCGCACGCGCTTGAAGGTGCCCGTGTCGTCGCGGTTCTTGCCCAGGTTGCCGATGGAAAAATCGTTCGGGGCGGGCAGCAGGGACGCCAGGTAAAGGCTTTCGGCGACGGTCAGTTCCAGCGGATCCTTGCCGAAGTACGCTTGCGCCGCCGCCCGGATGCCCTTGAGGTTGCCGCCCCAGAAGGCCACGTTCAAGTAGGCAGTCAGGATTTCTTCTTTGGTGAAGTAGCGCTCCACCTGCACGGACAGCATGATTTCTTTGATTTTGCGTTCCGGCGCGCGCTTTCTGGAGTTGACCAGCTCCTTGGGCAGGATCGTGGATCGCACCAGTTGCTGCGTGATCGTGCTGCCGCCCTGGCGATTGTCGCGAAAGAAGGTTTCCAGGATGCTTCGCCCGACCGCGACGGGCTCGAAGCCGTAGTGCTTGAAGAAATCCCGGTCTTCGCTGGCGACCACCGCAGCCACGGTCAAGGGCGAGATTTCCGTCAGCTTGGCGGGTCGCCGGTCGAAGCGTTCGCCGCCGACCGTCGGGGCCAGCACGCCGATCAGCGCGCCGTCTCTGGCGTAGACGCGGGTCGTACCCTCGAGTTGCAACTGGTCGAGCTGACGGTAATCGGGCAAGTCCAGGTACCAGTGAACCAGGAACGTGCCCAGCACAGCCACGGCTGACACGATGCCCGCCAGCGCGAGCGCGCCCAGCAGCCGGGATAGGCGAACGACGAAGCTCACGCTTCACGCACCGATTTCTTTTGATCCCACACGCGTTCAGGATACCCGAGCGCCCACCTTTGAGCGTGAGCGCGATTCTCATATCGTGATGCTTCTCGTCCCGCTCGCCGAAGGACGAACCATCTCGAGCCTTCTCGACTGCACCCGATCCTGCGGAGCGGCAAAAAACACCGTCCAGCACGCATGTCCCAAGAGCTTGTCGACGAGGTCTCGAGCGATGTTCGCGAAGCCCGCGAAGGCGAAAGGTGAAAGCAGAAAAAAGCTGAAATGAACACCGCTGGGACGAGCGGCCCATCGAAGCGCTCGACCCTCACTTTGTCCTTTTCCCTTTCAGCTTTTACCTTCACCGACACGTCCTGGACGGTGTCGTCAACGCACCCGTCACTCGAGGAGCGTGTCGGTGACCTTGATTTCGCCCGCCTCGAGGATCGCGGCGCGGCTCTGCTCGAGCAAATCCTGGACGGTCTTGCGGAAATTCTTGCCCGTCAAGGGCTTGTTGACGAATAGATCCACCTTGACGCTCAGCGCTTCGTCGCGCGTGCGCTGATCCTGCATGGCGGTCAGGATCACCACCGGCGTGTGCTGGAAACGCCGGATGCGCTTGACGCGGCTGCACACCTCGATGCCGGACAAGAAAGGCATGTTGACATCCAGCACCAGCAAGTCCGGCGTGTTGTCCTTGAGGTACGCCAGCGCTTCCTTGCCGTCACTGACGGTCACGACGGTGTGGCCGTCCGATCCCAGAACCATTTCTAGGAGGTTCCTGACGGCGGGCTCGTCGTCCGCGACGAGGATCGTGGCGGGTTGTGTCTGCATGGGGTTCACTATACGGTTTCGGTCGGCGTGGTTCGTTCCGGGGATGACAATACCGACGCTGAAATCACCTCGAGAACTCCATCCCGGACGGTCTTTTTTAATCAGCAGCTTGCCTGGTCTCGAGCCCGGCCTTTTCTTCTTCCAGGAGTTGACGGCGCAAGATCTTGCCGACCAGCGTTTTGGGCAATTCCGCGCGGAATTCGACCAGCCTTGGGGCTTTGTAGGCCGCCAGCTTCAGTCGGGCAAAGGCGATGATCTCGGCTTCCGTGGCGGTTTCGCCATCCTTTAAAACGATGAATGCCTTGACCGTCTCGCCCCGGTACGCGTCCGGGACGCCCAGAACCACGGCTTCCCTAACTTTCGGGTGTTCATAAAGAACTTCCTCGACCTCGCGCGGGTAGACGTTGTAACCGGAGGCGTCGATCATGTCTTTCTTGCGATCCACGATTGAAAAGTAGCCGTCCGAGTCCATGCGCGCCATGTCGCCGGTCAGCAACCAGCGTCCGGGCGTCCGACCACCATCCAGGGCGTTGACGATGCACTTGTCGGTCTCGTCGGGTCGCTGCCAGTAGCCCAGCATGACGTTCGGTCCGCGAATCGCCAGTTCCCCGATCTCGCCCGCTGGGACGGTGTCGTGGTTTGCATCAACCACGCGCGCATTCACGCCCGGCAGCGGCAGTCCGATGCTGCCCGCGCGCCGTTCGCCGCGCAGCGGGTTGGTGTGCGTGATCGGGGCGGTTTCGGTCAAACCGTAACCCTCGACCAGCACCGCGCCGGAGCGTTCCTCGAAGGTTCTGGACACTTCGGTCGGCAAGGACGCCGCACCCGAGATGCAGACGCGGATGCTCGAGAGGTCGTACTTTTTCGCGTCCGGGTGGTTGTTGATGGCCACATACATGGTCGGCACGCCGGGAAAGGTGGTGGGTTTGTGCTTCTGAATCGCCTCGAGTACGTCTTTGGTGTTCCAGCGCGGCAGCAAGACCATCGTGGCGGCCATCTTGACGGCCCAGTTCATGCCGACCGTCATGCCGTAAACGTGAAAAAACGGGATCGCGCCGAGCACGGTCTCCTGACCGTCCTTCGCGTCCACGTTCCAGGCGGCGGCCATGGCCACATTGGACATCAGGTTGCGGTGGGACAGCATCGCGCCTTTGGGCGTGCCGGTCGTGCCGCCCGTGTACTGCAAGAGCGCCAGGTCGTCGGGTTGAATGTCGACGCTGGACGGCGTGGCCGGGTATTTGTCCAGCAGGTGCTTGAAGAAAAAAATGTGCGATTCGGGTTTGACCGTGACCCATGACCCGTCGCGGCGCGCCTTGATCGGGTACAGCAGGTTTTTTGGGAACGGCAGGAATTCCTGCAAGCCCGTGACGATCACGCGTTTGACCGACACGTTCCCGGCGATCTCGCGGTAGCGCGGGAAGAATAAATTGAGCATCACCAGCGTTTGTGCGCCCGAATCCTTCAATTGGTGCTCGAGTTCTCGGGCCACGTACAACGGGCTGGTATTGACCACGACCGCCCCGATCAGGCTCGCGCCGTAGAACGCGATCACGAACTGCGGGCAGTTCGGCAGCATCACGGCCACCCGGTCGCCCTTCTTGACGCCCATCTGTTGGAGGGCCGTACCGAACTTTCGGGCCGCCGTCCAGAGTTCTTGGTAGGTCATTTCAAAACCCACGAATTCGATGGCGGTGCGCGTCGGATAGCGTTTGGCCGCACCCTCGAGCAGCGCGGGTACGCCAGATTCCGGGTAGATCAGTTCCTTGGGCACACCTGCGTCGTAGCGCTGAAGCCAGGGTCGTTCCATGGGTGCATCCTTCCTGACCGTGAGAGACGGCTTTGAGATGGCCTTCTTGGGCTGAGTCAAAGTTTGAACCCAGCGTAGCGGGATTGGGCTATGGGTTCAACTCGATTTTGCACGATTTGTCTTCATACCCGATAAAAGATATCTGCGCCGAAAGAACGTCCTGGACGGCTCTGAAAGCAAAAGTATTTCGCTCAGCAGACCATTCTCTCGCGTTTCAGAGCGGCTCGAGCCGTGCCTCCGAAGCTCGAGTTCAGGATGCTCGCGCACGCTGCTCGAGAAACGCGCCGCCACGAAATGAATGCCTGAAAACACCGTCCAGGACGCACTATTTATATTGCGTCCCAGACGATGTGTCCGAGTCAAATCAAACGTCGGTCTTTCGCACCCAGAAACGCGCAGGGCCAGAAACGCACCGGGATGCAGGCGCTGGTCAAGTACCTGGCGCGAGAGACCGGATCGACCGCGCGCGAGACGCGACCAGTTGCGCGCGAGACGCGACCAGTTGCGCGCGACATTCGACCAGGACTTGAGGGCGACACTCCGTAGCCTGAGATTCGCACACTGAAGAACGAGGGTTCAGCCATCGCTCCAATTTTGTCCCAACAGGAGGAACGCATGAAACATCTGACACCCATCATCGCCCCGATGCTGCTCGGACTCGCGACCATCGCGCTGGCGCAGGCCGCCTACAGCGTGATCATCAACGGCAAACCAGCCAAGCTCGAGACCATCGAAAAAAATGGGAAAGTCTTCGTGGACGCCGCCGCGCTCGGGCAGGCCCTCGGCGCCAAGGTCAGCGTGGACAAGGCCAGGAAGACCGTCAGCTTCACCAGCCCAGCCTCGAGTGCACCCAGCACCGACGTGGCCGGAACCGCCCAGGTCGCGGGCGGCGTCGGCGAGATCGGCAAGACGTACACGGTTCAGGGCAACAATTCCTTGATCAACGTCACCATCAACAAACTGGCCTACAGTGCCGGACATTTCATCGTAGGCGACGACGATTACGCCAACTACGACGCCAAGTACCTGGTGGTCTACGCGACCGTGCAGAACCCGCTCAAAGACGGTGATACCGAGGCAGGACAGGTCTTCTGGCAGATTGTGACCTCCGCCAACGAGACCGTTCAGGGCGAGGGCTGGTACGACCTCAAGACGCGCCAGGGCGCGGGCAGACTGAAACCCGGCCAGAAGCTCGAGGTCTTCACGTACGTCCGCATCGACAACAAGGTCAGCGTGCCGAAACTGATCATCCAGAGCGGCGATAAGGTCTGGCGCTACGACATGACGGGCAAGATCGCGCCGCTCGATGTTTACGCCGATCCCGCCAGCAAGGACGGCAGCGTGGCTCTTTCCACGGTTCCGGCCAAGCTCGGCGCGATGTACCCGGCTTACCGCTCGGATTTCCGCACGGACAAGATCGAATTGAGCACCAAACCCGTGGGCGGCGTGGACGTGCCAGAGGGCGGTTCGCTGGTGGTCGCGACCTTCACGATCCAGGGTGCGGGGCCGGATCGGTTGGACAACCTCAACCCCGTCTTCAAACTCTTCGATACCGACGATCAACAGATCGACTCGAGCGCCGTGCTGCGCGCCGACCGCGACGCGAACTTCGAGCTTTCGATCCCGCAAGGCCGGGCGTTCTCGGGTCGCGCCATCTTCGCGCTCGAGCGCGACCGAAAACCGGCCAGGCTCCAGATGGCGCACGGCCCCGGCAACTCGAGCTTCAGCCGCACCCTCGAGTACGATGTTTCCAACCTGAAGTAAGCGGGCAGCACCGCTCAGGACGCAAATCCATGGACGCGCGCTGAACGGTGTTCTCATGGTCAGGCCGACCCCATCCGACGTACCGGAGGAACGCATGAAGAAATGGCTCATCGCACTCGTCCTTTTTATCGGTCTCTCGTCCGGTGCGTCCGCCGTCAGCTTTTCCATCGGCGGCGGCCTGGGCTACAGCTTCTCGAGCGGCGGCGGCAGCGCCCTGCAGGGCACGGTGCAATTCACCGTCAAGGACTTGCTGTCCTTCGGGCCGCTCGGGTTGGACGTTCGCACCAGCGCCGACGTGTTCCTGGCGTCGATCACGAGCATCAATCTGAACATCGCACCCTTGTTAACCTTCGTGATTGATCCATTGCGGCTTTACGCCGGGCCGAGCGTCGGGATCAACATCGTCCCCGGCGGCGGGTTGAGCTTCGGCGCGGTCGCGGGGCTGGAATACCCGATCAGCGCGAACCTGAACGCTTTCGCGGAGGCCAACGCGACCTTCGTGCCCGCGACTTTCTTCACCGTTCGCGGCGGCGTGAACTTCAGCTTTTAAGGCTCGAACGCCCGAGACGGCACCGTCCCGAACGGGCTTTCTTCTCATCGAGAAAACACCGCCCCAGACGGCATCTCTGCGTATGCCCAACTCCATCCAGAGGAACCCCATGCGAAGAATTTTGCCCATCATCGCCCTGTTGCTGACCTGCATCGCCTTCGCATCGCCGGTCGCGCTGATCATTGACGGCAAGACGTCCACGCTCGAGGGAATCGTTGTCAAGGACGTGCTGTACGTGGCACTGCCGCAGTTCCTGCAAGCCATCGGTGGCGGGGCGCGCCCGGTCAAGTTCGATCTGAGCGCGCAGACGATCGTGCTGACCAAAGGAGACGGCAAGCTGCAGGTTCCCGTCTCGATCCAGCTCAAAGACGGGCAGCTGTACGTCGCGGCGCTCGAGGCGGCGCGCGGGCTGGGCTTCAGCGCCAGCCTCAAGGACGCCACCCTGACGCTGACCGCGCGCGCCACCACGGACACCGCGCCAGCACCGACGACCGGGGCGCTCTACCCGCAGGGCTTCGAGGCCAGCCAGTTCGAATCCGTGGCGCAGGTCTTGATCGACGAGTTGGACGGCAACGCGAAGGACAGCCCGAACCTCGAAGCGATCCTGGACGGTTCCGGCGTACCCGTGTACGGCACGACCACCAAGCCCGCCGACGCGGACGAACTCGATATTTTCTTGGCGCTGCACCACCCGTTCGCGTCCGCGCTGGAGCTGTTCACCTTGCGAGCCGGGTTCCAACACCGCTTCTTCACCAGGCTCGAGGATTTCTTTGCGGGTCTCTCAGATCGCGGCGCAACCTCGGGCAGCTCAACCTCGGGCGGCGCGACCTCGAGTGCTGGGGCGATCAGCCCGGATCGCGCGCCGGGGCTGGTCGCGGGTTTGTTCGACGGGCCGCCGTCGCGCTCGCAGGTGGTCTTCGCGCTGGTCGGCGCAATCGGGCGCGAGCGCGTCAAGCGCGGCATCACACTTTCCAGTAAGCGCGACCGCTTCTGGGGCGACGATGCCCTCGACCCGGTGCAACTGCGTTTGCTGGACGCGGTGCTGACCAGCGGCCCCGGCCCGGAAAGCCGCATCGCAGGCTCGAGCGTCCTACCCGCCGATCTGCGGGACGCGCTGACCCCGGCCTGGATGCAGAACCGCAAACCCGATCTCGAGCGACGCCCAAACCCGACTGTGGCCTACGGCGCGCAGATGATTCAGATCCCGACGCGCGTGGCGGGCGAGGCGTTGGTCGTGCAGCACATGATGAGCGATGTCGCTGACAAGGCCGTCAAACAGAGCGTCAAGGAAGCCTATCCGGGCGCGGCAGAATGGGTGGACAACCAGGTGCAGGACAAGCTCGGTATTCCAATCGTGCTGCCGATCAGCCCGGAATTATTGGAAGCTACGCTCAAGGGCGACACGTCCCAGATGGCAAAGCTCTGGAGCGGACTGCTCAGAACCGCCGGGATCGAAACCGTCAAGGAAGGCGGGCGGGTGGCGCTGTGCGGTTCGATCACGCTCTACGGCTACCTGACGAAATTCGAGGCCGACCCCCTGGAGATTCACCACCGCACCGATGCTGAGGCCGAGGGCAAGAGTTTGAGCAAGCTCAAACTGAGCATCTATTTCAACGAGGATTACCGCAAGAAAGTCTTCAACGACACCGTCCAGATCGCATCCAGGCTGGCGGTCAAGAACCCGCCGAAGAACGCTGCCGAACTGCTCGAGCGCCTGGGGTGCCAGGTTCCCGAGCCCGGCCCAGCCAAGGAAAAAACCGTCGATTGGGAGCTGACCGGCGATCTGGAGCCGCACGCGGAAAGCGGCGTCGTGCAGTTCGCGGACAAGACCACCAACGCCAACGGCGAAGCCAAAGCCCAACTTCGCGCCATCGACGAGCACACGCCGAAAGCCTTTCGGTTGAGCAAGCAGAGCGCCACCGGCGTGATCTTCGTCAACGTCCGCGACCTGTTGCCGCACAAGTGGTGGCGCATCGAGGCTGCCGTGCAGTACGGGCAGGATGTTAAGGACGGCAACAGCGCCGGGACGGCCACCAACCGCCTCAAGATCACGTACTTCGAGCCGCCAAAATTGACCCTGAAATTTCAATCCACGGTTTCAGCCACCACGAAGGATGGCGCCTTCAAATTCGTGATGGAATCCGAAGTGCCGCTCGAGGCGAAATTCAGCGGCGATCCGACCGACCCGCGATCCCGGTTCCTGGGCTACGGCGGCGCGGACAGGCTGCGCTACCTCTCGCGCAGCCTGCAAAGCAAGTGCGCCAAGATCGCCGATGTCGCCGCCGGAATCTTGAACGTCTGGGTGACCTCGGAGAGCTTCGAGAACCCGCAGATCACCGCCGTGCTGAACCCGATCCAGAATCCGCCATTGGAAACCTATACGCCGACCAACGCCCCGGACTGTCCGGCGGGACAGCCAGGCCAGGGCGCGGGCTGGCTGAGCCTGTTCCTCGAGGCGCACAACCTGCAAAGCGAGGTCGGGGCGCTCCAAGGCGGCGCACCGGGCAGCGTGCCCGGCAACGCCCCGCAGTACGGGCTGATCGCCAGAGAGAACAAGCAAAACACCAACGTGATGTACCGCAAGACCTACCAGCGCAGCGGCATCAAATTGAACGGTGGCACGATGGATGAGAACACCGAGATCACGCTCGAGGTGCGCGGAAAATAGCTTCGGGAACCCGAATTCACACCAAAGAACACCGTCCAGCACACGATTCTCGAGAATGCGCACTGGACGGTGTTGTGGAGTCTGTACCGACCGAACCCGCCGAGACCGTTTTCGGTTAGGCTCGAAGCATGGATCTCGAACTGAAAGGGAAAGTCGTGCTGATCACGGGCGGGTCTGATGGTCTGGGTGCGGCCACCGCCCGCAAGCTGGCTGCCGAAGGCGCTCGGGTGGTGATCGGGGCGCGCGGTGCGGACAAGCTTCAGGCCGTGGCCGACGACATCAATGCTTCCGGTGGCGAGGCTCTGGCGGTCGTGACGGACGTGACCAAATCCGACAATCTCGAGCGTTTCGTCACCGCCTCGCTCGAGCGGTGGGGGCGCGTGGATGCGCTGGTGAACAACGCGGGGCGCAGCGCCGCAAAACCCTTCGAGCAGATCGCGGAAGCGGACTGGGCTGAGGATCTGGATCTGAAATTTCACGCCGCCGTCAGGTTGTCCAGGCTCGTTGTACCGGAGTTGCGCAAGGTCGGCGGCGCGATCATTAACGTGCTGGCCACCGGCGGCAAGACGCCGGGCGCATCTTCGATGCCGTCCAGCGTGTCCCGCGCGGCGGGCATGGCCTTGATGAAAGCCATGAGCAAGGACTTGGGCAAGGACAACATCCGCGTCAACGGCGTGCTGATCGGGTTGGTCGAATCCGATCAGTGGGTTCGGGCGGCTTCCGTCAGGGGTCAGACGCTCGAGCAGGTATACGCGGGCATGGCGGCGCAAATTCCGCTCGGGCGGGTCGGCAAGGCCGAAGAGTTCGCCGATCTGGTCGCGTTCCTGGTGTCGGCGCGTGCCGCGTTCATCTCGGGTACGGCGATCAATTTCGATGGCGGCATGAGCGCGGCGGTCTGATTCCCGGATGCTCGAGTAGGGCGTTCTCAAATGCGCGATCTCGAGCGAGCACGATTCCTCGAGATCGTGCTGGATACGGGACTCGAGATTTGGGCACGAAAAACACCGTGCAGCACGTGTTCTGAAATTCGCGTGCTGCACGTTCGCGCCGTCATTCCGTCGTGCCGGAATGAACCTTCTCGAGACACCTTCAGTTTTTCGCTTCTCGCCCAATTTTCCCCAAATGCGTGTCGCTGAAGCCGGTCGGCAGCTTCAGGCCGTAACCGAGCATCCGATCCCAGGTGATGTGAAAAAACCAGATCAGGCCGATCAGGACGAGGATGTGCGCGCTTGTGACGACGCCAATCACGATCAGCGCGAGCGGCAACGCGGCGGTGTGAACCAGGTTGTACGCGCACGCACCGACGCGCGGCCCCGCCAGGTACCCGAGCATGGACAGGTCGGGAACCAGGAACAGCGCGGCGAACAACCACCACGGGCCTTGAAGGAAGATGTAGGCGAACAGGCTGAAGACCGTGGCGGCGGCGTACTCGAGGCGAATGATCATCGTGGGGTTGATCAGCATCTTTACCGCCTCCTGGCGTTCAGGTTGCGCTCGGCTTCGAGGATCGCGGCGTCCATCTGGGCTTGCGGGTTCTCGAGGGTGTCACCGTGGCCGACGGAGAGCCTGTTGGGGTTCAGGGCGCGCAGCCGCCTGGCGCTTTCCAGAGCGATTTCTTTATTCCAGGTCGCCCAGGCCGGGAACGGAAAGCGCCATTTGAGCGTGCCTGAGACGGCCAGGCCGCCTTGAATCTGGAAGGCGTCGCCCGCGATCAGGTTGCCATCGCGCGGGTCGTGGAAGGCGATCTGCCCGATGGCGTGACCCGGCGCGGCGATCACCTCGAGCGAGCCGACCGTATCGCCGGGAAGCAACAGGCGGGTCGGTCTGGTCTTGCAGGTCATGCCGTTGGGTTTGCCCGTTTCGTCGGGCAGCAGGCTGAGGTCTCCGGCCAGGATGCGGGCTTCACGGTTTCCGATCAGCACTTCGGCCTCCGGGAGCAGTTCGTGCAGTCTGTCCAGTGAGGCCACGTGGTCGTTGTGGGCGTGGGTGATGGCGATGCGGCGGATGGGTGCGTTCAGGCTTTTGGCGGCCTCGATGATCTGTCGGGCTTGACCGAGGGCGGTGTCGATCAGGGTCAGGCCGTCCCGTTCGCGGATCAGGTAGGCGTTGATCGGGAAGGGGAAAGTCTGGGTGAGTTGCGTCAGGTACTGACCGTGGGCGCTGATGTTCATGATGCGTTCCTTTCGTCTGGTGCGATCTTTCTGGCTTCGGGCGATCTAAGACTATGCACGTTAGCCTTGAATGTGAACACTGTACGTCTTGAACTTGAGCCTGTCAAGACGTACAGTGTTCACGTATGCCCTACCCAGCCAAAACCAACCCCGACGCGATCCTCGAGACCGCCATCGAAATTCTCGAACGAGACGGCCCGGACGCCCTTTCCATGCGCAACCTGGCCGATGCCCTCGAGATCAAAGCCCCCAGCCTGTACCGCCACTACGCCGACAAGGAAGCCCTGGAAATCGCCATCGTCAAATACGGCAACACCCTGCTGCAAACCGAATTCGAGCAGGCGACCACCCAGGAATCGGCTTCCCAGGCCGTCCAGGAAGCCTCCAAGGCCTACCTGAACTTCGCCAGAACCCACCCCCGGCTCTACAAACTGATGATGGACACGCGCCTGGCCGCGCCCACAGCGGGCACGGGCAAAGCCCTGTGGAACACGGTGCTCAAAGTCATTGGCGACGTGACCGGCGAAACGGACGACACACCGGCAGCCGTGGCCCTGTGGGCCTTTCTGCACGGCTTCGCCGAACTCGAGCGTTCGGGTTTGTTCGGCCCGAGCGGCCCCAAAGGTGGCTTCGAGATCGGGCTGGCAGCGATCATCGAAGGGCTCCCTCGCGCCAGACCGCGCCGATCTCCTTAGACCGCGAACTCGAGAACACCGTCGGGGACGCTATTTCTTGCATACCCAAGGATGCCGTGCCGGACGGTGTTCTCGTCAATACTCGAGAACCCAGAATGCCCCAAACGCACTCGAGGGCCGCGAGACCTCACGGTAGGATGCCGCATGAAACGATTCCTGGTCTTGATCGCAGCTCTGGCGTGCAGCACGGCACACGCGCAGATCACGCAACCCATCGAGCGACTGTTCGCCCGACCCGAAATGGCGGGCTTCCGCCAGCAAACCGAAGGCATTTACGCCAGCGGCAACGCGACCATCGCCGTCAAGTTGCGGCGCGGCTTGCTGGAGCGCACCAACGTGGAACTCTCCAGCGTGGACGGTGCCCGAGCCGGACAGCTTTTCGGAGCCGTCACGGGTTACGGCGACGCGTTCGCCCAGAACTTCGCGCAGTACGTGCAGCGCAACGCGCAGGGCATCGCGCGACAACCGAACGGCGTGAGCATCAACGCCGAGGAGTTCAGACTGACCACGCAAATCCGCGATGGCAAATTGCGCTTCGACGTGCAACTGAATGAAGTACCCGCGTCAGCCTTCTCGAAAGTCAGGAACGTCGCGGGCAACCCGAACGCACCCGTCGTGATCAGGGTTTATTCGGATTTTGAATGCCCGTACTGCGAGCAACTCGACCGCACGCTGATGACCAATTACCGCAAGAACCTGCCCGCCGACGTGCGCCTCGAGTACCACCACACGCCGCTGGAATCCATCCATCCGCGCGCCCGTCCCGCCGCCGAAGCCAGCGAGTGCGTGGCTGAGCAGGGTCTCTTCTGGGCTTTCCACGACGCGCTTTTCATGGATCGGAGCTGGACGAAACTGAACGAGCTCGGGCCGTTTTTTCTGAGCGTGGCCAGCAAGTTGGGCATCGACATGGATCAATTTCGCGCCTGCGCCTCGAGCCGCAAGTACAAAAACTTGGTTGACGCTGGACTGGCCGAAAGCGCCCGGCTGGGCGTGCAGGGCACACCGACCGTGTTCGTCAACGGCTACCGCGTG
>CAXTKV010000011.1:0-47411 GCA_964244895.1 uncultured Deinococcales bacterium
GAGCCTAGACGGGTTCCGGGTTGAACGCATCCAGAAACAGTGGAATATCTCGCGACAGGTCGTCCACGCGCTGCGCCGCCAGTTCCATCTCGTCGATGTTCAGCATGGCCGCGCCGAGCGTCAGGCACGCCCGGTAGAAGCGCGCGATCTCGAGGCCGCGCAACGGCAGGCGGGCGCGTTCGGGTTCCAGCAGGATGTGCGCGGCGAAGAGTTCCTCAAATTCAAAGATCGGGTGGCCGCCCAAGCGCAGCACGGCGCTCAGGAAGTCGTTGATCTCGCGCGGGTTGTGCCACATCCCGAAACACAACTCGTCCGTCAGGTCATCCACGGCCCGCAATCGTTCGGGCGTGAGCGGTTTGACGGTCACGATCTCTCGGGCCAGGCGTTGGCGCTCCAAACGGCGCGCGGCGTACTGCGGCAGGCTCAGGAAGGCTTTGGGCTCGAGCCGACCGCCCAGCAGTCTTCGGACGCGGTGCGCGATCACGTAATCCTGGTATTCCCTGGCGAGTTCGCTCACGCCCGCGTCGCGGTCTGGCATCTTGAAGAAGTGTACGGGTTGAGGTTGGGATCGTCTGTGTCGGAAGCTGGGTTGAGGCTCGGGTTACGCCTGCGATTTGATCGGCTCGAGCGCCTGATTCATGTTGTCGTGATTGAAGACGTAATGCGCCAGCATCGAGGGCACGACGCTGCCCGTACCGACCGCGACCGCCCCGAAGACGATGCCCGCGAAGAACGTCCACAAGGGGTATCCCCAGGCGCGACGCGGCGCGGGATGAAAGGCCGCGAAGATTCCAGCCTGCACCAGAACCGCTACCCAGACGGGCGCGAAGCCCGAGAACGCCCCGAGCAGGAACCACCTGAAGAACAGTTCCTCGCCGATTGAACTGGTGGCGGCCAGCGCCAGCGCCCAAGATGGCGTCAGGTGAATCCGCGCCAGGATGCCTTCCAGCAGCCCGCTCGCGTCGCGGAAGCTGGGCAGCGCGCGCTCCAGGCCGTGCGCCAACGCCAGCACCGCGAAGTACGCGCCGAGCGTGGTCACGCTCAGGATTTCCCACGGCGGCACGCGAAATTCCAGGTGCAGCCATCCACCGCCGAGCAGCCCGATCAGGCCGAGCATCACGCCCGGGGCGGCCAGCAGGATCTTGACATCCAGCTTTCGGATCACGGTCGCAGTATAGCGGTGGCTTCAATGAGCTTGGTTTTACAGGGCACCGTCCAGCACGCCATTCCTGGAATGGCGTGCTGGACGGTGTTCTCGAGCAGATGGCGATCCCAAGGAGCTGCCTGAGGGTTTCTCGAGGAGCGCGGTCTTCAGCGCTCAGAGATGCGCAGGCCGTAAGCGATACGGCGGGATCGTCCGGCGGGCAAATCCAGATCCCACAGCGGCAACAGCACGGTGGACTGGTAGCGCCGCTCGAAGTGATCGCCAATTTTTTCCAGGGTTTCGACCGGGTGACGCCACAACAGCACCTCGCGCCCATCGAAGTCGAAGGCGATCTCGAGGCCGAGCCATTCGTCCACCAGGGACGCGGTTTTGACCGCGCGGTGTTCCGCGATCTGCGCCAGCGGGCCAGCCTTGCGCCCGTCGATCACGGCGTACCGGTCTTTTGACGCGCCGGACAGCAAACCGAAGCCCCACTCCGAGCCGAAGCGCGTGATCACGTCCACGTCGCCCTTGTTGGTGATGCGGTACTCGATCTCGAGCCGGGATTCCTTGTGAACCACCCGCACGGCCTTCTTGACCTCGACGGGCACGGGTTCACCGATCGGGCCGCGCACGAAACCGTCGCGCACCAGGGTCACGCGGTCGCGGTACTTGGAGGCCTCGAACGATCCGGTCGTGAAATCGCCCAGTTCCAGGTACGCGTTTTGGGCAAATTCCGCCAGGTCGGATTCCGCCCCGATGAAATGATCGATCAGCGCGCGGCGCGGGTAGGCGTCGTAGGTCGCGCCTTCGGGGTGATAGAACTCCGGTCTGCGCGTGAAGGTGTCCAGCAGGTTAAACGCGCGCGGTCGGTAATCGAGTTCGGTGATCGAACCGCCCGAGGACGGGTTCCAGTAGACGTTCATGGTGTGCGATTCCGCGATCACTTCCAGGGCGCTGTCGCAATCGAAATCCTCATACTCGATCTCGAGCCAGGCGTACTTGCGCGGTTCGATCGCGTTTTCGGCGTTGATCAAATTCGTGTAGGCCGCCGAGCGCAGGAAGTTGCGGTACACCCCGCCGGACGTGCCGTGCCAGTAGGTCACGCCCGTCTGAGCCCGCCACAAATGCGCGTGGGCTTCCTGCGGAGCGCGGGCGGTGGCCTGAAGCTTTCTGGACACGCGCGCCGCCCGGCGCGAGAGGTGATCGGCCTCCGGGTACTTGGTCAGGAACGCCCGCCACGAGCCGCCGCGCACGAACGGTTCCAGCTTCGCATCCACCTGCGCACCCTCGAGCAATCGCGCCAGGTCGGGCGGCATCGTCCATTTGGCCAGGCGTTTGCTGGAACTTGAAGGCAAGTACGCGCATTGCACGGGCGGAAACGCCGCGATGGCGCTCGATACGGTCGAGGTCTCGAGCCAGTCGCGTGCTGCCGTGATGGCCTCGAGAAACTTTTCAAACCAGCCCGACCTGAACGCGTTCGGGCCGCCATCCAGCCCACCCAGCGTTTCCGCATCGAGCGCGACCGTCAGCAGACCGCCCAGCTTGGCGCGCTCGCGCAGACGGGCCATCACGTCCGGCAGGTTGGAAAACGGAATCAGCCGGATGAACTCCTGCGATGCCGGAACCACCGTGACCGCCCGCCCCTGGTCTTCGGTGCGCACCGGGCGCAACAGTTGCCGCGCCTCGAGCCCCGCCGCCAGGCACTGGCCCTCGTCCAGAATCGTGTACGAAAGGCCCGCATCCGCAATCAGCGTGGGAAACTGTGGTTCCCACGCGAATTCCGCCAGCCACGCGCCGTTCGGTGCGACCCCGAACAGCCTCTCGATCAGTTCCGACTGGTGCCGCATCTGCGCGACCGCATCCCGGCGCGGCACGAGCGGCAGCAAGGGCTCGAACATCGCGCCGCCGACCAGTTCCACCCGCCCAGCAACAACGAGCTTCCGAAGCGTACTGAGGGCTTCAGGAAGCCCCTCGAGCCGTTCGATCAGCGCCCCGGAATAGTGCAAGCTAACGCGCACGTCGTGCGCGTCTAGGGCGGCCAAGAGCGGCAAGTACGCGCTTTCAAAGGCGCGATCCACGGCGTCCGAGAGGTTGCCGACGGGCTGGTGGTGGTGGATGCACAACGCCAGCGTGAGCTTCAAGATTTCCCTCCAGGGTCGCGTACATTCAGTCCGGTATTGGCGATAACATTCGTGCAGCGCGAACGATTCCGAATCAAGGAATTGAGTGTACAACAGTGCGAGTTTGCTCGAGTCAAGTCGAAAATACATCGCCGCTCGAAATTCTGTGAACGTCAATCCCGATGACGGTTTCTCTGAAGGCGAAGCTACAAAATCGCGTCGCAGGGGCAGGTCGCAGACCTGCCCTTCCCTCGAGACGGTGCTGACGCGAGCGACCTTCTCTTCTCGAGTTCTCGAGGTTTACGGGCGCGTGCAGAAACCTTGACGCAAAACAGATGTTCGTAGGGGCGCAATTCATTGCGCCCTGTGCGCGTCGAGAGGGCGCGATCAATCGCGCCCTCCAGTTGGCCAGATTTTTCGCGCGTCAACCTTTGCGAATGCCGCTGTAGACGTAGCGCATCTCCGCTCGCGATCGAGCTTGAAACGCGAAAACACCGTCCAGCACGCGAATCCTGAAACGCGTACTGGACGGTGTTTTTACGACTGGACTTTTTCCACCTCGAGCGGAGGCGCGATCCCGTCACGCACGAGTTTGAACCCCAACCCGTCCGTCAGCGCGATAAAGCTCGCCTTGATCGAGTTGACGCCCGCACCAACGGTCGTCCATTGCTCCTTGCCATCCCCGAAGGTGATCAGCACGCGCACGCGCGCCGCCGTGCCGTGCGAACCTTCCAGCACGCGCATCCGGTAATCCAATAGCTGCACGTCCTTGAGGCTCGGGTAATGGCGTTCCAGCGCGATCCTGAGCGCCTTGTCGAGCGCGTTGACCGGGCCATCGCCGAGCGCCGCCGCGTGTTCGCGGGTCTCACCGACCCAGACCTGAACGCTGGCTTCGGCTTCCGTATCGAAATCCGCGAAGCTGTCGATCTGCGCGCGGAAGACGCTGACGTTGAAGAACTCCGCCTCGCCCTTGGCGGCCCGCAGGAGCATCATCACGCTGGCGTCCGCGCCCTCGAAGGTGAAGCCCTCGTCCTCGAGTTCCTTCAGTCTGGCGATGGCCTGCGCGACCGCCGGGTCCTTGCCGTCGAGCTTGATGCCGTACTGCGCGGCGCTGGCGACCAGGTTGCTGCGGCCCGCCAGGTCGCTCATCAGGATGCGCCTGGAATTGCCGATGGTGGCGGGTTCCATGTGCTCGTAGAGGCTGGGGTCGCGGTTGACGGCGCTGGCGTGCATGCCGCCCTTGTGGGCGAAGGCCGAAGCGCCCACGAAGGGTTGCTCGTTGCGCGGCGTGCGGTTGGCGCGGGCATCCACGAAACGGCTCAGTTCCGTCAGTTTGGACACGTCCGGCACGCACTGCGCGCCCAGTTTGGCCTGGATGAGCGCGATAAAAGACACCATGTTCATGTTGCCCGTGCGCTCACCGACGCCGTTGACGGTTCCCTGCACCTGCCGCGCGCCCGCTCGAACCGCCACCAGCGCGTTGCTGATCGCCATTTCCATGTCGTTGTGCGTGTGAATCCCGACCTGCACGCCCAGTTTGAGCGTTTCGCGGACGAGCACCTCGACCTCTTCCGGCAGCACGTCGCCGAGCGTGTCGCACAGCACCAGACAATCCGAACCTGCCCTGACCGCCGTCTCGAGCACGGACAAAGCGTATGCCGGGTTGTCGCGGAAACCCGCGAAGGCCAGTTCCGCGTCGAAGATCACCTCGCGACCCAACTTTTTCAGGTAGGCCACCGTGTCAAAAATCATCTCGAGGTTCGCTTCCAGCGGGATGCCCAGCGCGTGCGTGACGTGCTTGTCCCAGGTTTTGGCGACCAGCGTGACGACGGGCGTCTGCGCCGCCACCAGCGTCTGCAGGATCGGGTCATCTTCGCAGGTGAAGCCCTTCTGGCGCGTGAAGCTGAAGGCCGCCAGCTTCGCGCGCGTCAGGCTGACGGACTTCATGGCCTCGAAAAAACGCGCGTCCTTCGGGTTGGAACCCGGCCAGCCGCCCTCGATGTAGGCCACGCCGAACCGATCCAGCGCCCGCGCGATCTCGAGCTTGTCTTCCAGGGACAGGTTGAAACCCTCGCCCTGCGTGCCATCGCGAAGGGTGGTGTCGTAAATCGAGAGGCTCACCCCTTGGAGCGAATTGCTAACGTTTGCCATTTCAACCTCCTTCCGTAGATGCTCGAGATTGACCGTCCAGAACGAATTTCAAGGCTCAAGGATACACCGACCCGCCCGAGACTTCGAGCCTCAGATGCGCTCGAGTTCCGCAGCCTCAGATGCGCTCGAGTTCCGCGACGGTGCGCTCGTTCACCACGTTACCCGTGTTCAACACGGTCGAAGGCTCGATCAGCACGACCCAGACTTCTTCAGTGGCCTTCGGGCAGTGCTCGACCCCGCGCGGCACGATCAGGAATTCTCCAGGCTCGAGGTGAACGGTTTTATCGCGGAACTGCATCTGGAACGCGCCCCGCACCACGAGGAACATCTCGTCCTCATGCTCGTGATGGTGCCAGACGAACTCGCCCTGGAATTTCACCAGCTTGACGGCGGTGGCGTTGATCTCACCGACGATCTTCGGGCTGAAATGATCGGTGAAGGTGGCGAATTTCTCGTTCAGGTTGACCTTGTCTGGGCTCGACATGAGATCATTGTAGCAGGAAGACCGTCCAGGGCACGAATTCCTGAATCGCAGGAACACCGTCCCAGACGGTTTTTATTCCTGCTCGAGCGGCGGAAAGTTCACGAACACCGTCTCGAAATGCTCCACGCGAGCGCCATTCCGGAAATGCCCGAGCTTCGATTTCCACGTCTCGAAGGCGGGCGATCCTCGGAACCCGACCGTGTGCGCCTCGAGCGTCGTCCAACGCACCTCCATCACGTACCGACCCGGCGATTCCTGGCTGCGGTGCAGCGTGTGCCCCAGATAGCCGGGGCTCGAGCCGATCACGCTGATGCAGTCCTGCATGGTGGTCTCGAAGGTGTCCGATTCGGCGGGCTGCACGAAAAACTCCGCGATCTCGAGAATCACGACCGCACCGCTTCCTTTCCCAGCGCGAAATCCACGGCGGCCACGGCGTGGATCGTGGTCGTGTCGAAGACGGGTACGCTGGAATCTTCCTGATTGACCAACAGCATGATCTCCGTGCAACCCAGAATGATGCCCTCCGCACCCCGCGCCACCAGATCCCGCATGATCCGCACGTACTCGAGCTTGCTCGAGGCTTCCACCCTGCCCTGCACGAGTTCGTCGTAGATCACGCGGTGGACGATATCGCGGTCGGGTTTTTCCGGGACGATCACCTCGAGATCGTACTTTTCAGTCAACCGTCCCCTGTAAAAATCCTGTTCCATCGTGAAACCCGTACCCAGCAACCCGATTCTCGCGATGCTTTGCGCTTTGACCCGTTCCGCCGTCGCATCCGCGATGTGAATCAGGGGAATCTTCACGGCCTTCTCGATCCGGTGCGCCAGTTTGTGCATCGTGTTCGTGCACAGCACCACGCACTCCGCGCCGCCCCGCTCGAGCCTGACGGCGGCGTCCTCCAGAATGTTGCCCGCCTCGTCCCAGCGCTCAGCGTGCTGCAAACGCTCGATCTCGTGGAAATTGACCGTGAACATCAAACTTCGCGCGTTTTCGAGCGGATGCACGCGGTCGCGCACGGTTTCGTTGATGATCCTGTAGTACATCGCGCTCGATTCCCAACTCATGCCGCCGATCAAACCGATGACTTTCATTCCGCCTCCTGGACGAACTTCATGAGTGGTCGCATGGCGCGAAAACTGTTCGTGACGTGCTCGAGCAACCCGTCAGAATCGAAGCTCATCGCGTCGAACGACCTGGAAACCGTGAAGTTCCTGAATTTCAGTAGCTCCGAACCGGAATCGAAACCTTTCGGGTAACGCTTGAGTTTGCGCTCCTCGTCCAGCCCGCCGAACTGCTCAATTAAGGTTTTGTTCTTCAGGAGCGCATCCGCCTTTTTAGGGTTCCCATAGATAAACCCTCTGATGGCCGCCAGTCTTTCAGGCCCCGGCATGTACACGCCACCCGCCGCGATGGATTCACCCGGCCCGGAGATTTGAAAATAGTACACGGGGCCATCCGAATGCCGCCCTTCCGGGCTGATGGCCGCGCTGAAGGTCGTCTTGTACGGCGATTTATCGTGGCTGAAACGCGTGTCGCGGTTGATGCGGAACAGGCAATCCTTGGCCTGGATGCCCTCGACGCTCGAGTCGAAGCGGGCGGTTTCTTTAATCACCCCATCCACGAACCGCACGAAATCCTCGCGCAACACCTGATACTCGGCGCGGTGCTTGTCGAACCAGGGCTTGTCGTTGTTGTACGAGAGTTCGACCAGAAAGCGCACCAGATGACTAAGATTCAAGGTTCGTACCGTCCGTTCTCGTTAGAACACCGTCCCAGACGCAATGCCAAGTATGCCCGCTGGAAGGGGTTATCGCAGCATCAAATCGCGGTGATGGCTTCTTTCTTGACACCGACCTGCGCCACAGACGCGTTGATCACCTCGAGCCAGGCGCGGGCGCTCGATTCGACGATGTCGGTCGCCACACCGTTGCCGCTGTACACGATCTCGCCGACGCGGGCACGGATACTAACCTCGCCCACCGCATCGCCACCGTGGGTCACGGCCTCGATGCGGTAACTTTCGAGGGTCGGGTGTACGTCCGTCAGGTGGCTGATCGCCTTGTACGCGGCGTCCACGGGACCGTCACCGCTTGATGCGTGCTGTTTCGGGCCGGTCGGCGTCTGGAGCGTGACCGTCGCGGTCGGCACGACGTGCGTGCCGGAAAGGACTTGAATGCTCTCGAGCTTGAAGGTTTCGGGAACCTTGTTTTCGCGGGTTTCGACCAATGCGCGCAGTTCTTCGGTGCCCATGGCACCCTTGCGATCCGCGATTTCCTTGAAGCGCGAAAAGAGCGCGTTGACGGCGTCCTCGGTCAAGCCGTGATCTGCGATCGGCGTCTGCAGGTCGTACCCGAGTTTCTCGAGCGCCTGCTTGAAGGCCGCACGCCCGGAGTGCTTGCCGAGCACCAGCACGCCCGCCTCGCGCCCGACCAGTTCGGCGTTCATGATCTCGTAGGTTTCCTTGTTCTTTAAGACGCCGTCCTGGTGGATTCCGGCCTCGTGCGCGAAGGCGTTGTCGCCGACGATGGCCTTGTTGGGTTGCACCACCATGCCGGAATGCCTGCTGACCATGCGCGAGAGGCGGTAAATTTCTTTGGTGTTGATCTGCGTATGCGCCTGGTAGTAATCGCCGCGCGTGTGCAGGGCCATCACGACTTCTTCCAGGCTGGTGTTGCCCGCGCGCTCACCGATGCCGTTGATGGTGCATTCCACTTGCGTCGCACCGTTCTCGACGGCGGCGAGCGAATTGGCGACCGCCATGCCCAGGTCGTCGTGGCAGTGCGTGGAGATGTGAACGTCTCGTCCGCGCACGACTTCGTCGCGGATTCGGGCGATCAGCGCACCGTATTCCAGCGGCGTGCCGTACCCGGTCGTGTCGGGAATATTGATGGTGGTCGCGCCCGCGTCTATGGCAGCGTTGAAAACCTGGATGACGAACTCGAAATCGGCGCGCATCACGTCCTGGGCGCTGAATTCCACGTCATCGCAGAACGTCCGGGCGTACCGCACCATCTGGTCGGTGATCTCGAGCACCTGCTCTGGAGTTTTTTTGATCATGTATTCCAGGTGAACCTTGCTGGCGCTGGTGAAGGTGTGAATCCGCCATTTGTCCGCCACCTCGAGCGCCTGAGCCGCGCGTTCGATATCGCCCTTGCTGGTGCGCGCCAGACCGCAGATGACCGGGCCGCGCACTTCCTTGGCGATGCGGTTGACGCAATCGAAATCGCCCTGCGACGTGATCGGGAATCCCGCCTCGATGATGTCCACGTTCATGCGCGCCAGCCCGTGCGCGATCTCGAGCTTCTGCGGGACGGACAGGGCCACGCCTGGGGATTGCTCGCCGTCGCGGAGGGTCGTGTCGAAGATTCGGATGTGGCGCATCTGGCTCCTTTTGATTCGTGAGACTCAGGGGATTGCGTCTGGGACGATATTTTTTGATCTCGAGAATATGCGTACTGGACGGTCTTCTCGAGCGTGAATCACGGTAGTCGTTCGGAGAGAACCCGCTCGCGGATTGTACGAATGTCGATCATCTCAATCCTTTCCGACAACAAAAAACCCTCGAAGCTTCGAGGGTCACGCGACAAGCGAACAAACGCCTAAGCCGAAACCCTCGAGCGGAACGGGGCTAGCGATAGGCGAATCGAAATTTGCTTCATCTGGAACCACCGTATCAAGACTTCCGGAGGCGTGTCAACCGCGTCACTGCCGCCACTGGTTCGCACGAACGTTCTCCGCAGCCAGGCGCACAGTTTCCTCGATCCGATTGGCGCGGGTTTCAGAACGTTTCGCGCTCAGAATCCACTGAAGGATCGTTTTTCGCACACCGGGCGGGAACCCGCGCCAAAACCCGAGCGCCTGCGCGTTCGCCTCGAGCGCGGACACCAGATCTTCGGGTTCGATCATGTCCTCGCTCGCGTCGATCGCCGTCCACGAGCCGTTCTTCTTGGCGACCTCGATGGCCAGCAAGCCCGCCGGAGCCACCAGCCCCGCCGCGAGCAAGCGTTCGAGCCGGGATTTGTTCAATTTCGACCAGACGCTTTTCGGTTTGCGCGCACAGAAATACAGCAGGTGCCGTTCATCGTCCAACCTGGCGGGTTTGCTGTCGATCCAGCCGAAGCACAAGGCTTCCTCGACGGATTCGGCGTAGGTCACGGTCGGTTTGCCCGTGTGCTTTTTGTAGTACATCAGCCAGATGCCGCTGGCCGACGCGTGATTCTTCTCGAGCCAGGCTCGCCAGGCGCGGCGGGTTTTGGGATAGAACATCTCGCGTTCAGGGGTCACAGTTTTTCCCATTCGTCATATCGCTGCGGTGTGGGTTCGGCAGGATCAGTTTCTGAGCGCCGCGCAACATGAACGGATGTTTCTTTCCATGGTATGGCCCTTCAAAACCTGCCGATTGCAACGCCCGAATCAGATCGCGCCACGCTATCGGGCCGAACGGGGGCATCAAGCAACCTGATCCAGGGTTTTCTGATACGACAATTCGAGCTTGACGCCACCGAAATCGGGCAGTTCGTGATGCAACGAGATACCCAAAAGCACCCACTCCTCGAGCACTTCCCGCAACACATCCCGACATTTCTCGAGCGAGTCCTCGTTGGCCCACACGCCTTGCGCACCGGGAATCGAACCGAAGAAACCCTCGTCGCCCTCGAGCAATTCGTATTGGGCCAGGTGCATTCCAGCGTTCAAGTAATCCTCGAACATTTTTCACCTCTGACCAATTCTAGCCAAAAAAGGGCGCGGGTCGAAACCCGCGCCCCTCGAGCGACCCTCATTTCAGCCCGAAACCTGCTTCACGTTGGGCTTCTTGAAGTTTCAATCCTCACCCGAGTTCACCTCGAGCGAGCTTCTTTTTAGCCCGAAACCTTCTTAGCGTTGGGCTTCTTGATGAACGGCATCATCTCGCGCAACTGGGAACCGGTCTTTTCGATCTGGCTGTCGGCAGCTTCCTTGCGCCATTTGGTCATGTTCGGTTTGCCTTCAGCGCATTCTTTGAGGAACGCTTTGGCAAACTTGCCGCTCTGGATTTCCTTGAGGGCTTTTTGCATGCGCTTTTTGGTGCCCGCATCGATGACTTTGGGGCCGGTCACGTAATCGCCGTACTCGGCGGTATTGCTGATGCTGTGCCGCATCCAGCTCATGCCACCCTCGTAGAGCAAATCAACGATCAGCTTCGTTTCGTGCAAGCACTCGAAGTACGCCATCTCCGGGGCGTACCCGGCTTCGACCAGCGTCTCGAAACCGGCGTTGATCAGGCTGGTCAACCCGCCGCACAGCACGGCCTGCTCACCGAACAAATCCGTTTCGGTCTCTTCCTTGAAGCTCGTCTCGATCACGCCCGCGCGCGTGCCGCCGATGCCCTTGGCGTAGGCCAGCGCGAGTTCCCTGGCGTTGCCCGTCGCGTCCTGATGGACGGCGAACAGGCTGGGCACGCCGCCGCCCTCGACGAACTGGCGGCGAACCAGGTGACCGGGGCCTTTGGGGGCGACCAGGAACACGTCCACGTTCTTGGGCGGTTTGATGGCTTTGAAGTGAATGTTGAAGCCGTGCGCGAACACGAGCGCGTTGCCCTTTTTCAATCCGGGCTTGATCTCGTTCTTGTAGACATCGCCCTGGAATTCGTCGGGAATCAAGACCATGATGATGTCGGCGCGTTTGGCGGCGTTGGCGACGGAATCCGTCTCGAGACCGGCGGCCTGGACTTCGGCTTCGGTGCTGCTGCCGGGGCGCAATCCGACGATGACTTTCACGCCGGAATCCTTGAGGTTCTGCGCGTGCGCGTGGCCCTGGCTTCCGTAACCGATGATGGCGACCGTCTTCTTGGCGAGCGGTTCGAGGCTTGCATCCTTGTCGTAGTAAAGCTTCACGTTGGTTCCTCCGTGCGGATTGGGTTTTGTGTCTCGAGTTTGAGAACTCGAGCGTTATACCAGTTCAGGGTGCATCACAACGCGTTCTCGGGATGAGCACGCGCCGAGAATACCGTGCTGGACAGGGTTTATTGAATTGCGAGCCAGACGGTGTTTCCTCGAGCCGGGCGCGCATGCCGAGAACGCGTTGCACACCAACAAAACGTTCACCTCACGCGGTTTCGAGTCGCATCGTCCGTGGCCAGAATCGCGTACATGACCGAGTCCTCGAAGACATCGCCCTTCAACAGATCGCCTCGCATCACGCCCTCGAGTCGCATCCCGATCTTGGTCAGGACGCGACCGCTGGCGGCGTTGCGCGGGTAGTGCGCCGCCTCGATGCGGTGCAAACTCAGTTCCTGAAACCCGTAGCGCAGCACGGCTCGGGCGGCTTCTGTGGCGTAGCCCCGGCCCCAGTGATCCGCGCCGAGCCAGTACCCGAGGTGACCGCGTTTGTGCCGCGCGGTGATGCTCAACCCGATGCCGCCGATCAACCCGTCCGCATCTCGAGCACGAATCGCGAATTCGACGTGCTCACCGGACGCGAATCGTTCAAGCATGCCCCGGATGCGTTCCGTGCCCCAGCCTTCCGGGACGGGATGCGGAAAGGACAGCGTGCCGTCCGTGACTTCCCTGGGCGAGATCAACCGCTCAAAGGTGGCGGCATCCTCGAGCGAAAACGCGCGCAATATCAGGCGCTCGGTCTCGAGGATCGGGATCGTTTCAGTCATGCTCGGATTCCTCTTTGCAGGATCACCGTCCTGGACGCACTTTTTCGAGATTGAAAAACGCTGTCCTGGACGGAGTTCTCGAGGGCTCAATCGACGATGAAGAGCTTCGCGCCCGTCGTGGTACTCGAGCGGTGCGGTTCGGCACCGTCTGCGACCTGGTAACTCACACCCGGCGTCAGCGTAAACACGCGCCCATCCTCGAGTTCCGTCTCGAGTTGCCCTTCCAGGCACAGCAGCACGTGTCCCTTGCTGCACCAGTGATCCGCCGCGTAACCGGGCGTGTACTCGACCATGCGCACGCGAATCTGGCCGAAATGCCGCGTGCGCCAGAAGGCCGTCCCGGTGATTCCGGCGTGTTCAGTGCGCGGCACGTCCGCCCAAGCGGTCGCGCCGAACGGGATGTCTCGCATCTTCACGATGGCCTCAGTCGTTCGCCATGTCTGCCAGCGGGTGCTCGAGCGCGTTCGATTCCCCGCCGTGGTAGACGTGGCTGGGAATATCGGCGTTGCTGCCTCGGGTCAACGCGACCCGGCCCGTGCGCATGGTTTCGATGATCCCGAACGGACGCATCTGCTCGATGAACGCGGTGATCTTGCCCTCGTCGCCGGTCAACTCGAAGACCGCGCTGGATCGGCCCGCGTCCACGTTGCGCGCCCGGAAATCCTCGGCCAGATGCCTGATCTCGAGTCGCGTGTCGTTGGTGACGCGCACTTTCAAGAGCACCAGTTCGCGGTCCACAAATTTTTCCGAGGCGTGATTGATGACTTTCAGCACGTCCTCGAGCTTGTCGAGTTGGCGTTGAATCTGATCCGCCATGTGCTCCGGGGCTTCCGCGATGAAGGTCATCCTCGAAATCCCTTTTTGCTCCGTGGTTCCGACGCTCAGGGAATCGATATTGTATCCGCGCCGCGCGAACATGCTGGTGACTCGGGTCAACACGCGCGGTTCGTCGCGCAGGAAGGCTGAAAAAATGTGCTTCACGCAAGCACCGTCCTGGACGCACTTTTCTCGGATTGCAGGAACGCCGTGTAGCACGGTGTCCCCGCAATCCGACTCCGGGCCGCACTCATGCCGTCACCTTCGGCTTTTCCGGTTCCAGGTTCTCCGGCGCGTCGTCCATCATCTCGTCCAGTCCCTTACCTGCGGGAACCATCGGGAAGACGTTGGTTTCCTGCGGCACGCGCACCTCTAAGACGGCGGGGCCGTCGGATTCGTACCAGGCTTTGATGGCCGTCTCGAGTTCCTCGGGGCTTTCAGCCACGTAACCGGGGATGCGGTAGGCGCTGGCCAGAATCGAGAAGTCCGGGTTGGAATCTTCCAGGTAGACCTCGCTGTAGCGCCGCCCGTGGAACATTTCCTGCCACTGGCGCACCATGCCCAGGTAGCCGTTGTTGATGATCGCCCATTTGACGGGAATGTCGTACTTGCGCAGCGTGGCGAGTTCCTGGATGGTCATCTGCGCGCCGCCGTCGCCGGAGATAGCGACAACCTTGACCCCCGGTGCTGCGGCGGCCACCGCCGCGCCCATCGCGGCGGGCATGCCGAAGCCCATCGTGCCCGCACCGCCGGAATTCAGCCACTTGCGGGGCTTCTCGAACGGGTGAATCTGCGCGGTCAGCATCTGGTGCTGGCCCACGTCGGCGGCCACGATGTCATCCGGGCTGGTCGCCCTGGAGATGGCCTTGATGGCTGCCGCCGCGCCCCAGGCGGGGCGTTTGGGCTGGCGCGCCTTCCAGTCGTCCAACTTGACCCACCAGTCCGCAATCTCGAGTTTCTTCTCGAGGCCGCGCGTCATGGCTTCCAGGGCGCGCCCGGAATCCGAGTGGATCGGCAGGTAGGCGGGGATCAATTTGCTGTGCTCCGCGATGTCCACGTCCACGTGGACGATCCTGGCGTTCTTGGCGAAACGCTTGGTGTTGCCGGTCACGCGATCGTCGAAGCGCATTCCCACGCCGATCAGCACGTCGCACTGGCTGATGGCGCGGTTGGAGGCCACGCTGCCGTGCATGCCGGGCATCCCGAGCCACTGCTTGTCGCTGGCCGGGTAATTGCCCAATCCCATCAAGGTCGTGATGACGGGCATCCCGGACTTGCGCGCGAAGGCGATGATCTCCGGGGACGCGTCGCACGCGCCACCGCCGACCATCAACACGGGTTGCTTGGCGTGGCGGATCAGTTCTAATGCCTTCTCGATGTCGGCGGGGTTCGGCTCGAGCGGCGCGGGCAGGGCTTTGGGTTGCGCAATGGGGGCGTTCGTCTGCGCCTGCTGCACGTCCTTCGGGATGTCCACCAGCACCGGGCCTGGCCGCCCGGAAAGCGCGATGCGGATGGCTTCAGCGACGGTTTTAGATACGTCGTCCGCGCTGCGCACCAGGAAGTTGTGCTTGGTGATCGGCATGGTGATGCCGGTGATGTCGGCTTCCTGGAAGGCGTCCGTGCCCAGCAGGGTGGTCGCCACGTTGCCGGTGATCGCCAGCACGGGCAGGCTGTCCAGCATGGCGTCCGCCAGGGCCGTCACCAGATTGGTCGCACCGGGGCCGCTGGTCGCCATGCACACGCCCAGACCACCCGTGACGCGCGCGTAGCCCTCTGCGGCGTGACCGCCGCCCTGTTCGTGCCTGACCAGGATGTGCTGAATTGGGCTGTCGTAGAGCGCGTCGTAGACGGGCATGATCGCGCCGCCAGGATGACCGAAGATGGTCGTGACGCCGTGCGCCTCGAGGGTTTTCAGTAACGCTTCTGAACCAGTCATGCTCGCCTCCGAAGTCTCAGTTTACGCTTCTGCCGTGTCCTGAATCCACTGCGGATCGTCGGCCACGGGTTGCGCGTACAGTTCGCTGATGACCTGCTCGAGCGCCTCGAGTTGCGTGTGGGTTTCCGTCTTTTCGGGCTGATCTTCGAGTGTGTACATGGTTCCTCCGGCTTGAATCCTTCAGTTGAATCCTTGAGTCTCGAGGTCGGGTCCGGCTGCGGGAAACACTCCTTCTGGGTTCGGGAACCAAAAAACGGCCCCCGGTTGGTGCCGGGGGCCGTGGGTGGCGTTGTTTCGGTTGACCGATTACGCCGCGACGACCCCCGGTTGTACGAGGACGACTAGGGCAATAATCGCGGTGAAGTTCGACATCCGTTTCACCGTATCAGCAAGTCACGGAAGGTGTCAAGCGAAACCGAACGTTGCGCCCTCAAATATCCACGTTTTTTCGCGTTTCCGACGGCGTTCTCGAGCATTTGGCACCGTCGAGTGTCAGGTCTGGATGACGGCCTCTCGCTCGAGTCTTTTATCGTGAAGACCGTCCAGCACGCGAGATTTGAAAGTAAAAGAACACCGTGCTGGACGGTGTTCTTCTGAGCGATTCGGGTATGTTCTTACCAGGCGTAGGCTTCCGGCGCTTCCCCGCCGGGGCCGGGCCAGATCTCGTCCAGGCGCTTGATGATGCCCTCGTCGAGTTTGATCTCGAGGGCGCGCAGGCTGCCATCGAACTGTTCCATCGTGCGCGGCCCGATGATCGGGGCGGTCACGACGGGGTTGTGCAACAGCCACGCCAGCCCCACATCGGCGGGGCTCTCGCCGATTTCCTTGCACAGGCCTTCATACGCCTCGAGCTGCGGACGGTGCTTCTCGATGCGCTTCTGGACGGCTTCGGTCGCGCGGCGGCCCTCGGAGACTTTCTGCAGCACGCCGCCCAGCAGTCCGCCAGCCAGCGGGCTCCACGGGATCACGCCCAGGCCGTAGGCGCGGCAGGCCGGGATGACCTCGAGTTCGATGGCGCGGGCGCTCAGGTTGTACAGGCTCTGCTCGGAGACCAGGCCCATGAAGTGCCGCGATCTGGCGATCTCGTTGGCCTGCGCGATGTGCCAGCCACCGAAATTGCTGGAACCCACGTACAGCACCATGCCCTGCGCCACCAGGTACTCCATCGCCTGCCAGACTTCCTCCCAGGGCGTGGCGCGGTCAATGTGGTGCATCTGGTAGAGGTCGATGTGATCCGTTTTGAGGCGCCTGAGGCTGTCCTCGCAGGCTTTGCGGATGTGGTACGCGGAGAGTTTGCCATCGTTCGGCCCCGTGCCCATCGTGCCGTAGACCTTGGTGGCCAGCACGATCTTCTCGCGCCGCCCGCCCTGTTCCAGCCAGCGCCCGATGATTTCTTCGGTGTAGCCGACGTGAATCTTGCGCCCGTAACCGTTGGCGGTATCGAAGAAATTGATGTCCAGTTCGAGGGCTTTGTCCATAATCTTGAAGCTGTCCGGCTCCGATGTCTCCGGGCCGAAATTCATCGTGCCCAAGCACAAACGGCTGACGTTGAGTCCGGTGCGACCGAGGTTCGTGTGCTGCATACAGGCCTCCTTGAAGTGTTGAAACGAGCCCGACTCTACGCCCGGACGCCAGAAGTGCGACGGAACGTGAGGCACATTGCCAGCCGAATACACCTCGAGAACGCCGTCCCGCACGCATGCGTTAAATCGCGTCCAGGACGGTATTCTCAAGCATCACGAATCCATTTTCAGGGCCACGACCTGCACGATTCGCGCACAATCAGTTCGGCCTCGAGCACCTTGCGCGAAGGCTCCAGATCGCGGTTCGCCACGCGTTCCAACAGCAATCCCAGCGTGGCCTGAGCCATCTCAAGCACGGGCTGGCGCACGGTCGTGAGCTTGGGTGTGAAGGCTCGCGCCCACGAGAAATCGTCGATGGACACGATCGAAACCTCATCCGGGCAATACAATCCCAGGTCGGAGAGCGCCTGCATCACGCCGATCAGCATGTGGTTGTTGGCCACGAACAGCGCCGTCGGCGGGGCGGGCAGTCGGTACAGTTCGCGGCAGACCGCGTAGGCTTCATCGGCCAGAAATTGACCGAAGCGCACGAAGGCTGGATTGACCGCGATACCGTGTTCGCGCAGGGCGCGCTCGTACCCGGCCAGGCGATCCGCCCCAGCCAGCATCCGCTGCGGGCCCGCCACGGTTCCGATCCGCTGGTGGCCGAAAGAAAGGATGTGCGCGGTCGCCATGTGGGCCGCCGCCTCGTTCTCGAGCACCACCGCGTCCAGGGGCAATCCTGCGGGCGCGTTGTCCACCAGCACCAGCGGGCCGTGATCGGGGCGCAAGGATTCGTGCGCGGTCGTGTGGGTCGGGCAGAGCACCGTGCCCGCCACGCGGTGCGTTCGCATCAGGGCCAGCGCGTCCTGTTCCCTGGTTGGATCGTTGTCCGTGACGCACAAGAGCATCGAGTAGCCTGCCGCCTCCGCCAGACCCTGCACGGCGTGGACGAACTCCGTGTAGAAGGGATTCGTGATGTCCGGGATGATCAAGCCCAAGAGGTTGCTCGATCCCTGCCGCAGGCCGCGCGCCACGCCGTTCGGCGCGTAACCGAGTTCTTCGATGGCGGCCTGGACGCGCGCTTTGAGTTCCGGGCTGACGAAAGCCTTGCCGCTCAAGGTCGCCGAGACCGTGGCGATGGAGACGCGGGCCAGTCGGGCGACATCGTGCATGGTCGGCATTGGTTGCGGTTCCGATTCCAGGCGCACGGTTGGGTGGAAAGCCGTGCCCCTCAGCGTTCTCGGGGCATTCTACCCGAATCCTCAGCTCGCCCTGAACCGAAGCGCCCGCATCGGTGGACGCGGGCGTTTCAGAAGGGCGGTTCAATGCGCGAATGTTCGTCTCAGCGATGTCGGCTCGAGGTTCTTTCGGTTCCGGTTTTGGCGCAGGCTCGGGTGGTGAGCGTCTGACAATTTCGGCAAAGAACCGAAGGAGCATCCGGAACGCTCGAATCGTGGCTCGAGCCTTCTTGCGCGACCTCGAGCATTTCCACGGACGAGACGATGGCATCTCGAGCGGCGGGCTGGACGCGTTCTGAGTGCGCCAGTGAGCGGCACACGCTTACTTCCACCAGCCTTTCGTGTCGCGCTTGGGTTGGCGAATCTCGAGTTCGCCCTCCGCGAGCGGCTCGATGTCCATCAGGTAGCGGTGCGCGGGGTTCATGCGCTCGTACAGTCCATCGGTCAGGTAATCGCGCTGGTGTAGTTGTTGCGGCAGGTCGCGGCGCGTGTAGGTCAGGTGCAGCACGCGGCGGCGTTCGCCGCTGACGTTGAGCGTGCCGCCGTGCCAGATGCAGGAATTGATGATGGCCACGGAACCGGCGGGCGCGATCACGTGAACCTCGCCGGGGTAGGGTGCGGCCAGGTCTTTGGGTTCTCTGGCCAGGTCTTCGGGGGTGAGCGGTTCGGGTTCCCAGTCGCCCCGGTTGGTGTGCGGGACGTTGATCGGTGCCCACCAGTGCGATCCGGGCACGACGCGGGTGGGGCCGTTGTCGGCCTTCATGTCGTCGAACAAAATCAGCGCGTTGGTGACCCACCAGTCGTCGGTGAATTTCTTGGGCACGTCCACGTGCAGATCCTGGTGTCCCTTGCCGGGCAGCGGGTCGCGCAGGTTGGCTCCGTGCAGCTTGAATTCGCCGAGCATGTGGTGCGAGGCCGCCAGCACGGGTTTGCACTCGAGGCACAGGTCGTAGGCGGCGGTCTTATTGTAGATGTTGGAGACGCGCGGCGCGCCGGGTTCGACGTGGACTTCCTGGCCGCCCTGCTCGCCTTCGGCGGCGTGCAGCCGATCGAATTCGTCCGCCATCGCGCGGCATTGTTCGGGCGTGAAGACGCCTTCCAGGACGATGAACCCGTTCCGGTCGAGCGCATTCAGTTGCGCGCTGGTCAGTTCGTTGTCCGTCACGCCGAGTTGCCGCAGTGCTTGTTTGGTGTACATGGGTGTTCCTCCGAATAGCTGGTGGACGAATGCCGAATATCGCCGCTGTGCACGCCTTCGCGCGCGCCGACCCGAGTGAACTAAACGTTTAGCTAAACGTTACGTTAGCACCCGATGGCGCGAAATGCAAGCGCCCCAGAAGGCAATCTCGGGCCAGGTTGAATCTCGAGAAGACCTTCCCGCACGCGAATTAAATATGCGTCCTGGACGGTCTTCTCGAGCTATTTCGGGTCAATCGCGCACGGTACGAGAACCGTCTCGAGCCGATGCCCGAGATCCGATCTCGAGGCGAGTTCAGGATCGCGCAGCGTGCAGCGCCAGCGCAATCGCGTCCGGATCGTAAACGCAGCCGCCCCAGACGCCGCCGCTGGCCTGCTGAAGCGCAGCCCAGAGCCTCGTATCGTCCGGCAATAGGGGATGCGCCGTCAGGTCGGTGCGAGCCGGACGCTCCGCCAGCACTCGAGCGCCCGTGGTGGCATCGAAGCGCTGTTCGCCCTGACCGACGAAGTTAACCGTACCCGTCATGCGCTCGCGGTCGATCACGATCTCGATCCAGTCGCCGTCCTGCAACTTGCCGATCGGCCCGCCCGCCAGCGCTTCGGGGCTGACGTGCCCGATGCACGCGCCCGTGCTGACGCCAGAAAAACGCGCGTCCGTGATGACCGCGACTTCCTTGCCCCAGGAAAGGTGCTTGAGGGCGCTCGTAACCTGGTAGGTCTCCTCCATGCCCGTGCCCATCGGCCCACCGCAGATCAGGACGATCACGTCACCGGGTTTGATCGCAACCTGTCCGGCGCGCCCCTTGATGGCCGCCACCGCGTCGCGCTCGCGGGTGAAGACCCGCGCTGGCCCGAGCTTGCGGTAGACGCCGTGCGCGTCCACCAGGCTCAAATCGAGGCTGGTGCTTTTGACCAACGACCCGTCCGGCGCGAGGTTCCCGGACGGGAAGGTCACGGTGCTGGTCAATCCGCGCGACCTGGCGCGCTGTGGCGAGAGGATCACGTCGTCTGGATCGATGCCATCCTGTCGGCGCAGCACCTCGCGAAACGCGCTGCGCCGCTCCGAGCGCTCCCACCAGTCCAGGTTTTCGCCCACCGTCCGACCGCTGACGGTCATCGCCCCCAGGTGCAGCAAGCCCAGGTTCCGCAATTTGAGCATCACCTCGGGCACGCCACCCGTCAGGAAGACGCGCACGGTCGGATGGTTCTGCGGGCCGTTCGGCAGCGCGTCCACCAGCCGGGGCGTGCGCTGGTTGACCGCGCGCCAATCCTCGACCTTCGGGCGCTCCAGACCCGCCGCGTGGGCGATGGCGGGCACGTGCAACAACAAATTGGTCGAACCGCCGAAGGCCGCGTGAACCACCATCGCGTTGTGAACGGATTCCGCCGTCAGGATATCGCGGGTGCTCAATCCATTTTCGATCAAGCCCAGCGCGGCTCGGGCGCTCGCCCGAGCAATCTCGAGCCAGACGGCCTGCCCGCTCGGAGCCAACGCAGAGTGCGGCAAGGCCAGCCCGAGCGCTTCGGCCACCACCTGCGAGGTCGCCGCCGTGCCCAGGAACTGGCAGCCCCCGCCCGGCGAGGCGCACGCCCGGCAGCCGAGTTCGCTGGCGGCCTCGAGCGTGATCTCGCCCTGCGCGAACCGCGCACCGATGGTCTGAATCTTGCCCGCGTCTTCGCCGTCCTCCGGCGGCAGCGTCACGCCGCCCGGCACCAGCACGCACGGCAAATCGGGCGTGCCCGCCAGCGCCATCATCATGGCCGGAAGGCCCTTGTCGCAGGTGGCGATGCCGATCACGGCGGCCCGCGTGGGCAGGGAGCGGATCAGGCGTCGAAAGACGATGGCCGCATCGTTGCGGTACGGCAAACTGTCGAACATTCCCGGCGTGCCCTGGGTGCGCCCATCGCACGGGTCGGAGACGTACCCGGCGAACGGGATCGAACCCGCTGCACGAAGCGTCTCGGCGGCAGCGCGGGTCATCAACCCGACCTCCCAGTGACCCGTATGGTAGCCCAGCGCGATCGGTTGCCCATCCTCGGCGCGCATTCCGCCCTGGGTGCTGAGCAACAGCACCTGAGGCCCCAACAGCAGGCTGGGATTCCAGCCCATGCCGACGTTCTGGCTCAGTCCGAACAGGTCGCCGCTCGGCGAGTTCAGGAGCGACTGCTCGGTCAAGGGCAACGAACCGGACGCACCAGGTGCTCGGGTTTGCACGTCTGTCAGATGGCGCGTGTCACCGATCAGATTCTCGAGGTCTCGCAACGTGATTCCCACCTTTCGGTGCGCGGCTGGCGCGGTGTCCGGATTGAATTCAATGTCAGAACGTTCGTACTGGCGTGCTCGAGAATACGCGCTCGGGATGGTTCGTTCGGGTTCCTCTCATGTATTCGTCCTGGGACGATCTTGGCGGGGCAAGCCAGGTGACTGCGCTCTCGAGAAACCCTCAGCCCATCCTGCCGCGCGAGGTCTGTGGTCGCGCGCGGTCTCGAGAAAACACCGTCCGGTACGCATGTGCAAATACGCGTGCTGGACAGTGTTCCCATGCGTGACCCGTTCGAGCAAACCATCACCTACCCCGGTTATCCGTGCGCACCAGAATAATCCGGTATCCCGATCAGCAAACGCCCGCACGGATCAAGGTCGAGCATGTCCGCGCCGAAAGCGTTTGACAAGTGGGCTTCCAATTCTTAGATTGCACCCGAACCCCTCGAGCCATCCGCACAGATCGGAACCCCATGACAGATCACGCCAGACTCCGCAAATCCGCCCTGTTCGTGTGGGGCGGCTGGAACGGCCACGAACCCGAGTCGTGCGTCAAATTGTTCGCCCCGATGCTGGAGGCGGAAGGTTTCGATGTGACCATTTCCGACACGCTGGACGCGTACCTGGACGCCGATCTGATGCGTTCCCAGGATCTGATCGTGCAGACCTACACCATGAGCACGATCGCGCCTGAACAGGAAAAAGGCTTGCTCGAGACGATCAAATCCGGCGCGGGATTCGCGGGCTGGCACGGCGGCACGGCGGACGCGTTCAGGAACAATCCCGAATACCAGTTCATGGTCGGCGGTCAGTGGGTGGCGCACCCCGGCAACATCATCGATTACACGGTCAACATCACCAGACCCGAAGACCCGCTGATGGCGGGCTTATCGGATTTCAGGATGCACTCTGAGCAGTACTACATGCACACCGACCCCAGCAACGAGGTGCTGGCGACCACCACATTTACCGGTGAACACGCCGCCTGGATCGAGGGCACGGTCATGCCGGTCGTTTGGAAGAGGCGCTGGGGCGCTGGGCGCGTGTTCTATTGTTCGCTCGGGCACGTCAGAGCAGATTTCGACGTGCCCGAAGCCCGCGAGATCGTGCGGCGCGGCATGATCTGGGCGGCGCGAGACGAATCCACCATCTGAAGGCGAGCAATCTCGAGAAGACCGTCCAGCGCACGAATCAAATCTCGCGTGCTGGACGGTCTTCCTGAGACACTCGATAAGCCTGGCTCGAGATACGCAGGCCGGGCGCGACGGGTCAACGCAACGAAGGTTGGGGGCGCGAACACAAAAGTTTGTAGGCTCAGGTGTGAACGAATTGCACGCCTCGAAACTGGCACAAGCGCAGAGAATGCTCCAGCCCGGTCAGGTCTGGCTGATCGCGGCACGCGAGAGCCTGGAGCGACCGGAACCCGGCCTGAGGCTGGTGGTCGGTGCGCACGTCACCTGGGATTCTTTTTTCCTGGTGACGCGGGACGCCGCCATCGCCATCGTCGGGCGCTACGATGCGGAATCAATCGGCGCGCCGTGGCGCACGATTCCTTACGACGAGGACGCTGGCCCGGTTTTGCGGGCGGAACTGAGGGCGCTCGAGCCGCAAACCGTGCTGCTCGATTTCTCGAGCGACGACCCCTTGTCGGACGGCTTGACGCACGGCCTGTACCTGCGCTTGATCGAACTGCTGCCGGACGTGAAGTTCTCGAGCGCTTCAGGTTTTCTGGGTTCTCTGCGTTCCCGCAAAACCCCGATGGAACAGGCCGCCATTCGCGAGGCCGTAAACCGCGCCGAGGCCGACCTGAACGCGATGGTGAACGCCATTCGGGTCGGCTGGTCCGAGCGCGACGTGGCGCGGTTCCTGCACGAACGCCTGCGCGCGGACGGCTGCGAGCCATCGTGGGGCTGGGAGGGTTGCCCGACCGTCAAGATTGGGCCGGTGCAACCGTCCCACGCGGGGCCGACGGATCGGCAGATCAGGCCCGGCCTGTTCATGCACATCGATTACGGTGCGCGCATGCCGCACGGCTACTGTTCAGACATTCAGCGCGTGTACTACTGGCCAGAACCCGATCGGGACGACATCCCATCCGAACTCGAGCGGGCGTTCAAGGCGGCCTGGGACGCCATCGAGGTCGCGTCGCAGGTCTTGCGTCCCGGCGCGCAGGGTTTCGAGGTGGACGCCGCCGCCCGCGCCAGCCTGGTATCGGCGGGCTACCCGGAGTACATGCACGCCGTCGGGCACGGCCTGGGGCGCGCCACGCACGACGGCGGCACGCTGCTCGGCCCGAGGTGGGCGCGGTACGGCTCGAAACCCGATGGGATCGTCGCTGAGGGCGAGGTCTACACGCTGGAATTGGGCGCGTTCGTCGAGGGGTTCGGCTACGTGGGGCTCGAGGAGGACGTGGTGGTGCGCATGGATGGCGTGGAATGGTTATCGGACCGTCAGAACGCGATCCGAATTCTGGGACGCTGAAGAACACCGTCCCGGACGCGAATCTGAAGGCTCGAGAAACGTCGTGCTAGACGGTCTTCTCGAGTGGCACCAGCCGGAATCAACGAACCGAATTTCTCGAGCCGTGACCGTCTTCTCGAGGCTTAGACGAGGTACTCCAGGGGCGGGTGATGACCGCGCTGGATTGAAAAACGCTCGGCGTACTTGACCCCGACGGATTGCCCCAGCGCGGCGCGACCGGAACGGTACTGCTCACTGGTCCATTCCCAGCCGTAAAATTCCGCGTAGAAATCGCGAATCTTGACGGCGGGCTCGAGAAAATCCGAGACATCGACGTGAACCACCGGGCGCGCGTTTTCAATCGGCGCGTACTGGTAGAAGGTCACGGGTTTGCGGTGCGCCTCGAGGTGATCGTGTCCACCATCGCGCACGACCTTCGGGATTCGCGCCAGCGTCAGCGCGTCGAAGGCGACCTTGGCGGTCGTGCGGTGATCCGGGTGACGATTGAAATCGTCCCAGGTGATGATCGCGTCGGGTTTCCACTCGCAGTACAAGCGCGCCATCTCGAGGGCTTCGGCGCGGTCACCCTTGACGTGCGTGTCGCCGAAATCGAAAAATCGGTATTCCGCGCCCAGGATTTCCGCCACGTAGCGCCCGTGTTCCTCGCGGACTTTCTTGACTTCATCGTGTGTTTTTCCCTCGAAGTGGGACGCGTTCTCGCCGTAAGTCGTCCAGACGAGCATCACCTCGTCTCCTCTGGCGCGGTGCTTGGCGAGGGTGGCGCAGCAACCCATTTCGTCGTCCGGGTGGGCAAAAACCGCCATGATCTTCATGGGCGATATTCTAAGCGCAGGGGCTCGAGATGCACACGTATTTCTGGTTACGCGGCGAAACGCGAATCCCGAGAACACCGTTCAGGACGAGAGATTCGGTTGCCGCAACGTCTTTAGGTACGTGTTGCGGTGCGGCCAGGTCGGGCCGGGCGGCGGTGGCACGCGGGCGGCATCGGCGGGTGTGGTCGCGCGGCGGCGGGTCAGTTCCAGCTTCAGGCTCTCGAGGCCGCGCGCCATCGCCCAGTGGTGGTTGGCGGAAAAGAGGGGTTTCATCAGGAACGACAGGTATTTCAAAAAGGGCTGATCGGCGCGAATCGACCAGTCGTAGACGATATCGACCATCTCAGCGTCCTGGGTGAACGTCCAGATGCCGCGCCCGACGAAATCGCCGAAGGCGGTGATCGTGAAGCCGTGCGGCGCGTCGGATTGGGTGACGCGGAACTGCCAGCGCAGCGTGTACGGCAACCAGCCTTTGGTGTACAGGGCCACAACCTTGCCGATGCCGCGATCATCGCCGGGTTCCAGAACCTTGACTTCCAGGTAGACGCTCGGCCACCAGCGTTCCAGGTCGGTCGCGTCGCCCAGGATGCTCGAGACTTCCTGAACGGTGCTTTCGACGCGCCAGCGCGTCACGAAACGGTAATCGTTGCTCGCCATTCGCTCCTCCTCGGTCGTCGAAGATGCCATCGTGCGATTGCTGGTGTGTACGTGTCGGTGTGTACGTGTCGGTGTGTACGCGTCGGCCAAAGAAACCGGATTGCTGCGCGAGATGATTTCGTACTGTAGACCATTCCAAAAAAACAGGGCGCGAACGAGATCGCCCATCCAACCGTGAGGCTCGAAAGATGGCGTCCGAGACGATGCGCGCGTCTCGATTCCAATCGGTTCAAACCCTTTTAAATGAGCTTGATGTGAAACGCCTACGATTTCCTCAGATCCCTCTCGGGCGGCGCAGACCCGGTCGACGCCCGAAAACTGATCGATCCCCGGCGACAAACCGGGGATTTCGCCTGAAATCATCGTCCGGCGCGCGGTCCAAAGAATGCCGTCTGGGACGGTGTTCTTTAGCTCAGATCGCGCTAATTCAGATCGCGCTGCGTTCGCGCCATCTCGAGTTCATCCAGCACCTGCCAGATCGGCATGGAAAAATGGTGCGGCTCGAGCCTCAGGCCGTACACGCCCAGGCAGCGTTCCATCAATTCTTCGCGCGTCAGGACGCCATCGAAATCGGCCAGGTGCGATTCGTCGGACACGAACGCCCACGGCAAACCCAGCACCTCGCGCAGGAAGCGTTCCAGAGCCACCTGACGCTGTTCGGTCTGGGTCGCCGGGGCGAAACGGAGGTCGGCTTCGTCCATGTCAGACGGGCGCGGCATCCGCCGCGGGCCGCAGTTTTTCCCAACGCTGGCGTTCGCGCGCGTCCAGGTCGATCTCGAGCAAGCGCAAGAGCGCGTCCAGGTCATCCCAGAGCATCGTGGGCAGCGCGCACATCTCTGGGGTCGTCAGGCGGAAGGTCTGATCCTCGAGCTGGGGCTGATCGTCCGTCTCGAGGATCGTCAGTTCGATCCCGTCACCATCGCGGGCCACGCCGAGCGTCGAATCCTTGAAACCCAGCGTCACGACCGCCTCGTACTCACCCTGCCAGCGGTAGTAGAGGTGGCTGGATCGGCCAAAAGCCGTGCCCAGCACGCGCGAGACCCACGATGAACGCCCGTGAACGGCGTATTCGGCCAGTTCCGTCAAGGGTTCCAGCGCGTGCTTCAACGGCGAGACGCAACCAAGCCTGAGGGGTTCCGCCGCGCCGATCTCGATTTCCAGCAGGCCGGAGACGTTCCACAATTCCGGCAGTTTGCGCGACGACGCATCGCGCGCGAGCTGCCGCAGCATGGACTCGCCGTTCTGATCGGGCATGAAGCGCACGGAGGACACGGGATCATCGTAACAACTCGCGGATTGGTTGTGCTCGCGTTCAGGTTACACCGCACGGTTTTTGTCCGGTCGCACGCCCTCGAGTGGCGGATGCTCGAGTCCCGATCTCGAGTCGCGATCTCGAGTCAAGGTCTCGAGCATTGAAGCTTAAAGGGGCAAAGTTCGGCGCACCGTCCCGGACACGGTTTTCTTGGTCGCAAAAACACCGTCCCAGACGGTGTTCGCCGGGTATGCCACCTCGGGGTAGACTGTCGCGGTGAAGCTCTACCGGGCCGCAATAGCGCACACGCCGCGCAATCCGTTCGAGCAGCCGGACGCGCTCGAAGCCATCCAGGACGGCGGCGTGGTCGTGCAGGACACCAGAATTCTGGCGACCGACCATTTCGTGAAGCTCACGGCGGCCTTCCCGGACGCGGAAATCGTCGATCTCAGGCCGGGTTTTTTGCTGCCCGGATTCGTGGACTGCCACGTCCACTTCCCGCAAATCGCGGTCATCGGCGCGATGGGTTTGCGCTTGCTGGACTGGCTCGAGACGCGCACGCTACCGTTCGAGGCCAGACTGGCCGACACGGATTTCGCCCGAGACGTGGCCAAGGACTTCCTGACGCACTTGGCGCGCAACGGCACGACCACCGCGTTGGTCTTCGGATCGCACTTCAAAGACGCCACGCGCGCGTTCTTTCAGGAGGCCGAGCAGAGCGGGTTGCGGATCACGTCCGGGATGGTCTTTTCAGACCGGATGCTGCGCGCGGAATTGCACCAGACGCCGCAACACGCCCTGGAATCCGGCATGGAACTGATTCACGATTGGCACGGTCGCGGCAGGTTGCGGTACGCCGTCATGCCGCGCTTCAGTTTGTCCTGCTCGGACGCGATGCTCGAGGTCTGCCGGACGCTTCTGGAATCCAGCCCCGGATTGTTCTTTCACACGCACATCAACGAGAACGCACGCGAGATACAAACCGTGCTTGAACTTTTTGCGGACGCGAAGGATTACCTGGAAACCTACGAAAAGCACGCGCTGGTCACGCGCCACAGCGTCTTCGCGCACAGCGTCCACCCTACAGATTCCGAATTGACCCGCCTGGCTCGGGCGGGCTCGAGCATCGCGCACTGCGCCAGCAGCAACGCCTTTATCGGGTCGGGATTGTTCCCGATGCGCCGCCACCTCGATCGCGGCGTGCGCGTCGCGCTGGGTTCGGACGTGGGCGGCGGCACGGGATTGAGCATGCTCAAGGAAGGCTTGCAGGCCTACCAGACGCAGATGCAGCGCAGCGCCACGTCGGAAGACGATGGCGTGCCGCTCGATCCGGCGCGTCTCCTTTACCTGGCCACCCGCGCCGGAGCCGACGCGCTGGAACTGCCCGAGATCGGGGATTTCAGCCCCGGCAAAATGTTCGATGCCGTGCTGATCCAGCCCCGCGCGAGCAGCACGCTCGAGCGCACGCTGTCACTTTCACCCGACCTCGAGGCCGCGCTCGGTTCCATCTTCACGCTCGCCAACGAGGATTGCGTAGCCCGAGTCTGGGTCGGCGGCGATGACGTGCTCGAGCGACTGCGCACCTGAAGCGCCTCGAGAAACCCGCGCTGTATGCCACGCCTCGGGCGCACCCGATCGGAGGTGCTCGCTCGAGATGGCACGCGGGCACAGATACGGTTCGCCCTGCGAGAACACCGTCCGGGACGCAGTTTCAAACTCGCGTCCCGGACGGTGTTCTCTCCGAGGGACGCTGGCACTCGAGCGCGTACCGGGTTCGACCTGACTTCTGACCGCCCTTAGAGCCCCACGCTCCGCAAGTACGCCAGGAGCGGTTCCGCGCCCGTGAACATCGCCACCAGCGCGCCGAGCGCCAGGTACGGCCCGAACGGGATGGCGCGGTCGCCGCCCGCGATGCGCTGAATCACGCCGATGACCGCGCCCAGCACGACGGCGGCGGCCAGACCCATGACGATCCCCTGCCAGCCCAGGAACGCACCGATCACGGCGGCCAGTTTGACATCTCCGAAGCCCATGGCGACGGGGTCGGCGTCTTCAAATTCTTCAGTGTCTTCTTGCTTGTGGGTCGCCCAATAGATGGCCCAGTACGCGCCCGCGATCAGCGCGACCGCGCCAGCGCCCGAAAGCGCGCCCTGGACGCTGCCGACGATGCCCGGGCCGTACCCCGCACCGGACAGCGCGATGCTGACCAGCACGCCACCCAGGGTCAGAAAGTCGGGGATGCGGATGACCCGTCTGGCGATCAGGTTGATGCCGACCGCGACCAGCGCCGCGACCACCGCCCAGACCGGGCCGAACCACGCGCCGACCAGCGCACCCAGGTGAATGTGCATGTAGTCGATCGGGAAATCCGGGTGGTTCGGTTCGCGGAATCGGCGCAGCACCCACGCGCCCAGCCCAGCGATCAGCGCCAGCAGTCCCGCCCCGATCAAAGCGCCGTGCAGGGCCGCGCTGAAATCCGGCAATCCGAGGCTGCTCGAGCCACCAGTAGACCGGACGGGCGCGAGCAACGCGACCAGCAGACCGATCAGGATCGGCGGCAGGGTCAGCGCGTCCGGCAGGGTTTTCGTGTCCAGGTCGATGCCCGAACCCGCGATCAGCACGGTCAAAAAGAACCACAAACCGACCGTGCGCAGTCCGTCATCCAGAATCGGGAACCGCCAGGCGATGGCCAGATACCCGATGGCGGTGATCAATTCCACGACCGGGTAGCGGGCTGAAATCGGGTGGCCGCAGTAGCGGCACTTGCCGCGCAGGAGCGCCCACGACAGCACGGGCACCAGATCCAGCGCGCCGAGTTGGTGGTCGCAGTTCGGGCAGTGGCTGGGCGGGAACGCGACGGATTCGCCGCGAGGGATGCGGTAGATCAAGACGTTCGTGAACGATCCGATGAGTGCGCCGAGGACGGCAGCGAAGACGAGCATGACGGCTTCCACGCCCAGCATCTTACGGGCGTTTTTCGGGTTTTTAGGCCGGATTTGCACGCTGCGGCGCTCGGGATCGGGATCGGTCGGCTCGAGCCGCGAGCGATTTCACCGTGCGCGACGAAATGCGATAAATTCGTGCTGGACGGTGTTCTCGCGTGAAGATCGGCTTAACGCCGCCCTCACGAGCGGCTCGTGAGGGCGGGTAAAATGATGGAATGAAGCCATTTCGGACTGCATGGATCGCGCTGGTCGCCTCGAGCCTGGGATTGTTACCGAACGTCGCACAGGCCGCGCCGCTGACCATCGCGGGCGTGACCGTGGACCTGCCCGCGAGCGTCTTGAAGGACGTACCAGCCGAATTGCAGAGCGCGATCAACACTTTTTACACCAGCGACGCGGCGCACATCGTCACCCCGACGGCGCTGGCGCTCGAGAGCGGCGACGCGGGCGCGCTGGAACGGGCCTTCGCGCAATCGCCAGCGAAACTGCTGACGATGTCGAAAACCGCGTACCTGGACACGGTTCTGCTGCAATGGCCGATCGGCAGCGCAGAGAGCATCGTCGCGATCGTGTTGCCGCGCGCGCGGCTGGCGTGGCTGGCGTACCGCAAACCCTCCGATGCGCCGTTCGATGGGCGGATCATCGCGCAAAGGCTGGCGGCATCGCTTCAGACGAAGCTGTACGTCAAGGCCGACGACCTGGCGACGGCGCTGGGCTGGAAGCTGGTGCGTCCGAGCGTGCCCGATTTCGAGTATCAATTTCAGCGCCCATCCTCGACGGTCGCGCGGGCGCTCGATCTGTTCAACTGGAGTGTGCCGCGCCTGGATGCCGCGCTGACGCTGGCCAGCGGTTCGGGCGTGAACGGTTTCCTGAGCGCGACCCGAAGCCGCGTGACGCTGCTCACGCCGCCCGCCCGGATCGGCGCGAGTTCCGATCCGTACCTGGGGCTCGAGGTCGCACAGATTCTGAACGATTGCGCCCTGACCGCCCTGACGACTGCGAGCGCGACCTACCAATGCGGTTCGGTGGGCAACCCGTTCTCGTTGCCGGTCACGACCAACCAGTAATCAATCCCAATCGCTGACGGGAATGGCCTCGCCATCGGTGACTTCGACGTTGGGTCGGGTGTAATTCGCGCCCCAGGTGATCTCGAGGGTCGCGCGGTCGAAGGTCTGCGCACCGACGATCTGTTTGCGCACGAAAAACCCGCTGTCCTGCGGCGAGATATCGCCGGATTTGGTGATGCGCAATTCGACCACCTCGCCGCGCTTGGCGGTCTTGACGCGCACCCGAAAGGCGTTCTGACCGTCGGGTTTGAGGTACGTCGGGGTGCTATCGGCAGGTTTGCGACGCCAGAACATGCCACGAGTCTACCCGTTCGGGTTCGTTCCCCCAGGAGACCGTCCTGAACGCCATTTCTCGAGATTCAAGGAAGATTGTCTGGGACGATGTTCATGGGCGCAGATCCTCGAGAAGGGTTAGCCTCTGGGCATGAATGGACTTCGAGACAAGGTCGCGATCGTCACGGGCGGCGCGCAGGGCATCGGGCGCGGCATCGCGGATCGGCTGGCGAACGAGGGTTGTCGGATCGTGATCGCGGACGCCGATGCGGAGGCGCTGGCGGAACTCGAGCGCGAGGCTCCCGCGTTAGCGTGCGTACAAACCGATGTTTCGAGCGAGCAGAGCGTGAAAAACTTGATCGAGGTCGCGCTGGCGCGCTTCGGACGACTGGATTTCGCGGTCAACAACGCGGGCATCAGCGCCAACGCGCCGCTCGAGCAACTGACGTTGGCCGACTGGAACCGCGTCGTCGGGGTCAACCTGACGGGCGCGTTCCTGATCGCCAAGCACGCCAGCCCTCACCTTCGCGCAGCGCGCGGCGCAATCGTCAACATCGCGTCCACCCGCGCCACCATGTCCGAAGCCAACACCGAAGCCTATTCGGCCAGTAAAGGTGGTCTGCTGGCGCTGACGCACGCGCTGGCCGTCAGCCTGGGGCCGGACGTGCGCGTCAACGCCGTCAGCCCCGGCTGGATCGAAACCCGCGACCGCCAGAAAACCAGCGCCCGAGGTACCGTTGCTCATTCCGAAGCCGACCGCGCCCAGCATCCCGTCGGACGCGTCGGCGCGCCGGAAGACGTGGCGGCGATGGTCGCGTTCTTGTGCTCGACCGAATCCGGTTTCGTGACGGGTCAGAATTTCGTGGTGGACGGCGGCATGACCAAAAAAATGATCTACGTCGAGGATTGAGGGTTGACCGCGATCTCGAGACGAGCGCCGTTCTGAACGATAGAAATTGATTTCATCGCGCTCAGAAGAACCGTTCGGGTTTCAATCCCAGTACAGCGGTCTTCGCAGAGGTTGACGCGCGAAAAACCTGGCCAGCGGTAGGGGCGCTGCTTGCTGCGCCCTCTCGACGCGCGCAGGGCTTACCCGCAGCGCCCCGACAAAACCCGTTCCACAGGGGCAGGTTGCGACCTGCCCTCCCCAGAAACACCGTGGCTATTTCTGCGCGAGACTCGAGGAACACCGTCCAGCACGGTATCCTCGAGCATCAAGTATTCACGTCCAGGACGGTCTTTCGCCTTGTGCCCCGACCAAAATCACGCAGCTTCAGCCCCGCTGATCGTCCGCATCACCATCGATTCCAGATCGAGCGCCCAACCGTCCTGCCACACAGCATCGGCCTGAACCGTCAGCGCGGCGCGGGCGGCGTCGGTCACGCGGTCCAGAAGCCTGGCCGCAGCCGGGGGCAACCGGGTCTGGGATGCCTGCTGCCAGCGCGAGACGCTGGCGCAGATGGTCAGGGCGCTGGCGTGGTGCTGGCGCTCGAGCGCGAGGTCGGCGCAGGTGGTCAGCACGTCCGCCATCTTGTAATCGCGTCCGATCTCGAGCAACAGCGCCAGGCTTTCCGAGAATCGGGCCTGTGCGAGCGCGTGGTCACCCTGGGAGAAGTACAGTTTGCCCAGGTTGGCCAGCGAGCTGGCGATGCCCTGGCGGTCGTTCAGGCGGCGTTTGATCGCCAGGCTTTCTTCCTCGGCGATCAGTTCAGCCTCGGGCGTGGCGCTGAAACCCGCCAGGTTGCCAATGGCGTAGGCCACACCCTGAGCGTCACCGATCCGGCGTTTGACCTCCAGGCTTTCGCGGAACGATGCCTCCGAGCGTTGCAGGTCGTCCAGGTAGTAACTGACGATCCCGATGTCGTTGAGGGTCGCGCCGACGCCCCACCATTCATTGACGCTGCGGTGCAAGGCCAGGCTCTGTTCGAGGTGCGCCAGCGATTCGCGGTGTTCGCCCGCCTCGTACTCGAGCACCCCGAGAATCCGCAGCGCGAAACCGATACCGCTGGCGTCGTTCAGATTGGAATACAACCGCAGGCTTTCCTCGATGCGTTGGCGGCTGCGCACGGCGTGGCCGACATCTTTTTCCAGCCCGCCCAGTTCCGCCAGCGCCCTGGCGCGCACCGCGACCGGCACGAGATCCGCGCGCTCCAGGAAGAACTCGAGCCACGAAATGCCCTCGAAGATCAGGCCGCGCGTGTAAAAGAACCATTTCAGCGCGATCGCCAGCCGCAAGCCGTTTTCGGGTGCGTCATCGTCCTGATAGGACCGCAGCGCCGTGCGCAGGTTGTCCAGTTCCAACGCCACCCGATCCAGCCAGCGTTCCTGGTCGGGGCCGCGCAGTTCGGGATCTGCGGTTTCGGCGAATTCCAGAAAGTACGCAGCGTGGGCGCTGCGGGCCTGATCGAATTCCCGGCGCTCGTGAAGCTTTTGCAGGGCGAACTGGCGCAGCAGTTCGTGCATCGCGTACCGTCCCCGGTGCTGCGGATCGCGTTGCAGCAAGGACAGGTTGATCAGCGCCAGCAAACCGGACACGGACGCGCCTGCGACGCTCAAGGCGGCCTCTCGGGTGAAGCCGCCCCGAAAGAGCGCCAACTGCGCCAGGACGCGCTGCTGGTGGACATCCAGGAAATGCCACGATGACTCGAAAGCGGCCTGGAGGCTGCGGTGGCGCTCCGGCTGATCCGGGCTCTCGTCCGGCGAGCGCAGGAATCCCAGATTGCCCTCGATCTCGTCCGCGATTTCCGGGAAGGACAGCACCTTGACCCACGATGCCGCGAGTTCCAACCCGAGCGGCATCCCGCCGACCAGACGGCAGATCCGGGCCGCCGCCAGCGCGTCTTCGGGGTGAAACCCCACGCCCGCATCGACGCGGCGGGCGGCCTGGAGCAGCAAGCGCAACGCGCCGGATTGATCGGGGTTCGTACCGTCCACGGGCAATTCCAGACCGTCCAGCGCCAGCACCCACTCTTCCGGCAAGCGCAGCCGCTCGCGCGAGGTCGTCAGGACGCGCAGTCCGGGTGCAGCCGCCAGCAGGCGTCCAATGGCGGGCGCAGCCTCGAGCAGGTGCTCGAAGTTGTCGAGCACCACCAGCATCTCGCGGCGCGCCAGGAACGGTTCCAGGGCTTCGAGGGCGTCCCTGGCGGGTTTCAGACCGAATTCCTGCGCCAGTCTCGGGCCGAGTTCATTGGCATCGGTCAGCGACGCCAGCGACACGAAGACCGCGCCATCGCGGAACTGGTGGCTCGTCTCGAGGGCGAGCTGCATCGCCAGGTGCGTCTTGCCCAGCCCACCCTGCCCGACGATGCTGACCAGGCGGCGCTCGAGCAGCAACGTCTTGAGCGCGACCAATTCCCGATCCCGCCCGACCAGACTCTTGCCGGGGCGCGGCAGGCCGCGTTCCGGATCGCGCGATTCCTGAGGTGTGCGACTGGAAAAATCCGGCATCAGGGCGTAGCCGTTCGCACCGCGAATCAGCGCGCCCTCGCGCTGAAGTCCGTCCAGCAAGCTCACGATCCGACCCGGCAAACCATCCGAGCGCTGCCAGAGCCAGGCGATGAATTCCTGCGGCGGTTCCCAGCGCAAATACGAGCGCACCAGCACCTGACTGGCCGCCAGCGACAACGCCCCGAGTTCGACCCGGTCGCGCAACAAGCCACCCAGCCAGACTTCCGCCCGGTGGGTGTCCGTGCCCGCCACCACCACCCCGAGCGCCGGGCCATCGCCGGATTCCAGCAATTGCCGCAGGGTCTTCAGGCTGGCCGGATCGATCAAGTCCATGCGGTCGATCAGCCAGACCACGCCCTCAAACGCGCCGTTCAGTCGCGTCAGCAGCGCTTCAGTCTCTGCTGCCACCGCCATCAACCCCAGTTCCAGCCCGAGCCCGTCCAGCAGCGCCCCGTAAGGGTGCGTGGCGTAAGCGCTCCGACCCGTCAGCGCGATGGTCGTGTACCCGAGCAAGCGCGCGGCGCGTTCCGTTTCGCGCAGGAAACTCGAGTGTCCAGCCCCTTCAGCGCCCGAGACCAGCAGCGCCCCGCGACGGTACTGGGGCAAGAGTTTCAGAAACTGCCGCGAGACCTGCCCCGCGCCCTCGCGCTCGAGCAAACGCCCGCTGCCGTCCGCGTCCACCTCATCCTGACCCGCCAACCTGCCGCGCCCCGCGCGCTTGGCGGCGTACAGGTGCCGGTCGGCCCGCGCGAAGAGTTCCTCGGCGCTCACTTCCTCGGCGCTCTCGTCCGCCCCACGCCCCGTCGCCAAGCCGACGCTGACCGAGATCGTCAACGGTGGGTCGCCCGCGAACGGCACGGATCGGACAGCCACGATCAGGCGTTCCGCCAACAGCGCCGCCTGTTCGCTGCCCGTCTCCGGCAGCAACAGCACGAATTCATCGCCGCCGAAACGAAACAGCAGATCCGATCCCCGGCTGACTTCCGACACGCGTTGCGCGAATTCGGTCAGCACCTGGTCGCCGCGCGCGTGCCCGAACGCGTCGTTGATGCTCTTGAAGTGATCCAGGTCGAGCATCAACAAGGACAGTTCCTGGTTGTTCTTCGCCGCGATTTCGTGCGCCTCGCGCAGTCGCTCATCAAATTCGGCGCGGGTCAGCGCACCGGTCATGGAATCAGTCGGGGTCGTGTGCTGCATGCGTACCTCCGGGCGGGTTCTGGGATTCATCGTAACTGGCCTGCGCGGTGCGCACCGTTCAATCGCGAGCTCATCGGGTCGGCGCTTCTCGCCTCAGATTGTCACAGCCGACTGCAGAGACGCCCGGTATCTGCTCAGTGCGTCCCTGGACATCACCGGGTCGTTCCGGGCGGGTTCTCGAGAAGGCCGCGACGCCCCGTTTCATCTGTCACGCGCGCGACAACCCCACAGTGCGGCGACGCGTAGGATTCAGGCCATGAGCGACAGCCAGACCATCGACGCCGCCGTGCGCTCCTGGGCTGGTGTCAGCGCGCACCCGCACCGTTACGGCGGCACGGAATACCGACTGGGAAAGCGCGAGATCGGGCACATTCACGGTGAGCGGCTGGTGGACGTGCCCTTCACCAAAAAAGCCCGCGATCGAGCGATCCTGGAAGGCAAAGCCGAACCGCACCACCTCCTGCCGGAAACCGGCTGGGTCAGCATCTGGCTGAAATCGGAGGAAAACGTCCGGGATGCGATCCATTTGCTCGAGGAGAGTTACAACGCGGCGCGCGAGCAGGTCAGAAACCGACAGGCGAGAGCCACCGCGTCCGCCAGGTTCGAGCCATCCGAAACGCAAACTTGATCGGGACACTCGGATTCTTGTAGCGTGGGTCATGACCGAATTTCGCGTCGCGCTCGCGCAGCACGCTTCCACGCCCGACAAAGCCGCGAACCTCTCGCGCGCCTTGCGCGAGATCGAACGCGCCGCAGGGATGGGTTGCGGCCTGATCGTGCTGCCCGAGACGGACAGTGCAACTCCGCAGACGGACAGGGCCACCCCGCAGGAAGTCGCGCCCGCCGAAGCCGCGGAACCTCTTTCCGGTCACTACGTCTCGAGCCTGCGCGAGGCGGCGCGAGCGCACGGCATCGCGGTCGTGAGCGGGTTGCTCGAGACGATCCCAAATGAGGCATTCCGCGCGTCCAACACCGCTATTTACATCCACCAGGACGGCGAGTTGATCGGCGCGTACCGCAAGAACCACCTCTACGACGCCTTCGGCGGTGGCGAATCAAAACTGTTCGTACCGGGCATGCAAGCAACCCAGGCTTTCGACGCGGGCTGGGCGCGGGTCGGGCTGATGGTCTGCTACGACCTGCGCTTCCCGGAGGTCGCCCGCAAGCTCGCGCTCGAGGGCGCACAGGTCGTGATCGCGCCGAGCGCTTGGGTGGTCGGGCCGCTCAAGGAAGAGCACTGGATGCTCTTGACCCGCGCCCGCGCGCTCGAGAACACCGTCTATCTGCTGGCCGCCAACATGACGCACGGCAAGCACACCGGGCGTTCCGTGGCAGTCGACCCGATGGGCGTGGTGATCGCCGACGCGGGCGAATCAGAGACGATTGCGCTCGCGCACCTCGACCTGGATCGCGTGCAGGCGGTGCGCCGGAAGCTCCCGGCGCTCGAGCATCGGCGCACGGACTTGTACTGACGCCAGAGCACCGTCCAGGACGCACTTTAAGATTCGCGTCCTGGACGGTATCCCCGTGAACCCAAGGCTTGGGAGCCATCCGAACCGCGAGCGAATCGATCTCAAAATGATTCCGGAAAGCCCCGTTACGCAAATCTCGAGGCGGCATTGATGGCGACCTGAATCGCGCGCTCGACCGCCGTGGCCTTCGACTCGAGTATCGGTTGTTCGCTGGCCGTGCGCTGCGCGACCACGCCGCAGATGCAGGCGGCGGCGAAACCGTAAACGTTGCCCATCTTGAAGAGCGTGCCGGATTCCATCTCGTAATTCAGGATGTTCAGGTGGCGGTATTCCTCGGTGATGCCCTGCAGGGATCGCAACAGGTGCGGGTTGGCGCTCTCGGCGCGCTCCTGGCCCTCGTAGAACGTGTCCACCGATGCGGTCACGCCCAGGTGATAATCTATCCCCAACGCCCTGGCTTCTTCCACCAGCGCGACCGTCACGAACGGATCGGCGGAAGCCGGGTACTCGCGCGGCGCGATGTCGTTGGCCGCCCCCTGACGGCACAATGCCGCCTTGGAAATCACCACGCTTCCGGCGGGCACGTGCGCTTGAATCGAACCGCAGGTGCCGATGCGGATGATGGTCTTGATGCCCACCTGCACCAGTTCGTTGACGACGATGCTCAACGATGGCGCGCCCATGCCGCTGGTGGCGGACAGGATGCGCTTGCCGTTCGCGAGCGTACCCGCGTAACTGTTCAAACCCCGGTGCTCCGAGAGCGCCCGCACGTCCGAGAGTTGCCCGTTGGCGATGTCCCTGGCGCGGTTTGGATCGCCGGACAGGACCGCCAGCGTCGGCGCGTCAGAACCCAGATCGCTTCGAGAGAAGCCGATGTGATAGAGCGTGTCGGACATGGGATCACCTTAACGCGTCGGTCGGGAATTCGTGCAAAGAAGCCGCAAGTCATTTAGCCGCAAGCCGCGAGGAAAAGCGTGTGGCTCGCGGCTCATGGCTCGGGGTTAATGAGACGGATCCTTTTTCCACTCGAGGTGCCGCGCCCAGACGTTCTGCCAGAGCGACGCGACCTCGGGAAGCTCCAGGCCGAAGTGATCGCGCAGAACCAGATCGTACTCGGCCTTCGTCTCGAGCGTCCGGCTGGTTTGCGCGTGCGGCGTCAGGGTCGTGAGCACGGCGCCGCGCAGGGTAACAAAACCATGCGCTGTGGGTTTCTGGCAGACGGTGGTTCTGACGAAGCCGGATTCGGGCGAAGTTTGCAACCACTCGCACTGCTCTGCAAAGTGGGCCATCGTGCGCGGCTCGAGGCTGAAGTCGAAGTGCGGAGCCCCACCGTGCGCGTGGTTGTGCATCACCCAACGCTCACCGCTTGCCGTCGCGCGGGGCTCGAGACGGAAAGCGAAGCCCTTCTGGACGTATTGGCCCTCACGCAACGGTAAGGGCTCGAGGAAACCATCACCGAAGCCCACGTCCGCCAGGTGTGGGCCCTGCTCGAGTTCGACGAGGAGCACGAGGTGCGAACTGTACTCCGGCCCTTCGAGGTCCGTGCGTCCCACCGACCCGGAAAGCAACTGCACCTCGAAACCCATCTGAGCCAGCGCCCAGGCCAGCAGGCCGTTCATCTCGAAGCACCAGCCGCCGCGATGGTTCATCACGATTTTCCGGTACGCATCGCGCACGTCGAGGCTCAGGGTGCGACCCAGGTGAATGTCGAGGTTTTCGTAAGGAACGGCCATCAGGTGCGCGCGGTGGACGGCGCGCAACGTCTCGAGGTTCGGCTCGAGCGTTCCAGCGTAAGCGATGCGTTCGAGGTACTTTTGAAGCTCCACATTTCCTCCCGATGCCCGAGCCTACCGCACGCGTTGAGGCTTCTCAAGCCTTAAGAAGACCGTCCAGCACACGTTTTTAGCATCGCAGAAATTGCCGTCTGGGACGGTCTTCCCGAGAAACCACGTCACGCCCGAAAACGCAGTCCCACGATCCAGTGCAAAGCCTTCTTGGTGGACGCGCAAACGGCGTTCCCGAAAACCGGGAACGCCGTCCATTCAATGCTCGCTCGAGAAACCCTTCCAGCATCAGGTTGGCTCAAAACCCATCTTCCCATCCGTGACCCAGTGAATCAGGTTGAACATGGTCGTCAGATCGTGTTTCGGGTCGAAACCGCTCTTGGCCGCTTCAACTGTGGGCGTCCAGGTCGAATCCTGATACAGGAACGAGTGGTGATCGTTGTAGGCCAACCCGACCAGCACCTCCGCCACGATCCGCCCGCCGACCGGCCCCAGATGATGCCCGCCGAGCGCATCGTCTTTCAGATCCGGGCGTTTTTCGAGTTCCGCTTCCCGCAGGATGTAGAACCACAACGGCGCACGGAAAGCGAACGGGTTGTGCCTGGAATCGTGAAAGCTCTTTCCGGTCGCGGCTGGGAACGCGTCCTCCGGGAATCCCGCCCAGAGTTGAGCCTCCGTGAGCGGCTCCAGATCGAGCGCCCGAGCCACATCCTGACCCGATGGCAGCTCGAAGCTGCTGCCGCGCAACAGGTTGCGGAACGCCAACGACGGGATGTGATCCGGCATGTTGCCGCTCTTGGCGACGTTCGGCGGCAGCATCGCCAACGGATCGACCAGCTTGGTGTCGATGCGGTATCCGGGCTGGGTCAGCATCTCGTCGTCTTGCTGAACACCAAATATACCCTTCTCGCCTACGAAGGTCGGCATATTGCCTTCGCTGAAGAACAAGCGCCAGTCGATCTCCCAGAACGGGAACAACGGTCCAAACCCGTCCAGGCTCATCCTGCGTTTTTTGGCTTCAGGCAGGTTGGGATTGAACGACACATCCGAGAATATCGGCACGCGGTGGTAACGCGGGTCATTGATAAAGTGATTTTTTTTGTCTCCACCACCCACGACGGCGTTTTCGTTGCCCGCACGCAAGGCATAACTGGGCCGCACCTGAGAGTGCCCAAACCTGAAGGCCGCCACCGAGAACTCGACTGGCATGTACGCAATTTCGTGAGGTTTATAGAACTCGAAGGTGGGCTTGGGGTGTTTGAGCTCCAGTTTTTCTTTCACGAACTTCTCGATTTCCTTATTGCTTAGACCTCCATAAATCTTCAACCAGGTCTCTTCACCGACCACTTTTGGCAAGTAATCGTTCATCACGATGTACTGGTACGTCCAACGCACGATCCGTTGTGCCTCGAGAAACAATTCCTGATCCGAAAGCAACGGTCGGGCAGCGTCAAGCGTGTCCACCACCTTGTTGTGGAAGTTGATGAACAGGGCTTGAATCTGGCAGATGATGTTGTTCTCGTCGTTGCGCGGATCACCCGTCAGGGCGCGCCCTTCGACGTTGCGCGGCAAGTCCCCACGGCGCAAAACACGGCGATCGATATCGTGCAAATCGGCATCGTCTGCCGGATTGAAGTTGATCTTCCGACCCATCAACAATTTGATGCCGCGATCATCCTGGTAGAGGTACGGCTGGTCATCCGGCCCTCTGCCGTAGAGGGAATCCAGATCGAGGCGCGGCGTGCGGAAGTCTTCGGTGGCGTCCGGGTCGTTGATTTTCTGCAACGAGGACGCCGGGTCAAAGGTGATGTCGTGGTCGATGAACTGACCCAGGTAGGTGTACCCGGCAGGAATCGCGGGGTTTTCATCGCCGGGTTCAGGGTCGCCGTAGGCGGTGTCGAGCAACTTTTTCGGATCGTTTTTCTTCGTCACTGGGTCTAGTGGGACAGTTTCCGTCACGACATCTGGTCCCATCGAGACGACCTGAGGTGGCGTCGGTGGCGGATCGGCGGGCGTCCTGAAATGTGCGTGTTCCAACTGAATCATCATTTCGGCCAGCACCTTGAGATCCATTCTGTCGTAACTCTGACCATCAAGCCAGCGGAACATCCGGCCAAATCGCCCATTTTTAGCTGAAGACCTGGCTTTTGAAGCGTATTCCGTGCCGCGCAACTGACCGTGACCTCTATTTTGCTTTACCAGCGCCATAATTTCCCCTTTCAATTACAAATCAAAGCTCATTTCAGCGCAATGTACACTGAATTTCCACAAAAACTTGAATTTATGGTTCAATCAACCATAAATGAGCAACACGAACTGGCATACCAATATGCCCTATCGCGAACAAGCGAAGCGTAGCATAGGTATTTTTTTACTACTTCATATTCGCAAGAAACAGCATCTAGCACGGCACAAACTGGCTCCAAAAAGCCATTTTCGAGAGCCATTCGAGCATTAATTATCAAACAGTAAAGAATTCGTTGGCGTGGCCCAAGAATTGGCTTTTAACTCGGGCCGTCGCGCAGGGACTCGAGCAGTTCGACGATGCGCTCTCGCTGGCTGATCGCTGCCAGCACGTCACCGTTCCAATCCGAATCGATCGCGTACACGAATCGGGGCACGATCCAGACGCGAAAGTCCAGCATCAACGCGTTGGCGAAACCCATCACGCTCATGTAGGACGCGCGACCGCCCGCTGCGCAGATGAACCCCACGACCGAACCCGCCAACGATCTGGCTCCGATCAATTCGATCAGGTTCTTGGCGGCGGCGTTGATGTCGTAGTTGTAGATCGGTACGCAGAACACGAAGCGCCGGAAGCTGTGAACGCGTTTCTTGAGCGACTCGACGCGAGGGTCATCCCACGATCCAGCCGAGCCCGCGAGCGGCAACTCGAGTTCGCGCAAATCCAGCAGTTCCGCGTTCAGACCAGAATTCCTCGCTTCCTCGAGCGCGATTCTGGCCAGCAGTTGCGAGCGCGAATCCGGGTCGAGGCTGGTGGCGACGATCAGGATGTCCTTCAAGGGCGCATCTCGCTCTCGGGCGCGCCGATGGCCCGCAAGTACCGTTCTGCGGAGCGCCGAACGGCGTTCTTTGCATCGCGATCCACCACGCCGCCGTACCAGGCGTTGTACAGCCGGTCGAACGGGTACGGCTCGAGCGCCCCGACGATGCCCCGCACGCCGGGCGCGTCCAGGGGAATCAGGTTCGGGTAACTGCGCATGAAGCTCACGTAGCGCCGATCCTGAGCCACGGTGATCGTGTCACCCGTCAGCAACGCACCGAGCCCATCCGCGCCGTGCGCCCAGTGCAGCGCGCTCGAGCCCTCGAAGTGACCGCCGCAGCGAATCACGGTCACACCGTTTCCCAGTTCCAGCGTGTCGCCGTGCCAGTAGTGAATGCGTTCGTCGGGGCGCATGGCGTAATCGCGGTCGCTGGCAGGCAGGTAGATCGGCGCGTCGAAGGCGCGCGCCCAATCCACCATCGTCGAATACAGGTGCGGGTGCGAACCCGTGATCGCCTGGATGCCGCCGAGCGCGCGCACGGCCTCGAGCATCCCATCCAGCAAGGGCGCGCCGTCCCACATGATGTTGCCACCCGCCGTCCGCACCAGCAAGGCGCGCTGCCCGATGGCGAAGGACGGCTGGGTGCCGATACCGGTCAAACCCGGTTCCTCGGGCCGGATGTCGGCGCGGTGGGTGCCGCGCAATTCGTCCAGCGTCGTCCAGCGTTGGCCGTCGTGCCCGACGTACTGGCGTTCGTCTTCGCAGATCGGGCAATGGTCGGGCGGGGTTTCGGTGGCGGCGAATTGCGCGCCGCAGGTCTCGCAGATGAAGTTCGTCACGGTTCCTTCCTCAATTTACACCCAGGGTCTTCACACCGAGAACACCACGTCGCCCGCGTGAAACACCCTCGAGGTCACGGTCGGCGCATCGTTGGCGGCGGCCCGTTGCTGGCGAGCCAGCGCTATGGCTCGCTGGTAGTCTTCCCGAGTTTGCCAGCCCTGAATCACCATCACGTTTCCCTCGTCGGTGCGAACGGATTCGTAGGACAACAATCCCGGCTGTTGCCGCAAGATCTCCAGGGCCAGGCGCGTCCTTCTCAATTCCTCGTCCGTCATGCCGGGTAAGACCTCGAAGATGGCGACAACCTTGTAGCTCATGGTACGCCCTCCTGATTGAAGATTGTTTCGTGCCTCGTGGGAGCGTCTATTGTCACGACCGGGGCTTCAGGCGAGGTGTTGCGGCCTCGAGTTCAGGTCGAGGCAGACCACGAAGACCGTCCGGGACGTGAGCTTTTATTTGCGTGCTGGACGGTGTTTTATGGCAAGATCAAGTGCAGATCGCCGAACTCGTGCCAGAGGTACGCACCCTCGAGCGCAGCCCGGTACGCGACCTCGAGGTGACGCCGTCCCGCGATGGCCTCGAGCATGGCCAGGTGCGTGGCCTGTGGCTCGTGCCAGCCCGTCAGGATGCCGTCCACCGCCCGCACGCCGCGCTGCGGGGTGACGATCAAGCGCGTCCAGCCCTCGCCGGGATGGGTGGTTCCGCCCGCGTCGGTGACGGTCTCGAGGGCGCGCACGCAGGTCGTACCGACTGCGATCACGCGCCGACCATCACGGTGCGCCTGGTTGACCGCGCGGGCGGTTCCGGGCGGCACGCGGTAGAACTCCTCGAACGGCGGTTCGTGGTCTTCGAGGGAAGCGATCCCCGTGTGCAGGGTGATCGGTGCGACCACCACGCCGTGCGCCACGAGTTTCGTGATCAATTCGCTGGTAAAAGCGCGCCCCGCTGATGGCATTTCGGCGCTGCCGGGTTCGGTGGCGTAGACCGTCTGGTACGCGCTGATCGGCCATTCGTGCGGCACGTATGAATAGCGAATCGGCTTGCCGTAGCGCTCGAGATACGAAACGAGCGGTTCGGGTCGCTCGAGAATGGCCAGCCACAATCTCGAGCCGCAGCGCGTGGGCGCAGCCGTGCGATCCATTGCATACGGCGCGAGGATGCGAGCCTTCGCACCGCCGGGCAGCGACAGCGTTTCGCCTTCAGTTGCATCGCGAAAGGCTTTCGTGGTGCGTCCGTCAGGGCTGCGGAGTTCAACCGTCCAGATGTCGGCGGGCAGGTGCGTCGAAAGGTGCATTTCCAGCTTCGTGCCGTCCGCGCGCGTCGCGGGCAGCGCGGCGGGCAGCGTACCGGAGGTGTTGATCACCAGCGCATCGCCGGGTTCGAGGAAGCTGGGCAGGTCGCGGAAGCGCGCGTGAACCACGGTGTCGTCGCGTCGACAGGTGACCATCAGGCGCACTTCGTCGCGGGCCAGACCGCGCGCCTCCGGCGGTTCGGTGGCCTCGAGTTCCGGCGGCAAGGTGAACTCGAGCGTTTCGATCTGAAACGCGGCTGGCGTGTTCACTCGTGATGGCGCGCGCATCACGATCTCGCCTCCAGCCTCTGCGCCTGGTAACGACCGCTCGGCAGGTCGGCCTCGAGCAAGCGCAAGAAGCCCGGCACGGCGGCTTCGGGTGCGGGCCGGTCGCCGATGTCTTCATTGGGGAAGGCTTCCTGGTGCATCCGCGTGTTCATGTCACCGGGGTCGACCCAATAGACGCGCACAGCGGGTTGCTCGGCGGCGAGAACGCCTGAAAGCTGTTCCAGCGCAGCTTTCGACGATCCGTAACCGCCCCAGCCCGCGTACGCCTCGATGCCCGCGTCGCTGGTGAGGTTGATGATCCGCGCACCGGGTTTCAGGATCGGTAAGGCGAGCTGAATCAGTCGCAACGGCGCGAAGACGTTGACGCTGTAGACGCGTTCCAGCGCATCCAACGGGTAGTCCGCCAGCGCGGGCTGCGGCTTCCAGTCGGCTTCGGCGGCGTCGCTCGAGGGGCCGAGGATGCTGGCGTTGTTGACGAGCGCGTCAAGCCCACCCAATGCTCGAGCCGCCTCGGCCAAGGCTCGAGCGTGAGCGGGGTCGCTGACATCGCCGGGAATGGCGGTGACGTTCGTGCGCGCCGCGAGTTCCGCGCGGGCGTTCTCCAGGGTGCTCGAGCCTCGGGCGGTGATGATCAAGCCCCAATCGCGCTCCGCCAGGGCTCTGGCCAGCGCCAAACCCAGCCCTCGAGATGCGCCGGTGATCAGTGCGGTTTTCATGGTGTCTCCATTTCGGGAATGGTCACGAATCGCCTCTGGTGCGGCTCGAGGCTGAAAGGCTGTCTTTGAAAGGCGAGCCTGAAGTGCTTCGATCCTACATCCGAAATCAAGATTTAGCAAGTATTAACTGTTTTTATTGCCGAAACCCGAAGCCTGCGCTAGACTGCCCGCGTGAACCGCGCCGTCCACCCCGCCCTCAGCGCCATGCCTCAGACGCGCCAGACCATCCTGGGCGCGCTCAAAAAACGCGGCGAGTTGCGCGCCGAAGACCTGGCCGAAACCACCGGCATCACCGCGTCGGGCGCGCGCCAGCACCTGCAATCCCTCGAGATGGACGGATTGATCGTCCGCCGCGAATTGCGCGAAGGCGTCGGGCGGCCCAAGCTGGTCTACAAACTGACCGCTGCCGCCGACGCGCTCTACCCGCGCGGCTACAGCGAACTGACCAACGAACTGCTGGAGTACGTCCAGGACGACGACCCCGAACTGCTGGAGGCCATCTTCAGACGGCGGATGCAGCGCCGCATCGATAGCGCGAAACTCCGCCTGGATCCACTACCAGCCCTGGACGCGCGCGTCGCCGAACTGACGCGGATTCTCGACGAGGACGGCTACCTGGCCGACTTCGAACACCTGCCGGACGGATCGTACCGCATCACCGAGCACAACTGCGCGATCTTCGGCGTGGCCATGAAATACGGTCAGGCCTGCTCGAGCGAGATCGAATTCATCCGCGCCGTGCTGCCCGACGCGACCATTGAACGCGTGGCGCACATGGTCGGTGGGGCGCACGTCTGCGCATACGCGATCATCCCGAGAACCGCGTCCCGAGCGAAGACCACCGAGACCAAGAAATCCCGCGCACGGTAAGCGAAAACGCCGTCCCACACGTATATTCTTGAGCCTCGAGATTCGCGTGCTGGACGGTGTTCTCATCGTCAGTACCACACGCCGACGGCCTGTTGGTGGTACTTCGCCTCGCTGATCTCTCGGGCAAGGAAATCGGCCACATCGTGCGCCGAAATGATCTTGAAGCCGCCGGGAAACTTCCCCGTCTCGAGGTGGTATTTCCCGGTGTGGGCGCCGTCGTTGATGTACGGGCAGGCGGCCAGCGCATAATCCAGGCTCGAGTTGGCGACGATCTCGTAGGCGTACTGGTGGTCGGTGGCTGCCGCGATGAATAGCCTCACGAAAAACAAGGAAATCGCTCCAGCCGGGGTCGAGGGCATCTGCGCGGTTCCGCTGACGCCCAGGTAGCGGGTCAGTCCGGCAGATTTCATGGCCGCCACGATGACCTTTACGCTGTCCCTCACGACCGTCGAGGCTTTCAAGGGGTTGGCGCCGACGGCCATCACGACCGCGTCGAATCCCGCCTCGAGCGCCCTTGAGACGCTTTCAGGATCGGTCGTGTCCCCCTGCACGACGCTCAGGTTGGCGTGACGCAGGGTGACTTTGGCTGGCGTGCGGGCGAACGCTGTGACCCGATGGCCCGCGTTCAGGGCGTACTCGAGGACGCTCGCACCGACCCGACCTGTAGAACCGAAGACGATGACACGCTGGCTGCTCATGGGTTAACCTCCGATATTCAAGGACGAAGATATCTTGAAGCTTGGAGATACTTTATGTTTCGAGATACAAAATTGCAAGCAGCCAGCCGAAAACCCCAACACCGCACGCCGCTCCACAGCTTCCACGCCGCCGTCATGCGCCAGATCATCGGCGACCTGTCCGTCACAATTCAGCAATACGACCTGACACCCGCGCAACTCTCGACCCTGTTTCGCCTGCGCAGTCAGGGCGCGCTCGGCGTTACAGCCATCTCGGAACAACTCGGCCTGAGTTCCGGCACGACCAGCCACCTCGTTGAACGGCTCGTTCAACGCGAACTCGTAATGCGAACCGAACACCCCCTGGATCGTCGCGGACGAGAAATCAGCCTTTCGCCGACCGGACAGGAATTCCTGACGGCCTTCGACACGGAACTCAACCGATCCCTGGAGCAACTCGTCCGTCAGGTTCCCCCGGATTTGCTCGAGCGCCTGACCGAAGTGCTGCGCGAGGTCTTACCGCACCTGACGCAACCGCATTGAAAAAACACCGTCCCACACACAAATCGTAAAACGCGTGCTGGGCGGTGTTCCCATATTTACGCCCCTCGAGATACCCTGAACCCATGCCGCGCCAGAAACTCAAACGCGCCGACCTGGAAAAAATCACGGATTTCACGGGGCTCGAGAAACCCAAGAAAGCCACGGGTCACGAGAAAAAAAGAACCGCGCAAGTTCACAAGAACAAGCGCGCGTATGAACGCAAGAAGAAAG